>CAZWYZ010000016.1:2958-8645 GCA_964638785.1 uncultured Pseudomonadales bacterium
AAAAAATACTCTGAATAGAGAGATGATTAACGCAAAAGCGAGTACTACTGTAAATATAAGGTTTGATCCACCTTGAAGCACCCAGTCAAGTGGTGAGCCTGCTGGCACGCTTAATGCACCGACTACGATGTTCCCAAGCGCTCCTGCGATTGAGCCAACAACACCAGTTCCTATGAGTCTGAAGATATTGTCAACTATGTTATTTGAGAGTGCAATTTGGGTCAACTCAGAAGTAGACAAGCCTGGGCCCTGAAAGAGCGCGATGCCAAGGTAGATGACAAGATACATCACATCGACCATTAAGCCTGCGATTGCATAGGAAAATGTGACTAGAAGGAGTGAAACGATCATTTTTGGAAGTGCTTGCTGTACCGTAACAGCCGCTTGATTCCCGATCTTTGATCGAAACATGATCATCATCCCAACTACAACAAAGAAGAAGTAGGCGAGGTTCCGAAACATCTTCCAAAGACCAAGAACTGGACTTAGTGATGAAAAACCAAGTCCTTGTGCATATGCCGGTTGTACTCCAGGAAAGCGCATGTTGTTGTAGACATCAGCTACATACTCTTGGGTGTTGATAATCTTATCTCCTGAGATTTTCGCAATATAGTTTGTGGCAGTACCGACAGCACCGGATTTATAGTATGCAACTTGAACACCATTGGGAGGTGGCCCGATAAAATAGACGCCTAGACCGCGAGATGTTCCCGCTCCTCCTCCGACACCTCCCAAGAACAGTGTTGCTGTAACAGCTTCAGAGATTTCTTTTGCGTGAACTTCAAGCGTCTGAGATTTAGATATTTGAGAGTTAGATGTGGTTGGAGGTGGACAGGTTATACCAAACGAAGCACATTCGGCTTGAATCTGCTTGATGACTGCATACGGTAAAGTTGGACTTGTATTGTAGCCAGACACTGCTACGCGACATTGTTCATAGTTTGCAGAAAAGAATGTAGAGCTAGCTTTACACTGTGTGCAGATAGTTGGACTGGGGGAATTTGTACAAGTTGGATCAATTGCTACCTGCGCTAATGCCTGTGTCTGAATGCCAAAAGAAAAGAAGAGAAAGAAAAAGGATGCGATGAGGAAACGCGACAGTCTCATACATGTGTATTGTACACCAGGGTACAGGGGAGAACGCAATACTGAAAACGATGCGGATTACCTATATACACGTCCAATAGTGTCATAAAAATCTTTGACGCGGTACGGGAATGCTCTGTTATTACAGAAATTGGTTAAGGTAACTGTTTTTTCACCTGAATATGCTCGTAAGAAATTCAAATAGGATGAAGAACGATGGCTATTCACTGTGTTAATAAAATATCCGGTCTGAATGGCAATCGATCCATTCACACGGGAGCTTGGCTGGCTAATGACTCCGAAATCTTGACCAGTTCCATTTGGTTTGTCCGCCGTAGCAGGTGTCGAGTATGCTCCAAAACCAGACTCATCACCAAATATTGCCAACGCGAGTTTCGGGCTCACCCCTCTGGATTGTGCTTGTTGCACAATATACTCACATGCTGTCATTGTTCCATTTGGGGTAAAGTTCCCAGAAGCATCTACTTTGTGTGCAATTAATGCATAGTGAGGAGTTCTTCTTTCTGGACTGTAAGAGCAGACAACTGAATTATAGAGTTTGGGAGAACAGAGCGTGGAATCTCCATCATTTCGGTCAACCCAGGCTGGAATATTCACTGTTGGCGTGAACTGTGAAGCAGGTTGGTCAACTGAGTTTGCTGGTCCATCTTTTGCGGTACAGATATAAGAAGAATACTGGACTGGAATTCCATTCCCAGGAGTCATTCCAGCACTCATCGATCGATCACATTTTACAACTTCAGTGTTCATATAAGCCAAAGCATCGGTCGTAGATGGCGTTTCTGTCCCCGAATTCGGCTGAGCGCCATCTGTGCACGCGGCCATTCCTTTCTGTAAGAATTTTTCAAAGCCAGCGTAGGGAACTGTGGGAATGTTATTGAACGGTCGTGTCACATTACACATGACTTCCCAGAGAGATCGTGCAAGGATTCCTCCAGGGACTTGAGGATCAGGCTTTATCTCAGATAATCCTCTGTCAGCTGTAATCTGTCCTGAAAGTTTTGCATCAACTGCTCGTTGTGGTTGTGAAGCCGTACCAGTAATTGGGTCGTAGATTGGCTCTGCATCGTTGTCTGTCTCATAGTAGCGGATTGTCGAACCTTCAACTTTTGGTGAGATCATATCAGCAGTTGCTCCAGTCAGTTGAAGATACTTAAAGGCTGCTTTGGGTTTGGATGCCATTTCAGATCTGTTGGAAATAAAATCAAACTCAGGAAATTTAGCGACATCTTGTTGCTCGACGGAGATAAAGGTGTTCAGTAGTTCACGTTCATAATCAGTAATGTTTCGGAACTCCTCTGGCAATAAGAGGTAGGTTCGAATAGTCTCTTGATCATTTCCTGGTTTTTGTGCTACCAACGTCGCACTCGCTGTAATCTTTGCTGGTTTGACAGGATCAATTGTTCCTGCAGGATTGATGGTGTGTACACGTTCCTGGGCAGTCTCACCAACAAAATCATCACTAGAACATGTCTGTGTGTCAGGATCTAAGAATTCTGCATTGATTCTGCGAATAATGGTGAACCGTGGGTCAAGTGCATTGGTTGGGGCTTTTGTATTACATGTCTTGCATGCAATTCCGCCGTGGCTGCCATCAAAGATACCCGCAGTATCCATATCTTTTACGATACTTTCAGTTTTCGTTAGTCTGTCCGTAATGATTCTTGTCCGTGTGGTGAAGGGGATGATTGACTCTATGGTTTGCATAAAGCCCCCAGTGAATGTTGGGAAAAAACTTGGTTGTTTGTCACGATTCGAAAGTGCAGGATTTTTGTTGACTTCATCAATATTTGTTTCTGCAAATCCAGCAGGAACGTATACTTTTACAATCTTTATTCGATCAGAAATATTACGATCATCATTGGTCCCACTGTTATCGTCTTCACCAGGTGCCATCCAATTGACTTTTTTATCCAATCCTGATGGCTGCTCCTCTGGTCTATCGATATAGTGCACCAGATATGCGGGTTTAAATCCTTTGGGAATCGTAATTTCAATTTTTGAGAACTCTTTATACCATGCGGGTGGAGCTGTTTCTGGAATGGAACAGCTAAAGTTACTTGGCATCTGCTCAAATACCTTCTTATATGTATCAAACTGTGCGGGAGCACCTGGTATCTTGCTATACAGCGCACAGTCTCCAGGTGGGAGTGCGGAAGGGGTTGCAGGTTTTGCATCCGCATCTAACTTATCATTATAGGTATATCCACTTCGATTTCCTTCTTGATCACACAACTGCTTAATCGTTTTGAGATACCCAACTGTCATCTCGCATTGTGTTTGTTGGCTAACCAGTTTGCGAGAAACACCATTGGCTAAAGACGGCAGAAATTGTTGACCTCCAGAGGCATTTTCCAAGAATCCTTTTGTATAGTTTGCGCCGAAAAATCCTTCGAGATCATCGAATCTTCGTGTCGCTCCTTCTGGATTGGGAACTTGTGCTCCTTGGAAGCGGTACAAGGGGATCACTGTCTTCGTATTATCAAGAATAACATTCCCCCAAACACCCCCAATGATACAGGCAGCATTCGTGGGAGTTGCTCCACAGTCAATTTTTTGATTGTCGGCAACGTTCTCATTATATCGAGCGATTGCGTCCTCGTTGTCAATGCTTCCTTGAACTTTAAATTGATTTCCACACATCAATGTGTATCCTGCCGCCATTTGTCTCATACGAGTTTCGTCAGGGGACATGTCTTCGATACCAGGATAGACAAATGCTTGTCTCTTTCCTCCACCACATTTTGTTGGCTTCTCAACTGCAAGACCAGGTCCTGCCAGCCAGTACTCACAGATTGCTGGGACAGGGTGTACCCAAGTTGTCCCCGTTGCTTCTCCTGGAGGACGTGAGAATCCAACCACTGCTTTTGCGGAAATATCGTTGTTGGCTTCATAGAACTCTTGAAGACAGTCATAGTCACCGCAAGTAGTTGTTCCAAACTCAGTAATGTAAAGTGGAACACCAGCTTTAATTTTTGACTGTATCCATGCTCCTGACGTCACATCGCATCGAGTAGAGATCCATGAACAATCAGCTGTTTTGTACACGTTTGCAAATACTGCGGTGATAAGGGTTTTATCAGTAATACTGGAAAGAATTCTGGGTAAAATCGCTTCGACATCAAAATCACTATTGATGGTATCAAGGGCAGCAATTCCACACGGATTCGGGCGAACACCTCTGCAAATAGATTCAAACATTTGACCGTACGCAGTATAGCTTTGTGATTTCCATTCACCATTTTTTGTGTTCTGATTATTTATTTCATTTCCGACCACAACGGGGTAGTCTGGACCAGAGAAATTATCGGTAATAGCTTTTACTACACCTGGAATCTGACTCGATGGAGTGTTTTCGTGTACGTTGACGCGTAAGATGACCTGAAACCCATTGGATCCTATTGCTGTCTTAATGATTGATAATCCACCTGGATTTGCAGGGTCGATCATGACAACGATTGGATATGCAGGATTCTTGCTTAGAACTCCACTGGCAATTAATTTTCTGATGACATCAGCTTGCGCGTTATAGTCACCTTGAATAAGATGCGTTCCAATCTTGTCTGCTCCAGTCGTTGCTTGCGCGGAAACTGAGTCGATGTGAAAGAAAAATAACCCTGCAATGAGGAGAAAAAGTGGAAAGGAAACAACAAGGCTACGGCAAAACTGTCGCATGAATATAGTATACAACACTGGCTCGATTAGGGGGTGTTTGGTAGCTGCGTATTAAATTGCAGGATCGTATCGACACCTGTAAATTGTGAGAGGAAACGCAGAATGATGAATGAGGCTAGTGCAACAACGATACCGAGAATTGCAAAGCTGATTGAGTTCTTTCCAGTTTCGACTCCTTTTGTATTTGATCCAGCAGTCATGTATTGGAAGGAGCCAATCAAAAACATTACAAAAGCAGCAATTCCAATGATTGTAATCGCAATACTTAAGATATTTGTTACCAAGCATTCAATTCCTTGGATTGTTGCCACGTCTTTTGTTCCATCATAGCCACCTACACACCTCCCAGACCATGCGGTTGTCTGAGCGAGCACGGGTGCAGCAAAAACAGAGAAAAAGGAGAGAAGAGATAAAAAGTATGACAAGAAAAATGTTTTTTTGTTCGATTTCATATCTGTGTTTGATTATAACAAAAAAGTCCCGGTATACACCGGGACTTTTATTTTTCGTTTTAATTCAACAATTACTGTCCAACTGCGGTTGGCAGGTTGATGTTTCCACCAATCTGAATTCCGAAGAAGTTTTGCAGCACAATTGAGATTGCGAATGCTGAAGCGACGATCGCGAGACCGATGATAGCATTTGTAATTTTTTGTCGTGCACTCTCTGTCTTACTCTTGTCTCCACCTGCGGTGATCCATTCAATTCCACCCCAGATGAGGTAGACGAACACTAACAATCCGACGATACCAAGCGTGAATCGCAAGAGTGACTGAATGAGCTTGGTGATACTCAAGATTTGGAATCCAGACGCTGCTGGATCAACATTAACTTGGGTATCAGCTCCGACAGCTGCTTGTGCAAATGCGACTGCTGGGACGAGTAGGGTTGAACCCACTCCTGTA
>CAZWYZ010000016.1:8655-12889 GCA_964638785.1 uncultured Pseudomonadales bacterium
TGCTACTAATGATATTCTATCATACTAGGCAAGGTAAAGAGGGGAATCAAGCGGTAAAAGGTTATTGGCAGCCACGTACATCAACTCCAGGAAGTAGTGTTGACCCGTTTAAACAGGAACATGGTTCAAAATGAGGGTAGTTCAGTCCTCCTACACCTGCTGGAACACAGCGAACTTGAGCTGCTCCACCTCCACTACAGTACCCACCAGCACCACCATCGTTAAAGTATTGATTGACTGTAGCAGTTGTGCATGAAGAACCTGATCCAGGTGGGTTTGTCGGTCCACCGCCACCACCGCTTCCAGCTGTGCCACCAGCGCCAATATTTCCAATACCGACTTTACTTCGTAGACCTAAGAAATCAAGAACAGCTGCGTACCCAACAAAGATGCACGCAAGGATGGCAAATCCAATAATTGACTGAGTAATTCGAGTACGTCCCGATTCAACTTTTGCTTTATCTCCGCCAGACATTATCCATTCAGCTCCACCCCAGACGAGGTAGATAAGCAATAAAACTCCTCCAATATACGCCACCCATTTGATTCCAGCTGTAATAAGGCCGCCGAGGCTCGTGACATAGTACCCAGAAGTTGCTGGCGCAACAGTCACAGCATCGGTATATCCATCTGGAAGTGTTTGTGCAAACGTAACAGTAGGCAACGAAACAAAAAAAACAGCTAGCAATAGAAAGAGTAGAAGTTTTTTTGTTGACATAGAGTATCTATGCTCGATAGTCGGATGACGGTACTGATCCCATCCCATAATTGCCAATGTCAAAGCGGTCGCGTAATCCTAAGAAGTTTAAGACAAGTCCAAAGATCACGAAAACGGATGCAAGGATAATAATTCCAACAATCCCTTGTGTCATCATTGTGCGTGCTTCTTCAATCTTTCCTTTTTCGCCACCAGCACTAATCCAACTAAAGGCGCCGTAGAGCAGGTAGTACAAGACAGCAATAGTTCCAACGAGCAAGATAGCACTTGCTCCGATTTGGAGTAATTGATCAATTGTTCCTATTGGAGATATAAGCGTTGTTCCAGCAGAAATATCGACGATCTGACCACCAGTTTGTGCTTGTGCGATGAGTGTGAACATATTAGTCTTGTGTTGGGCAAGGAGCTCCTGGTCTTGGTATACAAGGGGCCGCTGCTCCTCCTCCAGCATCTCCTCCTACGTTATCTGCAAAGTTTGGTTGCAATAAGTTAATACCGAGAATTCCACTAATAAAGACACTGATCGCAACTGTGCCTGCTAGGACGAGCATTCCAATAACACTTTGCGTGATACGATCTCGTGCTGCCTGAATCTTTCCTTTGTCTCCACCCGCAGTGATCCATTCAAGAGATCCCACAATTAACATAACCAGAAGGGCGAGGCCGCCCAAAGTAATTGCCGCTCTCCAAATAGTGACGATGATACTTGCGAGAGCAAGATTTGCTCCTCCGGTACCAAAATTAGCAGAGATTGCAGGGTTTGTTATAGCGTCAGCTTGTGCGATGAGTGCAAACATAGGTTATGTGGTAGGAATGATAGTTTTAATAACATTCACAGGATTTAGGATATCGAGGCCCAATACTCTGCCTACAACACCAGCAATTGCATAGGCAGCGATAACAACAACTAAACCTAATGCCGCTTGAGTCATCTGATTACGAGCTGCTTCAACTTTTCCTTTGTCTCCACCAGATGATACCCAAGATAGTCCAGCAAAAATGAGATAGATCAAAAACATGATTCCGGCTAATCCTGTAATGAAGCCAAGAAGGTTGCTTACAAATTGTGCGATTGGTCCACCAACTGCTTCAACACCAGTTCCAGCCTCTGGAGCAAAGGCTGTGGTTGGAGGAGTGAGTGGTCCGAGACGTTCTGCGATGAGTGCAAACATAGTTTATGGTCCTGTAGGGGTAGGGATATCTGGGTTCAAAATATAGGTTGCATCACCAAACAAGAGCAAACTAATCAGAGCAGTGATCGTGAATGATCCCACAATGATCATAAGACCAATTAAACTGTAGGTGAGTTTGTTCATCGCTTCTTCTGTCGCTTTCGCGTTTCCACCAGAACTTAAGTATGAATATCCAGCTGAAATGATATTGAAAAGTCCGAAAAGACCAGCAATGACTGTAACAAGCTTAATCAGGTTTGAGATGAAAACGATGAGTCCTTGACCACTGCCTGTGGCTTCAGGACTCGGAAACAGATTTACCCCTGGTGGAGGCTCGACTGTTCCCATGATCTGAAAGACTGCAAAAGTAACGAATGACCACATAGATAGATTTATTATACCCTTATAATGTTGAATTGAGAATTTGCACTCCAGTTAAGGTTTGGATAATCTGAATGACCCAGTAAGCGGAGAAGATGACTAAGAATCCGATTATGGCTCCCATAATCTGATTTTTGCCTTGTTCGACATTTTTTGCATTTCCACCTGATGCGATGATTGAGAAGCCACCACCGATGAGTAAGAAGAGGAGAATGAGTCCTGCGATCACAAAAACCACGGGTAGGAGTAAATTGAGGAACGAAGAAAAATCTCGATACACCATTCCCACACTCATCGTCCCACCTGCGTCAACTCCGCCTGATATTGCGCCGCCTTCACCGAGTTTTAAGGTGTCTCCCAAATCGAATGCCAAAAGACGTGTACCCATACCTGTAGTATACAATACCTCTATGCTGTTTATAAATGAGCAAGAGCTCATCTCTCAATTGAAGAAAGGTGACAGTTCTGCCGTTTCAGTCTGGTACTCCTCTTCAAAAACAGAACTATTGAAGTTCTTTCTCAAACGTATGGGGGACGAGTCTGATGCACAAGAACTTGTCCACGACACCTATCTCTCTTGTCTCTCCTCACTCCCACTCTTTCGTGGGGAATCTGAATTGTGGACCTTCATGCTTTCCATTGCCAGACATGAACTCTCTGATTACTGGCGCAAAAAATATGCGAAGAAAGCGATTGCGCTGCTCCCATATGGTCATGAATTACTCGACTCTGTACGGAGTGATGAGGGAGAAGACGCGTGGTTAGCTGGTCATGTGTCCATCATTAGTGAAATCTTACATGGACTGCCTGAAGAGATTTCAGAGCTATTACAGCTAAAATATGTTGACGGTCTGTCTGTAAAGGAGCTTGCACACCACTATGGCCTCAGTTTTGCAGCAATGCAGAGTAAGCTGTATCGAGCCAAAGAATTATTTAAACAAGAATATGAACGAACCACAATTTCTTGAAGAACTTCAATTAAAGGCTAAAACACAAGCGGCAATTGAAAAAAGCTCTCCGCTTCCAGTGTGGTCTCGGCCGTTCTTCTCGATCATTGGAATGCACTATTGGCAGTTTTTGCTAATAGTTTCGTTTCTCTTTGCAATTATTGGTAGTATTTGGTTTTTCCCAGGAGTCTATGTCAACAATTCTCTCTAGAGTAACGCATCTTTCGTATGGACTCAGTGCGACAGTGCTTGGATTTTTAACACATCCGTACCAAACGATGCAAAAAGTTGTCGAGAAAGATGTCCCTCTTGCGTTCGTTTTTTTCCCTGCATTTTTGTGTGTACTTGGATGGCTTTTTGCGCATGAGATGTCATCGCGACTACTTGCGATGATTCCACTTCTTGGTTTGTGGTTGTTTATTGAGTGGTGGTGGCTCATGTTTTGGGGATTATGGCAGGTGACACTCTTGTACCTTTTTTGGCGGTTCTCTTCTATACGTGAATGATTTTTCCTTTTTTTTGCGACTATTGTCTTGTCTATGCAAATTTCACGTCATTGGCGCCTGAATGGGCAACGGTACCGTCTAGAAGGTGTTTCGTACCCCAATCAGGAAAAAAGCTTACAAAACAGACCAGGTATACCATCTGAAAGCGGTATAGGGTATGCAGCGCACGAACAGATAAATGCGCTATCAAACTATGAAAAGAAATCGAATAAGGAAGGGAATAGTAGTGGAAAGAGGGAAGTAGCGTGAACTTGGATCAAGTCATACTAGTGAATGAAGATGATCACCAAATTGGTGTGATGGATAAAATTGAAGCACATAGAGGTGATGGGAAGCTTCATAGGGCCTGTAGTGTTTTTCTGTTTAACGATAAAGGACGGTTACTGATCCAGCAACGAAGTAATACAAAAATTGTTGGTGCAGAGCAGTGGGCAAATAGCTGTTGCGGGAATGTCAGGCCAGGAGAAAGTTATATTGAGTGCGCTTTGCGGCGATTACAAGAGGAGCTGG
>CAZWYZ010000017.1:0-12887 GCA_964638785.1 uncultured Pseudomonadales bacterium
TGAATACCATAACCCTCGATGGAACTGATTTATATATCGGATCATCCAGTACTTCCTGGTCAAGTGAATTCTGGCGATGTGACATTGGTGCAACCTGTAACAATACAGCAGGTTGGACGCGTTTAGGAGGAGGATATGTCAACAATAGCTGGGAATTCGTAGGCCATGCCACTGTGCAAGAGATTGCATCCGGTGACAGCAAGATGTATGCAGGCACTGGAAATGCACAAGCTGGTGCTGCATTTGTATGGGAATATGATCAAAGTACTGGTGAGTGGATCATAATTGGCGGTCAAGGATTCAACAATAGCTGGAGTGTGAATACCTATGAATCGGTTGATAGCATGCTTTATCACAAAGGAATGCTCTATGTTGGACTCGGACGAAGCACTGCAGATGGGGAATTGTGGCGATGGAATGGGTCAACCTGGACACAAATAGGTGGAGATGCTCTCAACAGCAGCTGGCCAATTAATACCTATGAGAGTGTTCCAAGTATGGTCGCATACATGGATAAACTCTATGTCGGCTTAGGAAACAACGCAAACGGTGATGCTGAGGTGTGGCGATGTACTTCCTGTGATGGGACTCCAACTTGGTTAAAGGTTGCTGGTGATGGAATAAACTCGGGATGGGCAGCCGGTACCTTTCGTGAAGTCCCGACGATGGCACAAGCAAATGGATACCTATTTGTTGGACTGGCAGGAGCTTCTGCAGGAGATGCAGAAGTGTGGCGCTGTAGTAGTAGCTGCGATGGTGGATCGCCTGCGTGGACACGAGTGGGTGGAGATGGTATCAACTCTGGATGGGCGAATACAACATATGAACGTGTTGATTCTATGGCGGTCTACGATGGTGAAATAGTGGTTGGACTCGGAAGCACAGCAGGTGATGCAGAGGTCTGGAAATGTACAACGTGTGAGGCAACTGCAAACTGGGGTTCTTCAAAAATAGGTGGTGATGATGGAAGCGGTTCAAGTGGAAGCACGTATGGATGGGCAGACAGCACCTTTGAGCAAGTATTAGACATGGTGACATACAACGGATTTTTATACGTTGGACTCGGTATTACGGCAGGTGAATCGGAAGTTTGGCGATACGACACTACAAGCTGGGAAAAAGTAGGAGGAGATGGACTCAATAGTAGCTGGGATGCAACTGTGAACTATGTCAATTCACTTGCTGTATATGAAGGAAAACTATATGCCGGTACTGGTGGTGACGTAAACAACGACGCCACAATCTGGTCATATGGAAATGATAGTGTGGCAAAATCTGCAGTCCTCAATCTTACAGCTGACAATTGGTATCATGTCGCCGCCACGTATGATGGTTCAAATATGAAGCTGTTTGTTGATGGTGTCCAATCAGGCTCATCTGTCCCAACAACAGTCACGATTTTTGATAACACAAAAGATTTGTTAATGGGGCGTGCCTATGGATCAAGAGGCAATGTGAGCGCAGCAGCAAACTTCTTAGGGGAGCTTGATGAACTTCGCGTGTCCTCAACTGCTCGAACTGAATTCATCACAACACCATATACAGAGGCCATCCAAACAGTTATGCCAACAGCTGCAGTCTATACCTCAGGAATAAAAAACTTTGATGCCTTTACCACATCCGAGACACTCAACAGTGGAACAATTGGATATCGATTATCATCTGATGGAGGAACCTCTTGGAAATATTATAACGGTGGAGCATGGACGACATCCGCTTCTACAAGCCAAACGAATGATGCCTCAACAATCAATACCAACATAACAACATTTCCAGTTGGTACAGGTGGAATACTCTGGCAAGCTATCTTAGATGGTGACGGGAACGGCCAAGTCACCCTAAACAGTGTTGGCGTCGGAGGAATCCTCGATAACACTGCACCAAGCAATCCTGATTCATTGACAGCACTTTCCGAAGCAGCTGGCACATCGCTTACCACTGATACCTGGTATGGACACACAGGTCCGTACTTTAGTTGGAGTGGAGCAGATGATGGAAGCGGATCAGGTATTGCTGGATACTATGTGTACTTTGGAGCAGATGACACAGCAGACCCTGCAACTGCTGGATCATTTCAAGCAGGCAGCACATTTACAGCAAGCTCACTTACGAGTGGAAGCACCTACTACTTGAGAATCAAAGCCCGCGATAATGCAGGGAATAGCGCCAGCACAACCTGGGCTGCATTTACCTATAAACTTGATAGCACTGCCCCAACAAATCCGTTGACGGTATCAGTCAGTCCGGCCGGGTATGCTCCAACCAATGACTTCACATTCAGTTGGCCCGTAGGTACTGATAGCGGATCAGGTATAGCCGGATATCAATATAAAACAGGAACAGCCAGTGGGACCCTTTCTGATTGGTCATCCGCCACAACATCTGCAAGTATTGCGATTTCAGGGGCAGCGTACCAAACCGATAGCAATACCTTTTACTTACGGACCCTAGATACTGCTGGCAATGTAAGTAGTGCAATTCAGGCACTGTATTACTTTGCAGGTGAAGGTCCATCTGCTCCACGAGATGTTGCTGTTGAACCAGCGACTAATACGGTCAATTCATTTGCATTTTCGTGGAGCGCTCCTACGAGCCATTCAGGTGGTGCTGGAACACTAAAGTACTGTTACACGATTAATACACTCCCGTCAGCCATAACCTGTAACTTCACCAGCGCAGGTGCGACAGCATTGTCTGCAAGTTCCTTTGCAACTCAAACTGGACTAAATACCTTCTATGTCGTTGCAAAGAACGCAGACGACCTTGGTGGAGCAATTAACTATGGTGCATACGGCAGCGTCTCATTCACCGCAAATACCAGTGCTCCAGGAATACCACAAAGTGCTGATATCGCTGACGTCTCAGTGAAGACAACAGAGTCATGGAAACTGGCAATCTCTTGGGATGCGCCAAGTGATACGGGATCCGGCGTTGAGGAGTATGAAATCTATCGATCGACAGATGATACGACGTATACAAAAGTTGCAACCACAACTGGAATTGCCTATGTGGATACTGGACTTTCTGAAATTGAATACTTTTATAAAATCAAAGCGTGCGATAACGTGAGTAACTGTGGAGCATTTACTGAGGCAGTCAGTGCAACTCCTACCGGGAAGTTCACGACCGCAGCTGGGCTCACTGGTGGCCCAACCATTTCTGGAGTCACCACGAAACAGGCAACAGTGTCGTGGTCAACTGATCGTACAAGTGACTCCAAGGTATCCTATGGCACCAGTGCTGGAACATATAATACAAGTGAACCTAGTAACTCTGACCAAGTCAGTGATCATGAAATTATTCTCACTAATCTCGAACCAGGAACAACCTACTACTACAAGGCAAAGTGGACGGATGAAGATGGAAATACTGGTTCATCTGCAGAGAAAACATTCACCACTGATCCAGCCCCAACCATCAGTGAAGTAAGCGTGAAAAACATTGGCCTCTCAACTGCATTTGTAGCCTTTACTTCAAATGGTGCGTCGAAGGTGAAGATCTATTATGGTGAAACAGCGTCATTTGGCTCAATTAAGGTCGTTGAAACGTCAACTGCGGAGTCCGCATACACAGCACAGCTTGAAGAACTCAAAGACGGGACGAAGTACTTCTACAAGATCAATGGGTTTGACAGTGAAAATGCAGAGTACGAAGGAACCATCTTAAGCTTTGAAACACTCCCACGGCCTAAGATTTCTACCGTCCGAGTTCAACAGGTCAAGGGAACTGCGCAACCGACGGTGCTCATCTCTTGGGAAACCAACACTGAGACATCAAGTATTGCAACGTATTACCCTGAAGGTGCAACTTCGCAGGCACGTGACGAAGTGAACGTGAATCTACAAAAAGGAGAACATCGCCTCATCATTCGTGGCTTGCAGGCAGAAACTCCCTACACGCTTATTGTGAAAGGAAGAGATAAAGCTGGAAATGAAGCGGCGAGTGACCCACAGAGATTTACAACTGCAACCGATACAAGGCCTCCATCAATCTCAGGGTTAAAGGTAGAAGGAAATGTACAGATTTCAGAAGGATCTTCTGAAGGCGTTGCATCACTGGTCGTCAATTGGACGACGGATGAACCAAGTACTTCGCAGGTTGAGTATGGTGAAGGAACTGGCTCAACGTACTCACAGAAGACGCAAGAGGATAGTAATCTCGCAAACAACCATGTTATCATCATCACTGGATTAACACCGTCCAAAGTCTACCATTTACGAGCGCTGTCCAAAGATAAGGCGTCGAACCTTGCGCAATCGATTGACACTGTGAATATCACACCAAAGGCAACTGAGAACGCCTTAAACTTGGTCATCACGAGTCTGCAACAAGTATTTGGATTCTTAGGAGCACTCCAGCAATGATCTTCTCTGACTACTTCCCGAGACCGTTTCACTTCCATCCGAAGAACTGGAGTATCGGGCACAAAATCGTTTTTTTGGGTATCGCAACAACAGTAATTTCGATGGGTGCACTAGTCGCATCCTTGAGTGTTGTTATTTCTCAATATGCCAAAGTACGAGGAGAACTGGGGTCTGACTACCAAAAGCGTGTCGATAAGACCGTCTCACTGTCAACTAATGCAAGCAAAGCCTTTGCACAAGATTACGCATATTGGGACGAGATGTACGAGGCTGTTGAGGCAAGTGACACTGAGTGGTTTATTGCAGCGACTACCGGATCGCTTACCACATTTGGATCGGATGCATTCTGGATCTACCGAAATGATGGAACATTACTTCGCGCTGAGTATAAAGCCCAACAAGCCGAACCAGTGACGTTCTCTGTAGAAGATCTCAGCAACTTACCAACAACTGAATCATTTGACTATTTTCAATATCAAGGTGACCGAGTAGTACATTTTACGACTGCCCCCATAACGGACCCCACTCAGCGAGAGTATGTGACAAATGGATTCATGATCGTTGCGAAGGTATGGGATTCTGAAGAAATTCAATCAATTGGAGATATTGTTGGAGCATCTGTACAGTATGTTTCTGGCGATCCTGAAAATCCGATTGATGGAGATATAAGGGTTCAGAAGGAAATACTGAATATACGTGGGCAACCACTTGCGACAGTCATGTTTACTTTTCAAGATCGATCATTACAGCTTGTGCGTGACAGCTTAATGGCAATGATTCTCATCTCTGGAGTATTAGGCGGTGGACTCATCTATTTCTCGTATGCACAACAGTATCACTGGATTGTTCACCCTGTACGCAAGCTGATCGATCAACTCCGTACCGACATTGATCAATCTGACTCATCTGCATCATTTCTTACATCCAAAGATGAACTTGAAATTCTAAAGGTCGTTGCAGCAGACCACATTGAAAAGCTTCGTCAGAATAAGCGACTCTCCTTAGCGGTTGAAGCTTCAACCAATGGTATCGCAGTCACTGATCTACACGGATCTATTCAATATGTAAACGCAGCTTGGACAGTACTCAATGGATATTCGAGTGAAGAAGCACTAGGGAAAAATCCAAGCATGCTTCAAAGTGGGAAGAGTCCTAAAGAGAAGTACCTGGAGATGTGGGAAGCGTTGAAGCGCGGTGTCGCATATACCACTGAGTCAATCATCAATCGTCGCAAAGATGGTTCTGAGTATGACTGTCGTCTGTCTGTCTATCCAATTAAAGAAAAGGGTCTAACAGTCGGTTACGTAGGCATTCAGCAGAATATCTCCCATCGTAAAGAAGTTGATCGAATGAAAACCGAGTTTATCTCAATGGCATCACATCAGCTGAGAACGCCACTTTCAGCCATGCGTTGGTTTGGAGAACTACTTTTGGATAAAAAAGCAGGGGAACTCAATCAGCAACAGCGGGAGCTCGTCCAAAATTTTTATGACTCTACCCTTCGAATGATTTCATTGGTGAATGCGCTACTCAATATCTCACGGTTAGAATCAGGCCGTATGATTGTCGAACCTCAACCAAGTGCCATGAAGCCACTCGTTGATACCGTACTGACCGAGTTACAGGCCCGAATTGATGCGAAGAAAATTAAATTGGAGACAGATATCGATGCAAACTTGCCAATCATAAACATTGACCCTCAGTTGGTGCGAGAAGTGTATAGTAATCTACTCACGAACGCAGTGAAGTACACACCCGAAGGTGGAACAATCAAGCTTGTGATCGCGCTAAGTGGTGATACGATCAAGAGTACGATTACTGATAGCGGAGTGGGCATTCCCAAGGCAGAACAATCAAAAGTCTTTAGTAAGTTCTTCCGCGCAAAGAATGTCACATCACTTGAAACAGATGGGACTGGACTAGGACTTTACCTAGTGCAAACAATCGTCAACTCATCTCAAGGGAAAATTGGATTTGAGAGTGAGGAAGGAAAAGGAACATCATTCTGGTTTACTTTACCGAAATCAGGCATGGAAGCGAAGAGCGGTAGCGTACGCATTGGAACATAAAGAATACATACAAAGGAGCGAGAACTATGGCAGCAACACTTTTAATCGTTGAGGATGATACCTTTTTGATCAATGCGTATCGGTTTGCGTTTGAAAAAGAAGGATACACACTTATCATTGCACATGATGGAGAAGAGGCACTCAAAGAGTTACAGAGTCATCAAGTCGATGCAGTTATCTTAGATATGATTATGCCCAAGAAATCAGGTGGTGATTTCTTAAAAGCCCTGCGCTCGACAGAAGGCAAAAAAGACATTCCAGTTGTTGTCGCAACAAATATGAGTAATGAGAGCGAGAAGGCTCTTTGTTTAGAATATGGTGTCTCTGACTATTGTGTGAAGAGTGACGTCTCAATCGACACAATTGCTCAGCGCGTGAAGTCAATATTAGAGAAATGATTCAACTTTTCGAATAACATCGGAAATAGAAGTTTCTGACTTCACAATGTAATCGTTTGCGCCTAACTTTTTCCCTCGATCGATATCACTTTGCTGACCAAGATTTGAAGCAATTATGACAACCGTGTTCTTTGATTCTTCAGTTGCACGTACTTCTTCAAGCACTGAAAATCCATCTTTGATCGGCAGCAAAAGGTCTAGGATCATGACATCTGGATGATGTTTGTGGACGAGCTCAACTGCTTGTACCCCATCAAAAGCTTGCAGCACAGTGTACTTGCCTTCATCAAATGCAATCTTGTACGCATTTGCTAAGAATTGATCATCTTCAACAATTAAGATTGTTTTCATAGTTTTCCTTCTTTCTTGAGTGTACAAAAGAATTCACCCGAGTGCAAACACAAGCTCAAACGTCTGGTTGAAGTGGATCATATACCCAAGTATGATGAATAAGTATGCCTGATTCGTCAACGATTATTAGCGTGAGTGAGATCACTAAAACCTTTACAGTTGGCCCTCAGGAAATTCACGTACTCAAGGGCATAGACTTTTCAATCCAGACAGGCGAGTTCACCATTATTCTTGGCCCATCTGGATGTGGAAAATCAACACTGCTCCATATTATTCTTGGTCTTGAGACACCCTCAACCGGATCAGTTGTATTCTTGGGGGAAAATATCTACGCAAATACGGATGAGGACTACCGAAGTAACTTTCGTAAAAAGCATATAGGAATGATCTATCAGCAACCAAACTGGATTAAATCAATGAATGTGGTTGAAAACGTTGCCTTTCCACTCTTGTTACTTGGCATGGAAAAAAACCAGGCAGTGCAGCGTGGCCTTGAACTGCTGCAGCAAGTCAACCTCGCAGATTGGGCACATTACAAGCCAACAGAGCTTTCTGGAGGACAGCAGCAACGTATTGCACTTGCACGCTGTCTGGCAAACAACCCTGAGATCATCATCGCAGATGAACCGACCGGTAATCTTGACTACCAGGCTGGTCAGGATGTTATGCAGTTACTCTCAGACTTGAATACGCAGCATGGAAAAACGGTCATCATGGTCACACATGACTTGGAGTACTTACGTTTTGCTCGAAAAGCAATTCGCATGCTCGACGGCAACGTAACAAATATCTATGATAAAGAGAGTATCGTTGACCTACTATCAGAAGTACACTTAAAGAGAGGCGTGTAAGTTTCATGGACCAAAAGATTCCAACAGCACCAGTAACACCAGTTGTACCTCCGGTACAACCAGATCCACGACTACCAACACCAGTGGATATTTCTGTTGACGAAAAAAAAGTGACATCACCGCCGAAAACTGAACTGAAACCAGCTCAAGTCACCGAAAAAAAAGAACAAACGGATCCAAATGTACCACGAAAGCTTTTTCAAACGGCAACTGTTCGGACTGTGACCCAGGCACCTGAGAAAGAAAAGCGTTCTCTTCTTAGTCGACTGAAAGGTATCCCAAAGAAAATATTCAACTTCATTCGCTTTTTGCCAAGAAATTTGATTTGGTTTTTCCGCACTTGGCTCTGGCAGGTGGTCACATTCACTGGGTTATTGTTCCTGTACATGACCTATCATTTGATGCATAGAATTGTTTCTTTTCGCCTTATCCCAGTATCTCTTCGAGAGAAGCTGCTTGCCCCAGTCGAAAAGATCTACTCATTTTTTACCAGCAACAATCGCCAAGAGGAACGTACTATTAACCGTGTTAATTTGATTGACCTTGCAATGCGAAACATGCTTTTTAAGCGATCGCGCGCTGTTATCACTGTGGGAGGAATGGCAATTGGTATTGGCGCAATCGTCTTTTTGGTCTCAATCGGATTTGGTCTTCAGGAACTTGTTACTCGTCGCGTGGCACGCTTAGATGAGCTTTCGCAAGCTGACATGAGCACACAGCCAGGAAGTAAAGAGAAAATTACTGATCAAACACTTGCACGCCTCAAAGATCTCAAGTCGGTGGACAAGACACTTCCACTAATTGCGAGTGTTGCCCGCGTTAACTTCCAAAATTCCATTTCTGATATGGCAGTGTATGCGGTAACGACTGACTACCTCAAACAATCTGCAATTAAGCCCATTCAAGGAACGATCTTCTCATCCAATGAGATCTCTTTGGCTGCTGAACCTGTCGGGCAAGTTGCAGGACTCTCCATTGATACACTGCAAGATCCAACTCTAGGAGGTTTCAAAGGAAACGTTGAGTTCACCATCTATCCTGAAGAATGGATCAAAGTTCGAGAGGAACCAACCAAGGCTGGGAAAATCATTGGGTATACAAAGAGAGTAGAAGGTGTCCAAACAGGGAAACAAGTGTGGGGTAATCTCTATGCCGAAAGTAATCTAGCTGACCGTATTAGTGGAGCAGATGGGACAACGCTTAGCCCGTGGATCTCTGCATCGTTTGCTCTTTGGGATAAAAAGACTTGTGAGGCATCGAATCCAGATTGTGTCGATGGTGGATATATCGTGAATCGAGACCCAACTGGACAGCAAGTCTATGCGCAAGGGTTTAGTGCGCAAGTCTTCATGGATGTTACAAGTGCGACTACAAACACAGTTGATGATAAAGTTCTTGGGCTCACAACCGATGAAGAGGCAGCAAGTATGTCTGCAGGGATTGTACAAAATGAAGAAGGATGGGTCACAATCGCATCAGAATCAGCGGGAGCAGCGACAGAGAAAATCACCAAAGTAGATATGTCACAAAGTTCAAAAAAGGAAGCAGTGGTTAACACAGCCATGTTGCAGATTTTAGGACTAAAAGAAAATGAAGCCGTTGGCAAAAAGTTTTCGTCGTCATTTGTAATTGTCGGTGATCTTCTTGAAGACAGTACGCAAAAACTCGAATCCAACCCAGTTGACTATACAATTGTAGGAGTTGTTCCCGATGATAAGACTCCGTACTTTTACGTTCCATTTATTGATTTGCGATCGCTTGGTGTCCGAAACTACTCACAAGTGAAGGTTGTCGTGAAAGACAGTGATGATCTGAGTGCAGTGCGTAAGCAAATCGAGTCAATTGGGTATGCGACACGATCAGTTGCAGACACTGTCAAACAAATCGATCGACTCTTTGTGTTGGCACGTACAGCGCTCGCTGTTATTGGAACCGTTGCACTCGCAGTTGCAGCTCTTGGTATGTTTAACACGCTAACCGTCTCACTGCTTGAACGCACACGAGAAGTCGGTCTTATGAAGGCCATGGGAATGAAATCACACGAAGTGCAGGAACTCTTCTTAACAGAGTCAATGGTGATGGGCTTCTTTGGAGGCGTGTTAGGAATTGCGATCGGGTATAGTGCTGGGAAACTGATTGGACTCTTCTTGAGTATCTTTTCAGTCAGCCAAGGAGCAGGGTATATCGACATCGCATACCTGCCACCAGCATTCACAACCTTCATCTTCCTCATATCACTCGTGGTCGGGATCGTGACTGGTATCTATCCTGCTCGACGTGCCACAAAGATCTCAGCACTCAATGCACTGCGCTATGAATAAGAGAGTGGCCGCTTAGCAAGCGTAGGCGTCTGAAGCAATAACACGTGCATTCTTGGAGAGTAGAAAAGACTGTCTCAAATAACCACCGTATCAACCTCAAAAAAGAACTACTCACTCTCTGGAACGTTGTCTATATCTTAGAGATACATTTTAAAGAAGACCTGCATGAAGCCCAGTACGCCGTGCAAAATACCAATGACGACTGTTGCCCATGCAAAGTATTTGTGAATACTCGCCAAATTTTTATGCACAGGAGCCTTGTCTAAGGCATCAGTACCGGGTCTTGCACCTGCCCATGGGACTGGCAATTTACTCCAAGGGAGAGCAAAACAGGTCAAGAAGTTGAGTGCAAAAACGAGTCCCAAAATAAGTCCAGTCCACCCAAGTAGTGACATTCCCATCAGTCGGATTGGTGCATCATACCAAGAGCGATTATCCTCATTTTTCATCTCTTCAGCTGGAGCTGCTTCAGCGATACTGGGTGTCTCTTTTGCCACTGCTGCATCACCAAAGGTTCCGATCATGGGTACCTTTGACATGACTTCTTCACCATGTGGAGCCCCCTCCAAACCATCGGTTAAATCTTGACCAGCTTGAAGCCCAAAATGCTGACCTAATTTCCATAGCGTGCTATTGGTTGCATCGTAGACTTTGCCCTTAAAAGCAAAGTATGCTTTTCGTCCGTCTTTCCCATCAAATTGAGACAGTTCCTCTGCGGTGAAGTTTTTTTCTTGAGCTCGCACACCCGCCACACCAATAAACATGAATGCAGAAACAAGAACGAAAAGTGTGATGAGTGTGCGAAGTGATTTCATAGATATTATTCTGTCACAGTCGCACTACCAGTGGCAACTGCTCTGTGTCCAAATGGCATAATATATTCGACATTAAATGCTGGATCAAGTTTGAGTGTCTCAACCATTTTTGGACTTGAAAATCCTGCCATGGTGACCGTTCCCATCTTCAGACTCTCAGCCATCAAATACATATTCTGACTGATATGGCCAGCTTCCATATAGGTTGCGTTCATATTTTCAGCCTTTGTTTTTGTTTGATACAACCCAAAGTCTGATGCAATCAAGAAAACAACAGGGGCAGCCTGTGCACCCGCTTGGGCGCCTGCGGTCTTCATCGCTGTCTCAACATCGACGGTACTCACTGCACCTAAACTATGATCTTTTGGAATATATTCATAGATTCCTGGAGTTAATCCCTTTGCTTCTTTGACGAAAACAAACAAGGTCATCGAATAGGACTCACGTGCAGATGGAATTGTTCGTTTTCCACTTGGGTCTGTCTGACCTTGTCCACTCCAGAGCATTTGTGAAATTTCTGGAATAGTCACTGGTGTATCTGAAAACTCTCGACGACTACGACGACTTACAATCGCTTCTTCAAGCGACAACGATCCTTCTGTAACTGGCTTGGGGAGCTTTACTACACTCGTGTATGTCCTAGGTTTCGTCGATGGGTACACTATCGCAGCGCCTTTCTCTACCATTTGTTCAGCGGGAACTGAGGCGGCACTTTTAGCCTCACGTTTTGCATTCACATAGAGAACTGAAAGGACTGTGGATGTAATAATAAAAAGAATTAGAAAGAAAGAAATCCATTCTTTTCGAAATGGAATACCTCCTTTGAGGCAGTCAGCACATCCCACTCCATTGCAGTTTGGAGTATTTGGTGTGGTTGGTTTTTGTACAGGAGTGGTTGTATCCATATCACTCTATTACACCTTAGGTTTATCACTCTTGTCAACATTAAAAAGATTGATTACATCAGTCTTTTGTGATCATCATCACAATGAACTTGTAATTGCTACACTACTCTAGTATTCTCATGCTACTAGTGAGGGACACATGTATGACTATTGGCTATATTGGACTTGGGAAGATGGGGAAAAACATGGTACTGCACTTGCTTGAGCAAGAGGAGTCAGTTATTGCATACAATCGTTCACCTGAACCGATTCAGGAGGTTGTCCAAGCTGGTGCAGTTGGTGCAACAAGTATTGAAGATCTGGTAGCGAAGCTTAAATCAAAGAATGGTACTGATCGACTTGTTATCTGGCTGATGCTCCCAGCAGGCAGTGTGACTGACGAGCATATTCACGCCCTGATGCCACTACTATCACCCAATGATCTCATTATCGATGGTGCAAATAGTAACTACAAAGACACACTGCGCAGAGCAGAAGAGTTAAAAGGTGCACAGATTGCCTGGATGGATGTTGCTGTCTCAGGTGGACCCTCGGGTGCACGTACAGGCGCATGCTTAATGGTCGGAGGGGAACAAGCAGATTTTGAATATGTGAAACCAATCCTCAAAAAAATTGCTGCTCCCAATGCCTACGAGTACTTCGGGAAGAGTGGCGCAGGGCATTTTGCGAAGATGGTTCACAATGGCATTGAATATGGAATGATGCAGGCAATTGCAGAAGGAGCAGCTGTTCTGAAGCAATCAGAGTTTAACTATAATCTCGCCAGAGTCTTTTCTCTCTATAACAACCATTCTGTCATTGAGTCTCGCTTGA
>CAZWYZ010000018.1:0-12753 GCA_964638785.1 uncultured Pseudomonadales bacterium
AAGATCTCCCATACAATGAGCCAACTGGTAAAGAGAGCTGCAATGAGAATGTAGCCTCCTGCCATATTTGCCCAAAGAATGCCGATAACTGGAAACAGAAAGAGGAACTGAGTTTTGCCAGAGTGCCAGTGCTGAAATAGTTTCCAGATTGCAAGGAGGAGAGGGCCAACGATGACAAGTGGATGAACTTTCCAAAAGGAGTACATGAGAATTGTACCCAGTGGCAATAACAAGGCTTGAATGTGTGGTGGGACTTTTGAATCATTCCAGATAGAAAGTAACAGAACAAGTACGCAGAGTGCGAAAGGAAGTAGAAGGATAAGGGTTCCTAGTGACTCGTTTGGAGATACTGACAGGAAAGCTAGCACATCGAAGAGCCAACTGTGGCTAATCCATTCTAGTGATGGCTGCGCAGTTTTATATGAAATATCCGAATGAGTGGGGATGGCACGTTTTACAAGCACATATCTTCCTATGCCCAGATGGAGGTACGAGTCAGGTGCAAATGATGTGTAAGCAGAAAAATAGCCTAAAAAAAGTAGACAGAGTAGAAGAACTAGACCGAGGAGAGAGGATTTATTGAGAGTAGGAAGAGACATAGGTGTAGACCATCTTAGAAACATCGATCATGTGAGTAGTTGCATTCTTCTCTATATCTCTATCCATTAAGCAGAGGATATAGGGACGCTTTGGCACATACACAATCCCACAATCTGTGTAGACAGATTTTTCTGGATTTCCCTCATCATAGACGCCGATTTTGTGTGCTACTCGAACCTCTTTAGGAATAGGAGCTACAAGCTTGTCTGAGAAAGGAGTTTGTGTGAGGTACGTCAGTATTTCATTGGAGCTTGATTTATCTAGATACGAAGATAAATACAAGCTACGGAGTATAGATGAGTAGTTCTTTGGCGTCACCACAGGTAGTACTCCATCGAGCTCTTTTGGAATGTCTAAGTAATCAAACACTTCATCGAGTGCTTTATCAGGCAAATGAGCAAATAAGGCGCTCTTTGCAGTATTGTCTGACTGAACCAATGCCAGTCCAATAGCTTCCTCCAAGGTGAGCCTTGTTCCAGCACCCTTCTTATACAAGTCACCAAAAAAAGGATCTAAGTCCTGAGGCTGAATTGTGAGCACGTCTGACTTACTCCACTCTTTATTTTCAATTTGCTTGTACACTGCCATAACCATAGGAGTTTTCAGTAGGCTAGCAAGAAAATAGTTTTGTTTCTCATTGACACCTGCAGAGATACCAGAAGGCAAATATTCAAAGTAGATTCCGAGCCCTGGATGTTTAGCACCATACTCACGCAGTTGCTTACGCAGATCGACGAAGTTAAGAATAATATCATTTCTATTCTCAATAAAAATTCGAGGTGAGAGAAATGAGTAGGTTGTCGCCGGTGGCTCATATTCCACAGGTTCAGAAGTTGTTTTTGAAAAAACAAAGAGAAAGAGAATAATGTTTAAGAAAACACTTATGCAAATCGTGATAGTGAATATTTTTTTCATAGAGCAAGCAATTTCGCACTCTTAGTATAGTATACTTGAGCATCAAAAATGAATAGAGTCCCGAGTGTATCCATCATTGTGCCAGCGCGAGATGAAGCTGGAAATATTGAAGAGCTGTATCGTCGAGTTCCTGTAGTAGGACGACACACAGAGCTTATCTTTGTCGAAGGATTTTCAAGGGATGCTACTTGGGATGTCATTTCACGAGTAGTATCTACACACTCCCGCAAGAGCCTTCGTGTCAGGGGGTACCAACAGAATACAGTAAAGGGAAAAGAGGCAGCCACTCGCCTCGGTTTTGACAAAGCAACTGGAGACATTCTCATGATTCTTGATGCTGATCTCTCGATAGATCCAGAACAGCTTCGAGAGTTTTATGATCGAATGATTGAAGCTCCAAATCGATTTATCAACGGCTCACGATTTATCTATCCGCAAGAGAAAGCAGCGATGCGCTACCTCAATAATATTGGGAACATCATGTTTGCTCGAATCTTCAGCCTCATTCTTGGAATGAGAGTAACAGATACATTGTGTGGAACAAAAGTTCTCTGGAAGAAAGACTGGCAGCGTTTAAAAAAAACTACTGCTTCATTTGCGCGCCATGATCCATATGGCGATTTTGAGCTCTTCCTAGGTGCTCATCTTTTGAATCTCAGGATTATTGAGATCCCAGTCGTCTATAAGGCCAGAGTGTATGGTCGTACAAAGATATCTCGATTTCGAGATGGGACACGACTACTCTTCGTTTTGTTTTCATTTATTCTCTTTCTCTTCCGCAGAAAGGCCACTCTTCTGTTTAGAAACTCAAAAAAAAAGGAATGAGAATTGTGCTGCCTGGCGAATGGTTCTCCATTGCAAATGATTCCTCTACAGAGTAACCTACAGAAGGTACTCGTGTTACAGCTGCGCTGCCATGTAATGGTTCTATAAGCGAAGAAAGCTTTTATGGATATACAGTCAAAACTTCACATGTTTTCGTTTAAAAAAATTGGGAAAGGTGTCTTCGCACTCCTTATTCTTGTCGTCGTCCTCTTCCTTGGGGGAGTTCTCACCGTTGTTGCATACAAGCAATATCCGAGTCTCTTTAGCCGATGGATTAAGCCTGAGTCACCAAATGCCAATGCGCAAAAAGAAGCAACAAGTTTAGTAGCTGAAGTCGGCAAGTATGTTGACTTGCCATCTGATGAGGTTCCTACAGTAGCAACGGTTTCTGATGCTGAAAAGCTCAAAAGCCAGCCGTTTTTCGCGAAAGCACAAAATGGTGACAGAGTTCTCTTTTTTACGAATGCGAAAAAAGCCTACCTCTATCGACCAAGTACCAAGAAGGTTTTGGACATCGCACCGCTGTCAGTTGGCCAGAGTACCGAAGTTGGCGACAGTGCAAGTCCTAAGCCATCAGTGAACGCTGCTCCAATCAAAGTAAGTTTATTGAATGGGACGACCACCGTTGGATTAACAAACACTGCTGAGACGAAGCTCAAAGCAATTGACGGAGTCACTGTTACCAAAAAAGCCAATGCAACGAGTACAGACTACACAAGAACAATCGTCGTCAATGTGACAAACGTGAAAGCAGATGTGATCGCAAAGATTGCGCAGACTGTGGGTGGAACAGTCGAGACTCTACCAGCAGGTGAAGCAAAGCCAGATGCTGATGTGGTGATCATCCTTGCAAAGTAGCACGTAACACTTCTTCACACCTTTATAGGCGAGAAAACGCCAATATATCCTACCGGCAACGTACAAATTACAAGGGGCGCATTCCCATGAGTTTTGGGAACGGTGTCCCTTTTAGGGTAATAATAAATGAGAGCTTCTCATCCCGTTTTGCAAAGATATGCCCTGTGTGTGGGTCTTTTATTGGGTTTACATCCCACCAACGAGAGCGAAACCAGCGGAGTGAAAAGTAGCGATATTCGTCATTGAACTCATGATAAGGATCTACCATGACAACCTCATCCGCCTCTACATCGATGTGAGAGACAATGCTGTAGTGACCAAAATCGTATTGTTCAGGATGCCCATCTGTATCTTGATACTCTTCTTCAATTGACTCATAAAAGAGATTTTGCCATTCCACGCCTACTGGGTATTTGTACAGCTGGACGAGGGCTTCAAGCTCTTCGACTGTCGTATGTTCTTTGCACCAGAGTTGAGCCTGCGGAGCCACGATTGAAACCGCGCGCCCAAGCTCATCAGGTCTGGTTCCCCGCTCGTCAATAAAGTCTCGAGCATTGATTGCATTGTCGATGTCTGGCTGCGAAACAGTGATGTCGAGGTGTGTCAGCAACATTTGGATTGTTGCCGGTCCACAGTGGACATCATCGATCTGTTTCACTCGATGGAACTTGCTTAATGGACTTATTTGTTGTGTGGGTGCAATCCACGTTTCCCAGGGATTTGACATAGGTTTTTGACCTCTCCTGTATACTATATCAGTTATGGAAACCAAAATTCTCAAAGGAAAAGAAATCAAACGAAGCTTGTTAGCTCTCGATGGCATGACGTTTGCAGAGGCCGTAATCATGCTTGCCGATCAAGGAGTAGATGTTTCCGCTTCTGCCTTAAAGAGCCATCTTGCGTCAATTGGGGCCTCCTATGTGACGTTTGATCACACCTTCATTACGGTGACAGCGTCACTTGCGGTCTATGAAGCCACATTTGGCCCTGAAATTGAGAAGCATGAGCGACGAACTTTCACGAACACTTCCCCTGATGTCTCAGATGTAACACTCGCTAAACGTCGTAGAACTGATGTCGATCAAACATTTCCCTCAACAGTAACACGACACAATGGCTGTACCATAGGCTTCCGTGACTAGTACTTGTTAGAGTTGTTTGGCGTACTTGCTCATCATACTGGCCAGCACATCTTGAAACTTAATTCCATTGAGTGCGAGTACTTCAGTAAATGGGAGACCAATGTCTGGTCCAAATGCCGTATTTGGGTTTGAATCCGTAAAGTAGACAGTGTTCGTACTCTCTTCAATTCGCAAATCAAACTTTGCGTAGTCTTTGAACTCACATGCCTTAAATGCTCGGACTGCAAGTTTTTTAATTTTTGTCGCAAGGGGTTCTTCTGGGATGACATAGGAGTATGCATCACGAGCGTTACTGTACGATTCTAGTGAGGTGAACTGGTGTTTCCCATCTGGCCTGAAGTGAAACTTCTTCTGGCCCAGGAAAACGTGCTTTTTGTTTCCGTCATCAAATACACATGCAGTCACTTCGAGTCCATCAATAAATTTTTCAACGACCACTGGAATGTGATAGGTCGTTAACATTTTCTCTACCTTCTTCTCAGCCTCTGCGATTGTTTCTTTCACTGCCTTGTTATCGATACCAACACTCCCTCCACCTTCATTGAGCTTGACGATTAATGGGACTCCAAGTGTTTCATCAATTTTGGTACCCACACGTCGAATGAATTGATATGGTGGGGTTGGAATATCATAGGAGAGCAACATTCTTTTCGTAATATTGCGACTGTTGCCAATGACCATTCCTTCAATTCCTGACCCAGTGTATGGAATCTGTGCCAGCTCAAGTGCTGCTGGAACTGATGGTTGTAACTTATCTCGACCACGCAGCGTGTCAACTAAGTTCAAGACTAGGTCTGGTTTATCAACGAGCAAGTTTGTAAAGAAATATTGATCTCCTGGGTACCCTTTTGCAGTAATACCGAGGGATTGGAGTGCTTCAATGACTTCTTGGGCACGATCTTCGACTTCAAGCTCAGCTTCATAGGATTCTTCAGTTGGAAACCACGCTCGATCAACGTGACTGTATGCGACCGCAACGAGTCTGATCTTTTTGAGTGCATCTTTATCGATGGCTAGCTCGACTTTTTCTGGCTTTGTTTCAACTTTTTTTTCGATGTCTGCTTGTTTTGTATCTTCTGCCATAGACGTGTCCTACTAAATTGGTACTGTATATTTCACTCTCACAGTAGCTCATTTCTCTGTACGAATCAAGCTGTTACACTATGTCTTATGGTCCGCAAGTTACAACAAAGCGATTGGGAGCAGTACAAACGTCTTCGACTGCTCTCATTGCAGACAAACCCAGATGTCTATTTCTCGAGTTATGACGAGGTCTCCCGTTGGCCCGATGGCAACTTTAAATCAGAAATCTATGCACATCCCGAAAGTCCATTTGGATATTGTGGATATTTTGAAGGAGAGCGTCTTGTGGGATATATTTCACTCGCAGAATCGTACTTTGAAAAACAGAAACATACTGCTGATGTCTTCAACCTGTTTGTTGATCCAGAGTACAGAGGTAGTGGTATCGCTCGATCACTCGTGGATGCACTTCTTGAAAATGCCAAGAATACTGGCCGTGTTGAGAAGCTCTTTCTGTCGGTTATGAGTCAAAATACTCCTGCATTATCACTGTACCGTTCAGTTGGCTTTCAAGAATATGGTCAAAAACGCCACTCATTGAAAGTTGGCTCTGACTATTTTGACGAGACATTAATGGAGTGTGTTTTGTAACTTTTTCCTCGAGAATGTCTCTCTTTTGTGATACACTATACCTGTATGAGAGTACAACAACTTTCTGCCAGTCTCTTTTTTCATCATCCCCGACATACAGTGCGCGGGTGAGTTTTTTATTCAAAAATAAGTGTACGCAATGACCAGTACATATACTCTACTCCCCGCGCTTGGGAGTTTTTTTATGGGTGAATGCTAAAAAGAATGTCCTCCTTTGGAGGCAACAATCAATGATATTATAACTAGTAAGGAACAATATATATGAACCAACCACAGGTACTTAAAGGTTTTCGAGACTTCTTGCCGCAAGAAAAACGAGCAAGAGATTTTGTCATGGGGAAATTTGTTTCGACGTTTCAGAAGTTTGGGTTTGAACCTATAGAAACTCCGACCATTGAATATAAAAGCACGATTATGGGTAAGTACGGAGAGGAAGCGGACAAGCTGGTCTACTCCTTCACAGATAATGGAGATCGAGAAGTTGCCCTGCGATACGATCAAACAGTTCCGACTGCCCGCTTTATCGCAAATAATTCAAATGAGCTTTCATTTCCCTTTCGTCGCTACCAAACCCAAAATGTCTTTCGAGCTGATAAACCACAACGAGGTCGATTCCGTGAATTTACCCAATGCGATATAGATATTTTCGGCAGTGCTGATGCGAGTGCAGATGCAGAAATTCTGGCGTGTACGTATGCTGCATTTAAAGCAGTCGGATTTCAAAGTATTCAGCTTGTTGTGAATGATCGGCAGACACTACTTTCGGTATTAACACCGTATGCGACCCAAGATGTGAGTGTCTTTTCAATAATCCAGTCAATTGATAAGTTGGATAAACTTCCAAAGAATGAAGTGATTGATGAACTCGTTCGCAAAGGCTTGTCACAAGTGTTTGCAGCAAAAGCGCTTGAAGATTTGCTGTCAGTGAATGCATCCTCAAACCTTGAGCAGATAATTTCCCTTTCGCAGGCATTGGGTGTTGATAGTGCAGAGATCGCGTTTGAACCAACCCTTGCACGTGGGTTGGATTACTACACAGGCATGATTTTCGAAGTGAGAATCCCAGAATACACAGTTGGTTCTGTCGGCGGTGGAGGACGCTACGATAACCTTATTGAACAGCTCTCAGGTTTACAGATGACTGCCGTCGGTATGGCAGTCGGATTTGATAGAACAGTAGAGGCAGCGACGCAGTTTGGGTTAATTCCAGCAACACAAGACGATCAACGTGTTTTAGTGACCGTTTTCGACGAATCACTTGTTGGTGAATCCGCTCGGATAGCGTTCCAGTTACGCACACAAGGAATATCAGTAGAACTGTATCCAAAGTACGTGAAGCTTGAAAAGCAGTTTAAATATGCAGATAAAAAAGGTATTCGGTACTGTGCAGTGATTGGTTCCCAAGAAGTTGAATCAGGTACAGTCGTAATTAAAGATCTGCGAAATGGAGAGCAACAAACTGTTCGTCAGAATGAGATGAACTCGTACTTTCGCTAAGACTATCCTTCAAGAATTCGTACCATCAGCCACAGTAAAACTACCCCAATAATAAATGGGAGTGTTTGCTGCCATCGGCGTTGAATATGAAAATCTTTGTGCAGCTCGGGTATGAGGTCTGAACACGAGATATAAATAAACATTCCTGCAGAAAAGGAGAGGAACATCCATGTGACGCCTTCAATTCGTTCAAGGAAGAAGTACCCCAAGATTGCACCGATGAGCGCGGTTAGGCCAGACAAAAAGTTAAAGAGTAATGCTTTCTTTTTCGAGTATCCACCTTCCACCAAAATTCCAAAGTCTCCAATTTCTTGTGGAATTTCGTGTGCGCAGATTGCCAATGTCGTTGTAATTCCAAGAACAGGAGATGCAATGAAGGCAGCCGCAATTGCAACACCATCAATCACATTGTGCAATGAATCACCTATAAGAACGAGGAGTGCTGCAGGTTTCTTCCCATGAGCATGATCGTGGTGGTGAAACCAGACAACAAATCGTTCCAGTAAAAAGAATGTGACGATACCAGCGAACGTAAACGAGAATACAGCTTCGATATCAGGATTCATCTCTGCGGCTTCAGGAAGAAGATCAAAAAAAGCAGATGCCAGCATCACACCAGCTGCAAAACTCACAAGCGCGGTTAGTCGGTTCGCAGAGAAGAAATTCTTCCAGACCAAAAATGCAGCACCTGCAAATGATACGGAACTTACAAGAATACTTGCGAGAATGATGAAGAGGAGTGATGTCATAGAAGTATTATACGCAACTTAGTTGCGTAATGTCTAGGATCAAATTGCATGATAGGATTATTGATATGTTTCGTACAATACTCATTCTTTTTCTCCTTGTAAGTGGACTGACTATGTCCTTTCCCACCCGAGCGAATGCGCAAGATTCAGTTGACTACACCTATTCCACTGGAACAGTAACTGGCATTGTGGAGCAAACAGAAATTAATCGTGATGGTGAGGTTAGTTACATTCAGAAACTTGAGATGAAAGATGATACGACGGGCTCGACATCAACAACCCAGGTTGGAAATGAAACCATTCCCTTAGCTCCAGAGCAGTTGTATGCAGTGGGTCAAAAGATTGTCATCGTCAAAGAGAACACTTCGTACGAGACACAAGCCAATATTGCTGATCAGTATAGAGTGCCTAGCCTCATTGGACTTGCAGTCGGTTTCATTCTCCTTGTTGTCATCATTGCACGTTTAAGAGGTCTGCGTGCATTAATTGGAATGGCCTGCAGCTTGGTCGTTCTCTTCTATTTCATGGTGCCGCAGATTCTGTCGGGCAGTAATCCAGTATTGGTAAGTGTTATTGCCGCAAGTGTGATTGGAAGTTTGATCATTTATATTGGTCACGGGTTTTCATATCGATCACATATCGCTTTCTTTTGTATGCTCACAACGTTAACAGTCGTGGCCATTCTTTCATCGATCGTCATTCAAGCTGCATATCTGACCGGTATTGGTGATGAAACTGCATCCTTTTTACAGTTTCCAGGTGTGAAACCAATTAACTTACAAGGATTATTCTTAGGTGGAATAATTTTGGCAGCGCTCAGTGTGCTTGATGACAGCATCGTGTCGCAAGTTTCAGTGATTTATCAGCTCAAAGCAGTCAAGCCAACAATTTCGTTTCGTGAACTGTGGGAACGTGGCATGGAAGTAGGTCGAGACCATATCTCTACATTGGTGAATACATTAATCCTTGCGTACGCAGGTGCGGCACTTCCGTTGTTTATCTTATTATCTGCAAATACATCCGGTCAGCCTGCTTGGGTAGCGCTGAATAGTCAAACACTTGCTGAAGAAATTGTACGCACATTAACAGGCTCAATTGGGCTCGTACTTTCAATTCCCCTGACAACGCTTGTCGCTTCCTATGTTGTCCATCGTAAGGGGGGAAAGTAATTGCTCAATCAAGTTCGCTACAGAATGTATGTACTGCAGCATTCTCGGTTATGTCCATGAAAGACTTGCAGCAATCTCGTGCACGCGGCCATACACTTTGCCATAGTCTGCCCATCCTGGTGCATCCACGTCTGAGAGGTCATAAAAGCGATCTACGAGTGCATGCATCTCTTCAAGGCTTAGGTGTATGACTCCATCCAGGTCATCGCTTGGACTGAGTTTTTCGCCAGGACGCTGTGTTGTTTGAAAAAGGAATAGTGAAAGATTTTTTTCTTCTGATGGGCTTGTGATGTCAAGAAGTATAGTCACTCCACCGGCAAAGTCATCTGGAGTTCTGTGTATTCCGAGCTCTTCTTTGAGCTCTCGACTTGCGGCTTGTGCAGGTGCTTCATCGGCTTCAAGTCCACCACCAGGAAGACGTGAAATACCTTGTGGATACACGTTTTTACATCCAAGAACGAACTTTCCTTCCAAGTCTTTGAGGAGAATAAGCGCACGATCTCCTCGAGTGAATGGCTTTGGAACCTTCTCAAAGTGAAAGGAAAGTGTGACTGGAGGCGTTTGGTTCATAGATTCATTGTATCAATTGATACAATACCACCATGCAACAAAAACAATCATGGGATCATGTCGCGAGTTGGTATGACTCAATCGTCGGCGCAAAAGGACAGTATTTTCATCAACACGTCATCTTTCCAAAGTTATCAAGTCTGCTTGAGATACAGCGAGGGATGCGGATTTTAGACATTGCCTGTGGACAAGGAGTTCTTTGTCGTGAGCTTGTGAAAAATCACTGCGATGTGACTGGTGTGGATAGCAGCCCACGTCTGATTGAAGCAGCAATGAAGTACGTGAGTCCGACAGAAAGAAATAACCTTCACTACTATGTAGATGATGCACGCACACTCCGTCGGTTAGAGACACAAACGTTTGATCGTATTGTCTCTGTGTTAGCAGTTCAGAATATTGATCCGATTGAAGGATTATTTGCACGTCTGCGAGAGCTACTTGTTCCTGGAGGAACGTTCACTGCAGTCTTGTTGCACCCCTCATTTCGTTCTCCTCGCATTACCGGTTGGGGAGAAGACACAGGGAGAAAACTTCAGTTTCGACGAATTGATCGATACATGAATCCAATGCAGATTCCTATTGATATGCACCCTGGACAACGACAGCGTCAGTTAACGTGGACGTACCATCGACCTTTGCAGACATATGTCACACTTGGAGCTCAAAACGGTTTGGTCATTGATGCGATGGAAGAATGGGTGAGTGATAAAACAAGTGAAGGTAAAAATGCCAAGATGGAAAACCTTGCGCGAGCTGAAATTCCAATGTTTATGGCCATTCGCTATCGAAAAATTTCCTAGACAATTGCCAAGCATCAACAAAATGGTGAAGATACCCTGCTGTTCTCTCAACTGTGTTCATTTGTTATGATGGGGATATGAAAAAGAAAATTATCCTTACGTGTATTCTCTGTGTCATCCCGCTGTGGTGGATTTTCCAAATGTTGTGGTTGCCTGGTTTCATGCACGTAATCGCTGTACTTTCCTATCGATTTGCACCAATTCCATTCTCAAATCAAACAGCGTATTCCGCGCGTGAGCGTGCATATGAGTACGCAACACTCGGTTGGAAAAGTAGTGAAGATATTTATTTTCTTGAAAATGAAATTGCACATCTTGATGATGTGAGTCGATTGTATAGGCCAATTTCTCTAGTGATCAATAGCCTCGCAATTATCTCGTGGTCAATTCTGTTTGTTGCTGTGTATAAGAAAGTTTCATTTAAAAAAGAGTTCGTCTTTGCCCGAAATCTTCTTCTTGGTTTCGGCCTCAAAAGCATCCTCTTCTTTTTTGCATTTGGATTGTTCTTTGAGAAGTTTCATATGATTCTGTTTCCGCAAGGGAATTGGGCGTTTCCTGCGGATTCTTTACTCATACTTCTTTTTCCAGAGATTTTCTGGAAGTTCGAGCTTGCACTTCTCATTATCTTCCTTGCGCTTTTTAGCGTACTGTATTCCATTTTGGGAAGAGAAAAAGAAAAGACGACTGAGGTATGAAGAATTTTTTCAAGAGAAATGCGCATTATGGTGTCGTGTTGGCTATTCTGATTGGATCACTGTATCTGACAGGATCTCGTCTTCATTTTGAAGAGATGCCTGATGTTCGTTCCCGAGTGCTCGCTCTGTTTACCGATGTGCCAGATGGATATGTGAAGGTTGTTGGCTCTGCTGATGGCGACACTCTTCATGTCCTTATTGATGGAAAAGAAGAAACAGTCAGACTGTTAGGTGTTGATACTCCTGAAACAAAGGATCCTCGAAAATCAGTCCAGTGCTTTGGGCAAGCCGCAAGCAGTTATACAAAATTGTTGGTAACAGGAAGAGCTGTCAAGTTACACAGTGATCCAATGCAAACTGATCGTGATAAATATGGTCGTCTTCTTCGGTATGTTGAGTTTGAAGATGGAACAAGTTTAAATGAACGACTTGTGTATGAAGGGTATGCATTCGCGTACGAAGCATATCCAGACTCAAAACTTGAGTACTTTAAAAAGCTTGAATCAGATGCGCGTGCGAACAAGCGAGGACTGTGGGGAAACTGCGAAGTCAGTATAAAAAATAAAGGCAAAACAAAAAGCACAAACCCGGTGAAAGAGTAGCAAAGAGTATACTCGTGCTTTCTTGTGATAGAGTACAGCCATGAATTCTGGTATTTCCTATTCCATTCATTTTTCAAATCGTTCACGTCGACTGACAATTAAAGTTTCATCGACAGGTGAAGTAATCGTCACTGCTCCGGAGCGATTCCCAAAATATCGAATTGTTGAATTCGTTGAATCTTCACGAGGATGGATCGAAGCGCAGCAAGCATCTCGATCAACAAAACCGATATTGCTGTCTGCAACAAAAGTGTATTATTTTGGAAAAGAGTATAAAGTTCGTGTTTCTTCGCGATTTGATGGGACAGTAAAGATCGGAAAAGATACGGTTGTTGTCTCACCTTTACTCAGCGATCCAAGTGCTGACACATCACAACAAGTAGCACGTGCAACTGTTGCATTACTCTCTACTTGGTTAAAATCACGTGCAATTGAATACATTACGAAACGAGTCTATGAGCTCAGTGATCAAATGAATCTCTCGTTTCATGGCCTTGCCTTCAAGCAACAGAAAACGCGCTGGGGCAGCTGTTCATCTCAAAAGAACTTAAATTTTAATTGGAAGCTCATCCATGCTCCAACCGATGTTATTGACTATGTAATTATTCACGAGTTGGCACACACCAAACATATGAATCATGGAAAAGCATTTTGGGA
>CAZWYZ010000019.1:0-209 GCA_964638785.1 uncultured Pseudomonadales bacterium
GCCACGTATCTGCTTCGTCAATAAAATGGATAAATTGGGTGCAGACTTCTTGCGCACTGTTGAAGATATCCGCAACAAGTTTGGAGTGAAGCCAGCGGTTATGGCACTTCCAATTGGAGTCGAAAACACATTCCGAGGGATTGTATTGTTGCTGGATCAAAAATCATTGATTTGGGAAGGCGATGAAACTGGAGCGAAATATACAATCG
>CAZWYZ010000019.1:260-12728 GCA_964638785.1 uncultured Pseudomonadales bacterium
CTGAAGACATGAAGGAACAAGTTGCTGAGTATCGAGGCAAGCTCATTGAAGCAATCGCTGAGACAGATGACGCACTGCTTGAAAAATATTTTGCTGGTGAAGAGATTGAAGTGAATGTACTAAAGACTGCGCTTCGAAAAGCAGTTATTGAATACAAACTGGTTCCAATTTTCTGTGGATCGTCACTACGAAACAAAGGTGTTCAGCCATTGCTTGATGCCGTTGTTGAGTATTTGCCATCCCCAGTTGATATCGGTGAGATCAAAGGTACAAACCCACAAACAGATGAACCTGCTTCACGAAAACTTGTCCCTGAAGAAAAATTCTGTGGATTGGCATTCAAAATTCAAACTGATCCACACGTCGGACGTATTACGTATGTTCGTGTCTATTCAGGAAAGTTATCTGCAGGAACCTATACGTACAACTCATCAAAAGGTGAAAAAGAACGTATTGGTCGTCTGCTCCTCATGCATGCAAACCAACGTGAAGAAATTGCTGAAGCATGGGCAGGTGAGATCGTTGCAATTGTCGGCTTAAAGAGTACAAAAACAGGTGACACACTCTGTGATGAAAACTTCCCAATTATTTTGGAAGGTATCTCATTTGCAGATCCAGTTATCTCAATGGCTATTGAACCAAAGACAAAAAATGATCAAGAGAAAATGGGAATGGCTTTAGGGAAACTCTTGGAAGAAGATCCAACCTTCAAAGTTGCACACAACGAAGAGACCGGTCAAACAACGATTGCTGGTATGGGAGAGCTTCATTTGGAGATCCTCATTGACCGCATGAAGCGTGAGTTTGCTGTAGAAGCAAACACCGGCGCTCCACAAGTTGCGTATAAAGAAGCAATCAAAAAATTGGCTGAGGGTGAAGGAAAATACATTAAGCAATCAGGTGGACGTGGACAATACGGACACTGCTGGTTGAAGGTAGAGCCAAAAGATCGTGGAACTGGCTATGAGTGGGTCAACGAGATTAAGGGTGGTGCGATTCCACGTGAGTTCATCAACCCAATTGAAAAAGGTGTCAAAGAAGCAATGGAAAATGGAGTCCTTGCAGGCTTCCCAATGGTTGATATCAAAGTCACTGTGTTTGATGGAAGTTACCATGAGGTCGACTCATCTGAAATGTCATTCAAGATTGCTGGATCCATGGCATTCCAATCAGCTGTAAAGCAGGCAGACATGTGTCTCTTGGAACCAATCATGCAAGTCGAAGTGACAACACCTTCAGAGTTTATGGGTGATGTGATTGGTGACCTTTCAAGTAAGCGTGCTCAGATTCAAGGCTCCGATCAACATGGAACTGCAGTTGTGATTAAAGCATTGGTTCCACTTTCAGAAATGCAGGGCTATGTGACAACGCTTCGAAGTATGACACAGGGTCGCGCAGCATCAGTGATGATTCCAAGTCACTACGAAGAAGTGCCACAAAGTATTGCGGCAAAAATCATTGAAAAGGCAAAGCCCACCGGGAGGATTGAATAAAAATCTTTCTTCTCTTTTTTGAGGAAATGATATATACTCACTACTCGTAATTACATAGTAACTATTTATAAAGGAATATACATATGGCGACATTCCAACGCACCAAACCGCACGTGAACATCGGGACCATCGGTCACGTTGACCACGGCAAGACCACCTTGACTGCTGCAATCACACACGTGCTTGCAAAAAAAGGATTGGCAGAAGCTCGTAACTACGATCAAATTGATATCGCACCTGAAGAGAAAGCACGTGGTATCACCATTAACATTTCTCATCAGGAATATGAGACTGCAAAACGACACTACGCACACATTGATGCTCCAGGTCACGCTGACTACATCAAAAACATGATCACTGGTGCTGCACAAATGGATGGAGCAATCCTCGTTGTCGCTGCAACCGATGGACCAATGCCACAAACTCGCGAACACATCTTGTTGGCAAAACAAGTTAACGTTCCACGATTAGTCATTGCTCTCAACAAAGTCGACATGGTCGATGATGCTGAGCTCTTGGACCTCGTTGAAATGGACGTCCGTGACTTGTTGACCAAGCAAGGATTTGATGGAGAGAATACTCCAGTTATCCGTGTCAGTGCTCTCAAAGCATTGGAAGGCGATGCGACATACGAAGAAGCAGTTACCAAGCTTATGGATGCAGTTGACGAATGGATCCCAGATCCAGTTCGCGACCTCGACAAGCCATTCTTGATGCCAGTTGACGATGTGTTCTCGATCAAAGGTCGTGGAACTGTCGTCACTGGTCGTATTGAGCGCGGTATCGTGAAGATCAACGAAGCAATTGAAATCGTTGGTATTAAAGACAAACGCCAATCAGTTGTGACAGGTGTCGAAATGTTCCGTAAACAGCTCGATCAAGGTCAAGCTGGAGACAACGTCGGAATTCTTCTGCGAGGAATCGAAAAGGATGATATTGAGCGAGGTATGGTCTTGGCCAAGCCAAACTCAGTTACTCCTCATACTGAATTTGAGGCAGAAGTCTATATTTTGACCAAAGAGGAAGGTGGACGTCATACTCCATTCTTCAAAGGATACAGACCACAATTCTATATCCGAACCACAGACGTTACTGGTGAGATCGAACTCCCAGCTGGTGTCGAGATGGTCATGCCTGGTGATAACGCAAAAATGAACGTCAAGCTCATTGTGCCTATCGCAATCGAAGAAGGTCTTCGATTCGCTATCCGAGAAGGTGGACACACCGTCGGAGCAGGTGCAGTAACCAAGATTACAAAATAATCCTGGACTATTAAACCGAAAATTATAAAACCCCCGTGTACAAAGCGGGGGTTTTTGGTATTCTCCAGTAAAAGGAGCGGTTTATGTCAAAAGAAGGGACACCATTTAGCCAGGAGCAATTAAGAGATAGTGTCATAGACGGGATTGTCTACACAATTACCAGTCTAGAAGACCAATTTCCCGACATAGAGGGATCTCTACTCAGAGCACTTATGGTCGAAGCACTTCAACATAGTCGTTTAAAAGTAGACGGAATGGGCACTGCCGTTATGCTCGAGCCATATGAATCTCAGATTTTGAAATAGACATTTAAAGTGTTCTTCGATCATCGAGTCTATCGGGGCTGCTCAGGATGACAAAACGCATGCTTTGGCGGATAAAACTTGAGACTTGCTACTTTCCGCCACTCGGCGGAACGCCCCTTGCCACCAGGGTAAAACTTTGTTATACTACCTTTCTTGCTCATTGAAATAGAAGCTAGATACATATATGGCACAAGGGAAAACCACCTCTGAAAAGCCGCGAATCCGCGTTCGACTCAAATCATTTGATAGTCGAGTAGTAGATGACGCTGCAAAGAAAATTGTCGATACGGCAGTCTCTACTGGTGCAAAGGTCATTGGACCTGTCCCTATGCCAACTCACAAGAAGCGCTTCACCGTTTTGACTTCCCCTCACGTGGATAAGAACGCACAAGAGCACTTTGAAATTCGCACCCATAAACGCATGATTGATATCATGGAGCCAACAGGCAAGACTATTGATGCATTAATGCATCTCGAGCTTCCAGCTGGGGTAGGAATACAAATAAAAATGTAAATTGTTGTATATCGCTCCGATTGTAAAGAATCGGGGAATAGATACACAAGGTTCGGATAATATCCGCCCTTGTGGGCGGTTTTTTTATGGTTAATCAAGTTATTGGCACCAAACGACATATGACTCAGGTCTGGACCACAAGTGGCACCAGAATTCCTGTGTCAGTTGTTCGAGCTCCTGATTGTACAGTTGTGAAAACTGGAAATACTGAGGGCAAAATGTTGGTAGGCGCAAAAGCAAAGAAACTCAAGAATGTGGCAAAACCACAGCGCGCTCAGCTTGAGAAGCTTGGAATTAAAACAGGCTTTACCAAGATGGCTGAGATCAGCGTTGATGGTGATGATGTAAACTTGAGTGCTGGGACCGTTATTACCCCAGCTTCTGTTTTAACAGTGGGTGACATGGTCAAAGTGACAGGAACAAGTAAAGGAACCGGTTTTACTGGCGTTGTGAAGCGCTGGGGATTCAAAGGTGGACCACGTACGCACGGACAAGCAGATAGAGAGCGTGCACCAGGATCTATTGGATCAGGAACCACACCAGGCCGAGTCTACAAGAATAAGAAAATGGCAGGACGAGCAGGAAACGAACAGGTAACTGTTATTGGTCTGCAAGTTGTTGCTATTGATGGAAATGATATCTGGATCAAAGGATTGATTCCTGGAGCAATGAATGGAATCGTCACCGTCACCAAAATTGGTTCAGGAAAATTTGATGGTATTTTAAATGGTCCAAAAGTTGTCGAAGTTACTCCTGAAGCAGTGGAAGCACAGCCAGAGGTAAAATCAGAATAATATGAAAATCCAGACAGTACATATCAGTGGAAAAGCAGGAAAAGAAGTTGACAGTCCAATCTTTGATAATGCCGGAAGTAGCATGCTTGTTGCTCAAGCAGTTCGTGTCTACTTGGCTAATCAACGATCAGGAACCGCAAAGGCAAAAACACGCGCAGAAGTGAATCGAACAAAGAAGAAGTGGTTTAAGCAAAAAGGAACTGGAAACGCTCGTCATGGTGCACGATCAGCTCCAATCTTTGTCGGTGGAGGTGTTGCACATGGACCAATGGGAGATACAAACTGGAAACTCTCAATGAGTAAAACCATGCGTATGCGCGCATTGGAAACATCATTGGCAATGCAAGCGGAAAAAGGAAAAGTCATGGTTGTCGAAGGTTTTGACACTCTCTCTGGAAAAACCAAAGAGATGGTTACAGCTTTGGACAGTATGAAGCTTACCGGAAAAGCAATCTTGGTTATTGTTGATACGATTGCAGACGCAGTTATGCGCGCAACTGACAACATTGAGAATGTTTTGGTCATGCAGGCAAAAGACAGTAGTACATATGTGGTCGCTCGTGCACATACAATCTTGATTACCCCTGCAGGACTCAAGGAACTTGAAACTCGATTCACCAAAGTGCCAAAAAGAGAGAAATCAGTGACTGCACCAGAAGTCACTGTAAAAGAAGTCGTAAAGAAGAAGGCAGTTGCAAAGAAAGTTACCAAGAAAGCAGCAATTGCTGCATAAGCTATGAATCCGTTCATTTTAAAGCGACCATTGATCACCGAAAAAACCTACAAACTTGCTCAGGATAAAGTCTTCACTTTTGAAGTCGATCCAAAAGCAACAAAGGGTCAGATCCGTGAAGCAGTGGAACAGACATTCGGAGTTACTGTTTTGGCTGTCCAAACTGTCATTTTGATGGGGAAGATAAAGAAAACAGGGAAGAAGCGAATGACCACCCAGTTGGGAACAAAGAAGAAGGCAATGGTTCGCATTAAACCAGACCAAACCATTGAAGTATTTGAAATTAAGGCAGAAAACTAATACTAGAGAAGCTCTATGGCATTGAAGATTAGAAAACCAACGACACCAGGACGACGACATCGCAAAGATGTGGACATGTCGACACTCAGTAAAAAGGGACCTGAAAAATCACTTTTGAAAAAAGGTGTCTACAAGAGACAGGGACGCAATAATACTGGTATAATCACTGTTCGCCACCGTGGTGGTGGAAACAAGCGAAAACTCCGTGTTATTGATTTCCGTCGCGATAAACCAGATATTGCTGCTGTTGTCACATCGATCGAATACGATCCAATGCGAAGTGCTCGAATTGCATTAGTGACGTATGCAGATGGAGAGAAGCGATACATCTTAGCACCAGACGGGTTAGCAGTTGGAAAATCAATCATGAGTGGAGCGGAAGCGGATATTGCGGTTGGAAATGCAATGCCACTTTCACGAATTCCAGTTGGAACTCCAATTCATAACGTTGAGATTACTGCCGGAAAGGGAGCGCAACTTATTCGCTCAGCTGGAAGTAGTGCATTGATTCAGAGTAAAGAAGGAGCATACGTAACCGTTGCACTTCCAAGTAAAGAAGTTCGCTTGATCAAAGCAACATGCATGGCAACGATTGGACAAGTTGGAAACATTGAATGGAAAACAACCAGTTTTGGAAAAGCCGGTCGCAAGCGTCACTTAGGTTGGCGACCAGCAGTTCGTGGAACTGCACAACACCCAGGTTCTCACCCACATGGTGGTGGAGAAGGCCGATCTGGCGTTGGAATGAAATATCCAAAGACTCCATGGGGTAAGCATGCATTAGGAACAAAGACACGTAGTAAGAAACGATATAGTAGAAAATTGATCGTCAAAGATCGACGAGTAAAGTAAAACCATATGTCACGAAGTAGCATCAAAGGACCATACATCGACGAGCGACTTTTGGAGAAGGTGAATAAACAAAAGTCATCGGGTAAAAAAGAGCCAATCAAAACCTGGAAGCGTGCATGTCAAATTGCACCAGAATTTGTTGGTCACACCTTTGCTGTACACAATGGAAGAAAGTTTATTGAAGTCTTCGTGAACGAGTCAATGGTTGGTCACCGTCTTGGAGAGTTCTCTCCAACACGTACCTTCCACGGTCACGGAAAGATGGTGAAGCGAACCTTAACCAAGACATAAAAATATGGAAATTATTGCGAAACAAACCTATATTCGAGGTGGTCAACAAAAGTTGACTGATGTGACACGCGTCATTAAGAAGATGAGTGTTCCAAAAATGCGCTTGCAACTCATGCAAATGAATAAGCATGCCGCCAAACGCATCTTAGAAACATTGAATCAAGCAATTGCAAATGCGCAGAACAATCATGGGATTAGTGAAGACAACTTGGTCTTGAAAGAAATGCTTGTCTTGCGAGGACCTCACTACAAGCGTATGCGCGCTGTGAGTCGAGGAATGGGACATGCGATCTTAAAGCGAACTAGTCACATTGTGATCCGACTTGAGACAAAAGAAGAAGTGAAATCAGAAGTCAAAGAAGTGAAACCAGAAAAAGTAGAAGCTGCAGCTGAAGCAAAGCCAGCAGTGAGTGAAAAGAAAACAGTCACAAAGAAACCAACCGTAAAAAAAGTAGTAGCAAAGAAAACAGAATAAAAACCTATGGGACAGAAAGTTAATCCACACGTCTTTCGACTTGGCAATCTCTACACATGGGACTCGCTCTGGTTTGCTGAGCCACGTGGATATAACACGTATGTGCTTGAGGATGTGAAGATTCGTAAATTCTTGAGTGCAAAATTGGCAAGTGCAGGATTAGTGAAGATTGAGATTGAACGATCAGTCAATGCCTTAAAGCTTCGATTCTTAGTGAGTCGACCAGGTGTGGTGATTGGTCGAGGTGGTTCAAACTTGGATCAATTGAAGCAAGATATCGCAAAGTTGTTGAAGATTAACTTAAATGATAAAAAAGCCATGAAAATCGTCATTGACGAAATCATGGAAGAGAAGCGACCAGATGCATCAGCAAAATTAGTTGCAGAGCGAATTGCTGATCAGTTGGTGAAGCGATACCCACAGCGACGTGCTGTCAGTCAAGCTTTGGAAAAAGCGATGGGAGCTGGCGCAAAGGGAATTAAGATTGTGCTATCAGGTCGTATTAACGGTGCTGAAATCGGACGTCGTGAGAAGTATGGGACTGGAACCGTTCCAACCCAAACACTTCGAGCTGACATTGACTACGCACACGTTCCGGCAAAGACACGATCAGGATACGTAGGAATTAAAGTGTGGATCCATAAAGGCGAGAAATAATATGTTGCAGCCAAAGAAAATGAAATACCGCAAGATGTTTAAAGGAAAACGTGATGGTCTCTCTTCACGAGGAGCCAATGTTGACTTTGGAGATTTTGCCTTAAAAGCAGTGGAATGTGGATGGTTTAGTGCTCGCCAAATTGAGGCAGCTCGTCGAACCATTACTCACCACACAAAACGTGTTGGGAAGATGTGGATTCGCGTGTTTCCAGATAAGCCAATTACACAGAAGCCTGGAAACGTGAAAATGGGTGGAGGTAAAGGTGATATTAAAGAGTACGTAGCAGTGATTCGACCAGGAAGAATTTTATTCGAACTTGGTGGAGTCAGTGAAGAAGTGGCACGAGAAGCACTTCGCAAAGCATCACACAAAATCCCAGTCAAAACTGTGTTTTTGACGAAAGAATAAAAAGTATGAAACTGAATGATAAAAAAGCATTACGAGAGAAAAGTACTATTGATTTGCGCAAGCAAGTTGATGTCTTAAAGAAAGAATATGCAGTTGCAAAAATGCAATTTAAGGTTGGAAAACTTCCAAACCCAAAGTTGCTTGCAACCCTTAAAAATAAAATGGCCGTTATCTTGACGATAGTCCAAGAAAAAGAAACTGTATGAAAACATTTGTAGGCTTAGTCGTTCGAACCAAAAATGCAAAAACTGCTCACGTTGAAATCAACACTGAGTGGATGCATCCAAAATACTTGAAAAAAGTGAAGCAGAGTAAAGTGTTCGCTTGCCAAGACAACTTGGGTGTTAAAGTCGGTGATGAAGTCGAGATTGCAGAGTGCAAACGATTGAGTGCCACCAAGTACTTTACAGTCACCAGAGTGACGAAGGAAAAAATGGTTCACGAAGTCAAAGTTGAAACTACAAAAACAGAAGAGAAAGTTGAGAAGAAAGCAGTGAAGAGTGTAAAAAAAGTAGCAGCGAAGAAATAATACTATGGTTCAGTTGAGATCAGTCGTACAAGCAGCAGATAACTCAGGAGCAAAACGCCTTCGCGTTCTTCATGTTCATGGTGGCTCACGTCACGTGAAGGGAACAATAGGTGATATTGTGACTGCGTCTGTTATTGATGCAAGTACACAAGGTCAAGTGAAAAAGGGAGAGATGGTAAAAGCAGTGATTGTTCGTACTCGCAAAGAAGTGAGACGAAAAGATGGTAGCTTTATTCGTTTTGATGACAATGCAGCCGTTATTATTGACAGCATTAAAGGAAAGCTCCCACGAGCAAGTCGTATTTTCGGACCAGTCGCTCGTGAGATTAAAGAATTAGGGTTTGATAAAATTGCATCCTTAGCACAGGAAGTGCTCTAAATATATGAAATTGAAAGTAAACGACACAGTGTTAGTGACCGGAGGAAAAGACAAAGGCAAGACTGCAAAGATTGTCAAAGTTATTCCAAAGGAAGACCGCGTGGTTGTGGAAGGCGTCAACATGTACGTCAAACACATTAAACCAATGCAAGGTCGAGCTGGAGAAAAGATTCGACGAGAGCGTCCTTTGCCAACAGCAAATGTCGCGATTATCAATCCAGAAACTGGAAAAGTCGATCGCATTGGTTACAAGATTGATGGAGACAAAAAAATTCGCATCTTTAAGAAAACAGGACAAGAAATTAAATAACATATGAACCGCTTACAAGAGAAATACCAGAAAGAGATCGTCCCAGCCTTGGAAAAGGAATTTGGGAAGACCAATATCATGGCTATTGCTAGACCAATAAAGATTGTTGTGAACGTTGGTATTAGTAAAAAAGAGGGTGACACAAATAAAATGGTTGAGAGTTTGAATGGACAATTGATTGCCATTACCGGACAGAAACCAAAAGTGTGTAAAGCAAAGAAATCGATCGCTGGATTTAAAACTCGACAAGGTGATCCAGTGGGAATGTGTGTCACATTGCGTGGAACACGAATGTGGGAGTTCTTTGACAAACTCGTGAGTATTACCTTGCCACGTGTCAAAGACTTTCAAGGTGTGAAGAAGAGTCACATTGATAGTGTTGGAAACTACAACTTGGGAATTTCAGAGCAAATCGTCTTCCCAGAAATTAACTACGATCAAGTGGCGAAAATGACAGGATTACAGATTACAATTGTGAATAAATCAGATAGTAAAGAAGAGGCTCTCAAAATGCTTGAACTATTGGGAATGCCTTTTGAGAAAGAAGAGAATAAATAGTGAATTCGTAACATATGGCAAAAACAAGCAAAATCATTAAAACACAACGTGCCAATATCAAGGGATTTATGACACGACGAAAAAACCGCTGTAAGCTGTGCGGACGTCCGCATGCATATATGCGCTATTTCGGAATTTGTCGTTTGTGTTTTCGTGAATTAGCAGCAAAAGGAGAATTACCAGGAGTAACTAAAGCGAGTTTTTAATATGACAGATCCAGTCTCAGACATGCTCACCAGAATCAAGAATGCATACATGGCACGAAAAGCCACTGTGTCGATGCCAACTTCAAAAGTGAAGGAAGCAATAGCACAAGTTTTAATGGCGAATAAATATGTTGCTGAAATCAAAAAGGAAGATGATCCTGTTCAGCCAGTTTTAGTGTTGACCCTTTCGTACAATGGAAAGACTCCAGCTCTCACTGATTTGAAACGAATCAGTAAGCCAGGCCGACGATTGTACACAACCGTTGAAAATATCCCAAGAACATTAGGAGGATATGGAGTCACCATCATTTCAACCAGTCAGGGTGTAATGAGTGACAGTGACGCAAAAAAGAAAAATATTGGAGGAGAGATCCTCTGTCAAATTTGGTAAAGAATATATGTCAAAAATCGGACGCCAACCAGTTGTAATCCCAAGTGGAGTCACCATAACCGTGACTGCAAATGAGATTGTCGTAAAAGGATCAAAAGGAGAGTTGAAAACTCTGATGATGCCAGGAGTAAGTGTCGAAGTTGCAGATGGCAAAGCCACTGTCTCACGCGATAGTGATCTTCCAGCACAACGAGCAGCTCACGGATTGATCCGTAGTCTCATCCAGAACATGGTGACGGGTGTAACTGCTGGTTTCGAGCGAAAGCTTGAGATGGTTGGAACAGGATATCGTGTGGCTATGAAGGGACAAGGTCTGACCTTGTCTGTTGGATTCTCACATCCAGTTGAAGTTGTTCCACCGGCAGGTATCACGTTCGCAATCGAAGGGAATAACGTGATTTTTGTTCGAGGAATTGATAAAGGATTAGTTGGACAAACATCTGCAAATATCCGAGCAGTTAGACCTCCAGAGCCATATAAGGGCAAAGGAATTAAATACTCAGATGAGACCGTTCGACGTAAAGCTGGTAAAGCCGCGAAAGCAGCAGGAGCGAAATAATATCTATGAAAGTTAATAAAGAACGTCGCACCATCCGTGTGCGAAGTAAGATTCGTGGAACAACCGAACGTCCTCGCTTGACAGTGTTTCGCTCAAATGAAACCACATACATGCAAGTGATCGATGATACAGTCGGGAAGACAATTGCAGCTGCAAATGCCAAAATGACCAAAACAGATAAGAAGTTAACGAAGTTGCAAGAAGCTATTGAACTTGCAAAATCTTTGGCAGCAGATCTAAAAAAGAAAAAAATTGGAAAACTCGTTTTCGATCGTGGTGGGAATCGCTACCATGGACGCGTCAAGGCAATTGCTGATACAGTACGCGAGCAAGGTATAGAAATGTAATGCATATGAACAGAGATCAACAATCAAACAACCGAAATGCTAGACCACAAGAGCCAAAAGAGTTCGACGAAAAAGTCGTTCAGGTTTCTCGTGTCTCAAAGAAAACCAAAGGTGGAAACAAGATGGGTTTTTCAGTATTAATGGTTGTCGGTGACAAAAAAGGTCGAGTTGGTGTCGGATTAGGAAAAGCAAAAGATGTTCTCTCTGCCATTAAAAAAGGTGTGAAGAAAGCAAAACGCAAGCTTATTACTGTCCCAATGAATGGAACAACAATTCCATTCCCAATGGAAATCAAGCGTGGTGCTTCACGTATCATGTTAAAGCCAGCTCCAAAGGGTAGTGGAATCATTGCTGGTGGACCAATTCGAAACGTTGTTGACGCCGCTGGAATTCGTGACATTAGTAGTAAAATTAAGGGTAGTAACAACAAAGCCAGTAATGTGTATGCAACATTTGATGCCTTAAAAGAAATTAACCGCATCGTTGCACTCAAGGGAATCACGTTAAAATCTGTTGTTCAAGCTGAAGAGGAAGAGAAAAAGAAGCTAAAGGAACTGGACAAGCAAGCTGAAGCACCTAAAAAAGAGGTAGAAGCAGCAAAGACTGTTGAGAAGCCAGCTAAAAAAGTACTCAAGAAAAAAGAAGAAGTTACCACGAAATAATATATGTTGAACGAACTCATTAAATTGACCACAAGAAAAAAGAAACGACTTGGCCGCGGTGTTGGATCTGGAAAAGGTGCACATCCATTAATTAAGCGCTTGCCTTATGCTCGTGGAAAGTTTCACTTCCGTTCATTGAATAAGAAACCAGTCGTTGTGAAAGTCGAGCAACTTGATTTTGTCAAAGACGGAATCGTCACCATTGAAACATTGGTTGCATCAGGACTCGTAAAATCAGTTCAAACTCCAGTGAAAATTGTTGCAGGCGGAACATCGAAAGTGAAAGAAATTCATGGAATTGCAGTCACTGCAGCTGCAAAAGAGGCTCTGGAAAAAGCAGGCACAACCATTCATACTCAGTAATCGACTTTTAAGAAATACTGTACTTTAAAGAGGATACCGTGAACTACTTGCGCTCAAGTTTTCAAAAATTCCGCACTCA
>CAZWYZ010000020.1:0-225 GCA_964638785.1 uncultured Pseudomonadales bacterium
GGAAAGCTCGAGTTTCTTTTTCCCGCTGGCAAGTTGCTCAAACAATTTCACACCATCACGAAAACTTCCATCAGCAGCTGTGGCGATGAGTGTCAGTGAGGCAGGCTCAATAGCTATTCCCTCACTCTTCGCAATCTTTTCCAATCGATTCGAGAGTTCTGCTGGGGTTGCTTTGCGGTATTGAATGAGCGTACAGCGACTGACGACAGTTGATGGCATTTTTGA
>CAZWYZ010000020.1:255-2860 GCA_964638785.1 uncultured Pseudomonadales bacterium
CTGGTGGCTCTTCCAAGACTTTCAAGAGTGCGTTGAACGCTTCTGTGGTCAACATGTGCACTTCATCGATGATGAACACGGCTACTGCCCCATCAGGAGGAGACAAGCCAATACGTTCACGTAACAACCGAATATCATCAATTCCTCTGTTACTGGCAGCATCCATTTCTGTCACCGACAGACTCGATCCATTAGTAATGGCAACACAAGAGGCACAGACTGTACATGGTTCTTGGAGGCTACTTGTTTTTTTCTTCGTTGTTGAAGTGCGTGGCAGCAAAGAAGCTTCAATTGCTGGTCGATTTTTCTCGCAGTTGAGTACTTTCGCAAGAATGCGTGCTGCGGATGTTTTGCCAGTCCCTTTTGGACCCGCAAGCAAATATGCATGTGCATACTCTCCAGAACTCAAGAGTGTTTGGAACTGTTCACGCACTGGAGTGATGTCCAGATCTGCGACAAGCTGAGAGCGATAGGTTCGATACCATGACATAGATACAAAAAGCTTTTGTTAAAAGAGTTGATCGTTGGTCATTGATTGTAGAGTGAAAAGCGCAGATTGAACACCAGTGTTTCACCTACTCATGATGCTTGCCCATGAGATGGTCCAACGAGTGTTCCAGGTAAAAGCAAATATGGTCATCAACCATCTTTCCACGCTTCATTGATTGCCTGACAATTTCAGGAAAACAGATAACGATGTCCCCTAAATTCTGCGTGGGAATAGGCGGCAGAACAAACGCACCGGCTTCGTTCATGTGTGGTTTTGGATCCAGTGTTGATTCAAAGTCCACTCGGCTCCCTTTGTCATATTGGGGAAATGATAGAACGTCGGTTACCCCTTCGTGTCCTAAGAGCTTTTCATTGAGTTCTTTGATCTTCCGATCACCCACCACTGAGATACTGACAATCGCATCGAAGACTTGGTTTTTGTTCAAGTATTCTTTGACAAATGCGCGGATCTTTTTACGGTTCACTGGGTATCTGGATCCAACGGTTAGGAGAATCTGTATCATATCGACCTCTATTCTAACACTGATTCCAAAAAGGGCCGGAATTGCTTCCAGCCCTTTCGTTATTTCATTTGTAAGACTCCGCACGCAAGCACGTGGCTTGCAGGCAGCTTTTACCCCATTCTTGCCTTCATTTTGCGCTCACGGATGAGTCGCTTTTTAAGTTCTTTCTTGGCTTCTTTACGAAGCAAGGCAGGCTTAAAGTAGAATTCTTTTTTCTGTACGAGGGTCAAAATGTCATCAATAAGCACGCGCTTTTTAAAGCGGCGGATTACTGAGTCGGTATTTTCGTCTTTTTTAGCTTTTACAATTGTTGGCATAAAGGAATGGCACCCCCTTCCGGTCGATCATTGAAGATCGAGAAGGTATTATAGCAGGGTTTTCTTGCCTTGGGGAGCCTGGAATGTGGTAGTATCCTTCCCAAAAGGAGAATATATGCTCGAAGGAATCATTACCCAACTTTCAATGCCCGAGGGAGAACGAAACCAGCAACTAAAAATCAAGCACCAGGAATACCGCCAGCGTTGGCTTACTGTGATGCGGGATCCAGATAATTTCTACAAAGCTCCCGAGCTTGTGAAAGTCGAGAATGCTGAATGGTATTCCTGGTTCATTCTGAGTCAGCTTATTGAGAGGGGCCAGCTATCTACTCTAGCTCTTCAAAATATGATGATGGCAGAAACCAATGGTGGTATGAGTACCGACGAACTCATTGCTCATCTCCGCCTGATTTCAAACTATCTCGAATTAGGTCATTCAGGGGAGGAATTTGGTAGCAAACCACTACCACCTGTTCCAAAGAGGACATAATCATTTTTCAAAGAAGGTTTTAGCCGTTTCGTTCTTTTTCCATTGCAGACTGATCCCAGCCGCCCATGAGATGTAGATGGATATGAGGAACAATTTGCATTTTCTCGCCAACATTCATGACCAGCTTGTAGTTCTCACTTATTCCAAGCTGTTTGGCTACCTTTCTCGCTATGAGGAGGATCTTGGAGTGGAAGTGCTCATCTGCCTTATCAACTTCTTCAAGGGTTGTGTATTCTTTTTTTGGGATGACCAAGACATGCACGGGAGCATGCGGATGGATATCACGAATGACAATGAACTCATCATCCTCATACTCAATGGTTGAGGGAATTTCTCGATTGATGATCTTGGTAAAAATGCTTGGCATAGTTCGTTTCTCTTTTCTAGACTGCTTTAGTAAAGATTTCGACCACTTGTTCGATAGTGAGTGGGCTTGGCTTCTTATTTGCATCCTTGTTACTGCCATTTAAAAGCATCGTTTTGCCGGGATGAAAATACCAGTGGCCTACAAGATCCGTATTCGTCACTGTTTTATAGATTGCGGTCAAGTCAATTCCTTTTCCAGGAACGGCTTTGATGCGGATGTCACCACGCTTGGGGTCTTTCTTAATGGCAACAACGTATCCTGATTTTTGTGCAAGCTTGAGTACTTCATCCACTGATGTTTCAATCGCGATTCCTTTGCCCCATTTTGTCGTGAATTCTTTGCCTTTCAAGAGTTCTTCCTTTGCTTGAATCTGTGCCCCAAGAGATGCGTATGCAGCGTCCAGACATGAGAACCCAAA
>CAZWYZ010000020.1:2870-4413 GCA_964638785.1 uncultured Pseudomonadales bacterium
ATCTTGGACACCAAAACGCTGCAATCCATCAATGAGGTTTTGGATGAGGAAACTATTTTTTAAGTCATTTGCATTGTCCCACTCACATTCTTCGAAGTGATCAATGGCATTAACGTAATCAACCAGGAAGATGAGGGCTTTGTCATTTTGAAGTTCAGGATGCAGATGCGACACATAGTCATAGACTAAGCTCGTGGCACAGACGCGCTTCATTCCTCGTTCCTCTTGGTGATGATCAAAATCACCTAAGCCCGTATCGGTGTGAATGACATCTTCAATATCAAACCCCATATCAGCAGCTGTGCGCAAATCAATCGTGTCCCCAGCATTCACAAAATAGTGCTTCGCATTTGCAAATTCAGACGCATGAAAGCGTGTAAAACACCATACGGATGCAATTGCATCAAGATCAGGAGAACGATGCGTGACCAGAAGTTTCATGTACCTATCTTAGCATAGGAAAGTGAATGTGAAACGCTTTATAAACTGACGGAGAAAAGATGATTTTAAACCCACCAACCACCTTCAATTTCTTGAGGAAATTGCGGTGGTTTTTTGTGGTGGTTCCTCACCGGGAATTGATTAAGAGTGAGTATAGAAAAAATTGATAGAAAATCTAGTAGGAGTTTTGGTACAATCACCCACTATGGAATACAATCCTCCTTCACCATCCGAAAATAGCCTCATCGAACAACTTGAAACAGCACATAGTGACTATCTGCAGTTAAAAGAAAAGCGCGATGAGTCAGACAGTGAGCTGCTTGATGCATTTGTACTTCTCGTATCACTGTGGTCTCAACTTGATGTCGTACATGGTTCACAGCTTATCCATCTCCTTTCACCGGAAGGAAAAATGATTGAACGTATTTGGAGTGATGCCCAACTGATACAACAGATTCGCGCCATATACCTTGGTGATATGCCTGACCTTTCACCAGAAAAAAGAATGAGTACGATTATTCGATACTGGCTGCGACTTGAAGAATGTAGAGAAAAAAAGGTGCATGAGATTGAAATCGACCAATCATTTACCATTCATCGGACAACCTACTTTCCGTCGTACCCAAGAGTGTAACGATCATGAATGAGTACATGAAACTCCTGTGAACAACATGGACAGGTGTATGATCTATCCAACTGATTCGGTGAATATTGAGGTGGATTGAATTGGCCCTCCGTCAGAATGCGATCTGAGTACCAGCATCGCTCTCCAGAGCGCATGTGAGCAGGAACAACGTACCGAACCCCAGAACAGTTATCCTCGTCGTCATAACTAGTCAGATCATTGAGTACTTGCAGTCGTTCAGTCATTGACGGTTTTTTGAACGAGTGCAAGTGCGTCTTCAAGACTCATGAGTGTTGATGCAGTTTCTGTTCGTTTTTTCACTTCCACCTGCTCCCCAGTTTTAGCGGAGATAACAAAGCGATATGGTATACCTAAGAGATCACAGTCTGCAAACTTCACACCTGCTCGTTCATCACGATCATCCCACAACACATCAACGCCAGCTTTCGTGAGCTTTTCATAGACTTCCTTGCCACG
>CAZWYZ010000020.1:4423-5429 GCA_964638785.1 uncultured Pseudomonadales bacterium
CTTGATTTAAATCAATGAGTTGCACAGTGTATGGAGCAATTGCTTCCGGCCAGATGATGCCCTTCTCATCGTTATGTGTTTCGACGATTGTTGCCAGTGTACGACCAAGACCAATACCATAGCAGCCCATGTAGTATGGCTTTTCTTTTCCATCACTATCCACATAGCTCGCACCCTTCATCTTTGATGAGTAGTGATATCCTAGTTGGAAAATATTCCCCACTTCAATTCCTCGTCGCTCATGCAAAACACTTCCATCTTGAGTGAGGAATCCTTCCTGACACATGGCAATGTCCGCTTCAATGTCCACCTCGTAGTCACGATCGATATTGAGATTGATGACATCGCCATATTTTTTATTCATTCCACCGTACATATTCACGACAGTGCGTAGTGACAAATCTCCAACGATGATGACTTTTCCTTTTAAGCCAACTGGCGAGATGAATCCAGGTTCACTTCCAATCTTTCGAATCTCTTCTTCTGTTGCATGACGCAGATGGAACGAGTTGGTGACATGAGCAAGTTTTATTTCGTTCACATCATAATCACCACGAATCACTGCAAGTATGAGCTGGCCTTTTTCATTGACCATCATCAGATCCTTCATTTGTCGCCACATGGGAAGTCCGTGATGCTTGACCCCATCTTCCATTGTGTTCCCTCGCTTCGCTTCAACTTCCTGCATAGGGAGGATTTCTTCATCCAGGTTTTTATTGTCACGAGCAAACACTGCTATGTCTTCGTGCGCGGTGTAGGCCCCATCTTCCGATTGAAAGAAACGCCCTTCACCGATATCGCTTAAGACTTGGTACTCGTGACAGTACTCACCTCCAATGTACCCATTGTCTGCTTCCACTTTTAAGGTCGTTAATCCAAGTCGTGAAAAGATGCGGGTATACACCTCTGCCATTTGTTCATAGACTTTGACGAACTCTTCCGCAGTTGTATCAAAACTATATGCATCTTTCATCAAGAATTCTCTTCCTCTCATTAACCCAAATCT
>CAZWYZ010000020.1:5439-11924 GCA_964638785.1 uncultured Pseudomonadales bacterium
CACGGGCTCTCTTCTCATCGCGAAACTTTGTTGAGAACTGATAGATGTTGAGAGGCAAATCTTTGTACGTTAAGTGCATGCGACGAATCGAGTCTACAAACATTTCTTCTGCAGTCCCACCAAGAGCAAAACCTGCACCTCTTGCATCCTTGATACTCATAAGCTCGAAACCAACTGACGAGGTACGATTCGTCTCTTCCCAGAGTTCGATTGGATGCAGCACTGGTGTGATCATCTCCTGTCCACCAACTGCGTCCATTTCTTCTTTGATGATCTTTTTAATCTTTTCATGCACTCGCCATCCAAGTGGGAGGAAGTAATAACGACCCGCTGTGGATTCCTGCACAAATCCTCCCCGGGTTAAAAGTTGGTGACTGGTAAATTGGGAGCCACTGACGTCTGACTTTGTGGTTTTGCCATACAGCTTGGAATATTTCATAGCAGATCCTTTTTCTCACTCGAGATAGATAATGGTTTTATACAGTAATCCTTCAATAATCATATCAACTTCTCTCTCTTCAGAGATGCCGAACACATCATCACGTCGATGGTTTGGTTGTAATACAAGCGGATCAACAACTGAATGTGCTTGTATACCGATAACATACTTTCTCTTTGCCATTTCAATTTGCACAGGAGAAAGGGTTCGTTTAATTTCGTCAAGCGAGGTCGTTGACTTGATTAGAAATCTTCCACCGTGACTGAGTATTATTTCAACTTGTTTACTCATATCTATTCCATAAAAAAACACCCGTTCATACCCATGTCAGAAATCTGACAAATAGATAGAAACGGGTGCTTTCGCACGGTACCACCGTTGTGTTTCACTTTAGTACTGGTTGGCTTTGTTTGGATGTGAAAGTTAGGAGCTTTCCAAAACCATTGGAGATAGTATAGCACGCACTGGAATTTGAAATGATCCTTCTCCGATCGTGTGTCCGTGCAAATTCAAGTCATAGGTACAGTCAGCGAGATCAGGAGTACCTGAAAGAACTGTCACCGGCGCGATGAGACGGAAGTGTGTGCCAGTCGGCACGCTGCTTGATTCAACATCACCAAACTGGATTTGGTCTGCGTTATACAGCGTGACATAGAGTCCAGGGAGCGTCTCACCATCTTGCCCATAGACTTCCTCGACATTTCTTTTGAGAGCACTGGAAATTGGAATATCAACAATGATGTAGTATGGCTCGCCAACAGAAAGTGAGTCGACTTGTTTGCCCTCTTTATTTGCATACCAAAATGCTGGCACAACCTGATGCTGTTTTTTTTCTTTCTTGCGTTTGAGGTCAGAGCTCATCCAAGCGGTGAGCTCATCAATCGTAGCTGGTGTTTTGCGCTCACTCATTTATCTGCTCCATTTTGTTAGTTCTGCGGCGAATATATCAGCTACAGAGACCACGCGCAACTTCTCAAAATGTTTTTGGGTGCTATCAATTGTATCGGTGATGATGAGCTCATCCAACTCACTTTCCTGCAAACGCGTATTCGCATCACCCGCAAGAATTGCGTGGGTTGCAAACATCAGAATTCTTTTTGCACCGTTCTCTCTCAAAATTCGTGCTGCTTCAATTGCAGTACTTCCACCATTGATGATGTCATCGATAATGACTGCAGTCTTTCCTTGGATGTCTCCCGTGATTGCATGTGCCACAACCTCACCTGTATGGAGATCTCGTCGCTTATCGATATTTGCGAGGGGCTTCTTCAGTTTTTGTGCAAACGCACCAACACGCTTGAGTCCACCAAAATCAGAAGAAACGATCACAACATCATCTTGCATCTTTTTGATTTCATCCATGAAAACAGAGTCCGAAGAGAGGACCGAACTTGGCTTCTCAAAGAAACCTGCCCCACTACTATTGTGTAGGTTCATGAGAATATAGCGGTAGGTTGACACACTGTCTAAAAGAGTGGCAACTACCTTCATGGCAATAGGCTCACCCGGCCTGAATACTTTATCTTGCAAGCTATAGCCAAACCATGGAATAACTGCGAACACTCGTCGTGCTCCGGCTCGAAAGAGCGCATCAGTGATGAGAGTGGATTCAATAATATGGGTGTCAACTGGATTTGAAAAACTTTGAATGAGGGCAACGTCGTGTCCTTTAACATCTTCTTTCACCCACACACGTCGCTCGCCATTGGAAAAAACAGATAACTCAATATCCCCTAACGTTGTTTGCATTGCTTTTGCAATTTTTTCTGCAAGTGGTTTGTTGGATGAACCGGAGAGGAGGATCATATGGATGGTAGGTATATATGTGTTCCTAAAACACATTCTAGGATAGTGAGATTGAGTATAACGCACCTTTTGCCAACAAAAAACCCCGCGTGATTTGTCATCCGCGGGGTTTTAAAAATCAATTCAAAAAGTAACGATTATCGCATCATCGTGCTTGGTGAAACATTGGTGTCAATGAGAGCACGTGGGACTGCCACAGCAAGCAACTCTGCAGTCGTCTTTTTCGGCTCAGAATCTTTCAAACCATTCTTCGCGAGAATTTCCTTGACGATTTGATCGACATCGATCCTTGATCCTGTTTCTGCTGGCATAGATGTTCCTCCTTTGAGGACTACTTGTAAAATGTGATTATGATCACATATCCTATATTTTCAAGAATTGAATTATGATTGACAGATTTGATATACTTATAAAAATACCTACACGCAGGTTTTGTTACCAGTTGAAGCGATAGACAGCTCGCACTTTATCGAAAATTATTGTTTCCTCTTCTGAATCAGCAATAACGGCTGGAATTCTTAACTCCTCTTTTGTTTTTTCAAATGCAACACTTCGTGGTGACTGATAGTCAAACCCATACCGATTTTCTAGGTAGGTTGTTAGTTTTTCACCATCTTTCTTCCCCTGACTTCGAAATGAAAACGGATAGATATACGCAACTCCACCGGGTTTTAAAGCAGCATACAAGCGTATCAATGTCCCAATGGGATCAAACACGTAACCAAGTGCGTACACTGAAGCGATCACATCGTGCACGCTCTGTCGTTGGTACTTCTCAAGATTTTCAATAGTAATCGTTATATTATTAGCAGCAATTTTTTCCCGTTTATCGGGCTTCTCTTCATGATACGGATACGCACTGACACCAGAAAGTGTAACGCTTCTACCCCATTTTTGGGCTGCATCCAATAAAAAATCTCCTTCGCCACAGCCCGCATCGAAGATGGAGATTGGATGTCTTCCTGCGGCAGCTGTAATCTTTTTCTCGATAGTTGTACATAAACTATCACCACGAAATGCCGTGAGATTATTCTCATAGTCATCTTGACTCGAACCCAGGCCTCGATTGACTATATAGGACTGTTTTGTAGACTGGATGCGCCAACTTTGCTCTTGGTCTCTGGAAAAACTCATTTTGGTATGATATCACAATCCAAAAAGAGGAATAAAATTAGCGATGATACTTTTCTTTTATCTTTGCAATGAGCACGAGAAGCGGGAGTGCAACGAAAGTACTTGAATAGGTCCCTGAGATTGTGCCGACAAGAAGTGCAACAGCAAACCAGCGCAATGTAACACCTCCCAAGAGAATGAGTGCAACTAAAACAATAACGATTGCAAGTGAGTTGCGAACTGATCGCGTAAGTGTTTCCAACACTGCTCGGTCGATAGTTTCGAAGAGATGTTCTCGGATAAATTTTTTCTTTCGCTCACGAATTCTGTCATACACAACAACAGTGTCGTGCACAGAGAACGAAACGATGGTAAGCAGTGCTGTGACAAACAACGCATCGACATCGACATTCGCAAAATGTCCTAAGAGACTAAACACTCCTAAAAGAATCAGGACATCGTGCAGAGTAGCAATGATTGCACTTGCTCCATATTCAAGTGATTGAAAACGAAAGGCTAAAAAGACTGCAATCAACGCAGATGCAAGAAGCACAGCGGTTGCTGTTTTGATTAAGAGCTCATTCCCAATACTCGGGCCCACTGACGTTAATGCTTTTTCTTTGTAGCCAGTGATGCTGGCTGAGAGTGTTGCAATCACTTCTCGTCGGTCCGCGTCTGAGAGGGCTGGCATATGCAATGAATAGGTAGAGTCTTCAAGTGTGTCCAGGTTTTGAATCTCAATTTTCTCTGGGAGTACTTGTCGAATGCTCTCAAGACTTTGTGGCTGTTTACTTGAAAATTCAAGAATTGTTCCTCCGCGGAAATCAATGCCAGGTTGCAATTTCCAAAGCGCAAGAGAAACCAGTCCAGGGATTAAAAAAAGCAAGGATATGACAAAGTACATCCAGTAGTACTTCGAGATGATTGGAAATGGCGTGTTCTGTTGTGTTGTCATAGTTCTCGTTTTCGGTAAAAGAGTCGCATGAGTACGCGCAGCACAATCATTCCTGTGAATAAGTTTAAAAGAATTCCTAATGCTAAAGTGAGTGCAAATCCTCGAATCATTCCAGATGTATTCAGCAGTGACCAATCGAACGGATTAGCTAAGAGGAAGCAACTAATCAGGGTGACCCCATTCGCATCTTTTATTGACCCCCAAGCGCGGCTGAACGCTTTTGACAGGACACTTGTGGTCGTTCCACGTGAGTTCTTCTCTTCTTCCCGTAGGCGCTCAAAAACTAAGATTTGCGTGTCTACTGCCATACCCACGGACAACAAGAAGCCTGCAATACTCGGCAGCGAGAGCGTCACTGGCACAATTTTATACAAGGCCAAAGTGATCACACCGTAATAGAGAAGTGATATACCACCGATCACCCCAGTCGAACCATACAAAAGAATTAAGAACACAATCACTAAGGCTATACCAATTAAGCCGCTACGAACTGAGTTTTCAATATAAACATTTCCGAGTGTAGCTCCGACCGTTCGCTGCGAGAGTACTGAAAGTGGCGCGGGTAAGCTTCCCGCATTGAGAGTTGATGCTAATGTCTGCGCCTCTTCCGTTGTAAAGTTTCCAGAAATTTGCGCGCGACCATCAGTGATTTCATTTTGAACGGTTGGTGCATTCACTGGATAGTCATCCATAAAGATCGCTACAGGTTTCCCAATATTGCGTTTGGTCAGACTAGCAAGTTTTTTCGTTCCTTCCGGTGAGAACTCCAGACCGATAACAGGTTGACTGGTAACTTGATCAATGACGACACTTGCCCGTGACAGGTCTTTTCCAGAGAGATCTGTTGGAACAAAATCAGCGACACGTAAGCCAGATGGAGTTGCACTCCCTGATCCGGTTGCGCTGGGATCAGCAGCAAGTGTGCCTGACGGCGTGGATGGTTTGTATTCACGGAAATCAAGTTGTGCCGTTGATCCAATCAAGTTCATGACTGCATCAGATTCAGTTATACCCGGGATTGTTGCAATGAGTCGATACGAGTCACTCGTTCGCGCTGTGGTCACACTACTTTCAGAAAGTCCATACAGATCAACTCTTCGAGCAATAACTTCACGAGCACTTTGGAGCGCACGATCACGATCACTCTCTTGAATGTCCTTCATATCCACTTGCATGAGCACTTCACTTCCGCCTCTGACATCCAGCCCATAGCGAAACTCTAAATCACGAGAGAAGGTTTGTCCAAAGAAAGAGAATGTGAGGTTGGGTCTGTTCACGACGATTGGGATGCTCTCGTTCATTGGCAGTCGAGCACATCCAATTTCATACGGGATGGAAAAGACACGACAGATATTCTTTTTTCCGACATCGAGTTTCATTGTTCCTGGGAGTAACAAGATGCATGAAAAAACAAGGAGTGTGAGCAAGAGAATGTAGTAGCGAAAGGCTGCGAGAAAAGTCATGCGTTATGTTCCCAACTGTGGTTTCACTTCAAGAAGTCCATCTTCATCACCAATGATCATGAATCTGCCACCGGCAAGCAAGTCACGCAAGAATGGATCACGCCTGATTTTTCGAAACTCAAACTCTTCGCCAGTCATCACGGTATAGTTAATTTCGTGTCCACGTTTTGCTTCTTCTTCTTTGACGAGTGCTGAGATTTCTGGGATGACGACTTGTCCAATCACCAAGATATCCACATCGGTGTTTTTGTGAGGCTTGCGTCGGGCAAATGTTCCTGAGAACATGATGAATTCAATGTCACCAAGTTTTTTTCTAGTCTTTTTGATGTCCCGTCCTAATCCAGTTGTTTTGGCTACAAGTGTCAAAAGATCAGGAAAGAAATCATATTGTGAATTCAGCATGTAGTAGAGTCTATTCCCCCGTTCTTCACTCTTGACCATGCCGACTTCCTGCATGCGTGCAAGTTCACGACGAACCGCATTGATTTCTTCTCCCACCAAACGAGTCAGTTCACGTACGTACCACATCTCCTCTGGTTTTTGAAAGAAAAGTTCAATCAATTCAACCCGAACTTTTGAAAGCATGAAATCTGAGAGGTGTGCCATAGCGTGGTACTACCATACACCGAGTACAAATAGGTTTCAATATGGTGAAATCAATTTTTTTAGTATGCGCGTTTGAGCATGTCTGGCTTCGCAGTTGGCATAG
>CAZWYZ010000021.1:0-11012 GCA_964638785.1 uncultured Pseudomonadales bacterium
GGCGTTATCTTGGGCATGAGCCGCAAAGAGGTAGAGGCTAAATTTAAAGATATTGTCGACTTCGCCGAGCTCTGGGAGTTCATCGATCAGCCGGTTAAACACTACTCGTCTGGAATGTATTTGCGGCTGGCATTTGCGGTGGCGATGAGTATCGATCCGGATATTTTACTGGTAGATGAAATTTTGGCTGTTGGGGATGAGGCTTTTCAAAAAAAATGCTTCCGAAAAATGCGTGAGTTTGTTGATCACGGAACAACATTGATAATTGTTAGCCATAATTTGGAAATGGTTGACACCTTTTGCAGTCGCACGATTTTGCTCATCAATGCCAAAATCACCTTAGACGGCTCACCGACGCAGGCCGTTTCGAGATATAAAGCCTCTCAAAAGTAAGTACACAATCTGATTCAGAGTGATACTGGTAAAACGCATTCTTTTGAGTAAGATTACGCTCAATGAAGCGAAAAACTCATTTGTTGCGAATTGTTGTTTCCGTATATAACGAGGCAGAGTCCTTGTTGGCAATATATGAGGCTCTTGATATCGTTTCTACATCAATAAAGATAAGGTACCATTGCGAGTTTCTCTTTGTTGATGATGGAAGCACTGATAGCTCGCTGATAATTCTAAAGCTGCTTCATCAACACGACCGAAGAGTTAAATACCTTCACTTCTCAGCCAATTTTGGCCATGAGGCCGCAATGATAGCTGGCATTGACCACAGCACATCCGCCACAGCGGTGATATGTCTTGACGCTGACCTACAACACCCTCCATCATTAATTCCTACAATGTTACAGGCGTATGAGAATGGTCACGACATAGTGCACATGGTGCAAGCCGACCGACGTGAATCCTTGATCAAAATTGTTTTCTCTAGAATTTTCTATGGACTAATAAATTTAATATCAGACAAGTCATTTGATGATAATGCCTCTGATTTCTTTCTAATTTCCCAGCGAGTAGCGCAATTACTTCACGTAAAATATAGAGAAAAGAGTCGCTTTATAAGGGGTCTTTTACAAATTCTTGGCTTTTCTCGTTCAACCATTCTATTTAACGCTCCCCCCAGAACACAAGGGAATAGTAAATATAACTTTTATAGACTTTCGGCTTTATCGTTAATTGCATTTACCTCATTTTCCAGAGCGCCGCTGCACTTAAGTCTTATTATAACTATCGGTATGTCGTTCCTAAGTGTCGTTCTATTGTTTTGCTCAATTTGGTTGTATATAGTGAGCGGAATTGTGTCCTATCAATTACTTGTGGTAATGGGCATTTCCATTGCCTTTTCTCTGCAGTTTGTTGTACTCAGCATTATGAGCGAATACATCGGACACATCCTTGTTGAAAATAAGCGTCGTCCCATATACCTGATAGAAAGTTCCGAAGAATAATTATGTTAAAACACAGAAATATTACCAACAGAATTAATTGGGTGCTAGATAACCTGTTGCCACCGATCCTACGTGACAGTGAAACACTCATGGGAATTCTCTTTTTTCCACTCTTTGGAACCAAGACCAAATATTTTAAAATATTTAAAGCAAAATCTCCAAGGATGTCTGACGCTCAATACTCAAGTTTTTACCGGAAAACCGCTAGCGTACATCTGAAACGCGAAACTGATCTTAGCTCACTGTCAGTCAAGACAATTCTTGCTCGGACAAAAGGGCCTACGGTTCTAGATATCGGCTCTGGCCGTGGTTTTCTGGGAAAAGAGCTGCTCAAAGCACATTCTGAGCTCATGATTGTTGGGGCAGATATTCACGTTCCAACCGAATTACGACAAAGCGATAACCCAAAATTCATTCAGGCAAACGTCGAAGCACTACCATTTAAAGATGACTCTTTTGATACTGTAATTTGTACCCACACTCTAGAGCATGTAATTCATCCCGAAATCGTGATTAGAGAGATGCGAAGAATCGCGCGCAAACGTATCATTGTGGTTGTTCCACGCCAGCGCGAATACCGATACACTTTTGACCTTCATCTCAACTTTTTTCCTTATGAGTATAATCTTCTAAGGTTAATGAATCAGCCCAATGGGAAAGTTCAGCTTCATCAAAATGACTGGTATTATGAAGAGGATCAACAATGATCTTCAAATCACTCAATGCTCGTCTATTTTGGAATCTATTCACTGAGGTATTAGTGGTTCTAGCGTTTTCAGGAATTCTTGTATGGGTATTTCAGAGCGTCTTACGAGGGGAAACCCACCTGCTAGGAGCAGGCGACACCGCCGACGCGCTCTATACACATTTTGTATTTCTCTCAAAATCGCTTAAGAGTGGAACGCTGCCCTTGTGGGATCCACATCTCTTCGGTGGTTTTCCTATGGTGGCTTACCCACTCATCGGGATATTTTATCCACTACACTGGCTATTTTGGCTTTGGCCATATCAAAATGGGCATTTTCCTCCCGAGGCATACACATACTTAGTTAGTTTTCATATTGTTCTATCAGGGTATACAACCTACCGCCTCGGACGTGGTCTTTCAATTTCTCGCGCAGTCTCATTACTAATGGGCATCGTGTACATGCTGAGTCCGAATATTTTGCTTGCAACAGCGTGGAGTGTGCAAATTAATTCCGCCCCTTGGTTTCCTTTAATTTTGTTAGGCTTGCTGAAATTTCACGAAACTCATGGGCTGAAGTACATCGTTCTAACCGTCTTTGCCCTATCGACTCTTGTTCTAAGCGCGCCAGCTCATCCAGCAATCATTGCAATTTTTTTAGTCGGCGGTTTTGCTTTTTTTTCACTAATTTGGAAACTTGTTGAAGATCGTAAATTTACTCCCGAACTGTTTCGAATGACAGCTGGATACTTTGTGATTATCACATTATCAATGATGATCGGCTCCATCTCCCTTCTACCTGCTGCGGAGCTTTCAGCTCGATCAATTCGCTTTCTGGGCGAGGAGGGTCATGTGATACCGGGTGAAAGCATGATGCCGCACGTGTTTGCGAGGTATGTAATGGAGCCTCAGGATCTGCTCGGCCTAATTTTGCCATCATTTATGGGAAGTGGCATGGGTCTTTATTTCTTTGGAGTTATAACATTCATGATCGGCATGCTGGGATTAGTACTCCCTGTTAAGCAAAAATTTGCCAAATATGTAGCCGTTGCGATAGTCCTATCAAGCACCATTTATTCACTCCGATTGCTGCCCTTGGAGTTAATATATCGCATTCCGATTCTCAATCTGGTCCGTGAGCCAGAAAAGTTTTTGATGATGAGCACACTTGGGATGACACTCTTGTTTGGAGTTTCACTAGAGGGACTTCTCAATCCCAAGAATTACTTGCAGACTCAAACTATCAAACTACCGAAACTATTACTCCTTACGTTTGCCACGTATGCTCTTACAGTACTGATCGCGTGGCGAGTAAATTACGATAGCTGGATTAAACCATTGGTTTTGCCCGCAGTATTCATCTTGGGAATTTTCCTCTGGAATCGATTATTAAAGAGGAGACTGCTGCGGGCAGGTGTATTATTTTGCTTTGCTATTTTACTAATAGTCGACATGCGACAGTTCATTAATCAGGAGTTTTCATTTAGCGAGTTTGACTATAAGTCCTATTTTTCATCCCAACAAGAGCTCACGCAGTTTGTTCCAACAAGCGGAGATTTTTACCGAGTTGCCCCAATTGAAAGTGAAAAACATTGGCCATATCAGATCAACTTAGCCGACTCAATAGGCTTTTATGATACCTGGGGGTATGGCAATCCTATTAATTGGAGATATGTTGAATACAAATTTCGCAACAGGTATTGTGATCGAATTTACGATCTTTTATCTGTGCGTTACTTTATTACTCATGAATCGAGTAAGCTTAGACTTTTTTCCGATTGTGGACACGACGTGAGATTCGTAAAAGAACTTGAAGAGATTCAACATATTGATTGGACTGCAAAACCCGTAAATGATTCAAGCAGGGTGCAGATTTACGAAAACATTAATGTCTTGCCTTATGCGCGCCTACTGACACAAGTAGAGCCTGTGGAATCAGGGCAAAATTCACTGCAGTTGGTTACGGATAGCATCGACATTGATACACAGGCAGTCGTTGATGGCCGCTCAAATTACTCCGAACTAAGTGACTTTCTAGACAACAAGAGCCGTTATGGAGCCGCATCCTCTGTTCGCTTGCAAGAATATGGCACAAATATGATTAAGTTAGATGTGGAAGCCTCGGAGGCCGCCATCCTCGTCTTAGGTGATCCGTACTATCCAGGCTGGAAGGCGAGGGTAGATGGTCAACAAACAAAAGTATATGAAATCAATCGAATGTTTCGCGGCATTCCCGTTCCCCCGGGATCACATAACATAGAAGTATATTTTTTGCCCGATATTCTACTGAAAAGTTTTGGTTTACTCACAGCGTCGGTCTTAGGGTGCATTATCTTATTGGTATTTGGCAAACGGCCGTCAACTCAACGCAGAAACATACTAATGCTTATATGTACAATAATAGCGGCATGTGGCTGTATATACTTTTTCCAGCTTTATAGTGAGGCTAGTTATTATCCGCCTATTCTGAAACCGTAGCATCAATAACCAACGTAGAGCTTGCTGTGGCATCTAGCTGGGCCATGTCTGCTATTAGTTTAACGCGAATATCCTGCCGTTGAAACCGATGTTTAATAATCTCCCCCGGACCAAACGCATAAATGCTTGTTGGCTCAGTGTTGACCACAATTACCTCCTGGATATTGGGCGATAACTCAATTTTACCAAGTTGAAGATACTCCCTGAAATTTTGGGATCCGACGGACATCCACCAACTTCTTTCACTGCGAACAGGAAACCATTGCCAGTTAACCCATACTAAGAGGAGCAAAATTATTGAGGTTAAGTACGTCTCTCTATAGTGAAACGCCTTCCATCTTTCAAGAACTACAATCATGAATGCAGGGGCTAAAAATAATGAAGGAATATAGAGATATAATTTGTGAGCCATGTTTTTGAGTGGAAGGACTGGTGCCAAGACCAATATGCTGCAAAATAGCAGCAACATTATCTGTTTTTTGTAAGCAGATTTCATAACTAGTACCAAGAATAATAGTAAAACACTAATGATCATTATTCCCACTCTTAGCGGGACTGCTTGATAGGTCTGATGCACATCAAATATATTTAGATACAAGGATAGATACCGAAGGAGATTTATAATCACCGAAAATGGTTCAAGACTTACCGCATATGGGCTGCTACCAGAAAAGCCCATGAACTCACTGGTTTTGGCTAGCCACAACAATTGCAAGCCATAGATTGCCATGAAAATAAGTGAAATGCCCAAAATAACTAAGAGTGGCTTGTGCTTCTGAAACGTTTGAGATGACCATGAGTTGTGGATTCTCTCTGCAATGAGCGCACTTGAAATAATCGGTGCAAGCAATAATACCTCCTTTGTTCGCAACATAATCAAATATGTAGCTAAATATACGAGACCAAGTGAAAGTCGATATTTTACCCAGAGCGACAGGACACTATGCAAGAACATTAATAACAAAAACGCTCCTAGGAGGTCAAAAGAAGCCGAAAGCCATTGTACTGCAAATGTAGACTTCGGCCAGGCAAGAAAAAACACTGCTGATAGCAAAGCATATTGAGATGGCACCCGTTTCCAAATACGCTGAAGACGAACCAGCAACCAAAACAGTAACAATCCGTTTGCAATGTGCAAGAGTAGTAACAAACCATGAATAAATTGATATTGATAGTCTAATAGTCGTAGTATCGATGTGATAAAGAGTTGACCAGCCGAGCGGTCATTGTACATTTGCCGAGGTATTAATGACAAGAAATCTGTCCAGTTACTTGTACTTGATAGTCGCAAGTAACCAAAATCGTCAGCGTAGAAAAAATGATTGTGGCTAAGAGTCCATATATGACTTTGTATTGCTACAAAAATAATAATGATTAGTTGATAAAGGAGATTAACTAACTTCCTTGGAAGTGTTTTAAGCCCAACAAAGACTTTTTTAGTCATAAGGATTCCGTGCAGTACAACCAATCTAATACCCAATGAAAATATAATCGCAAAAATACTGATTTGCACCCAATGCTGATTTCCAGGAGGCGGCACTAAATTTTGAACAGTTTCTATTGGAAAGAATCCAAAATAATATCCAAATATGTGATAAGCCTTAAAACCAAGAAAATGAAAAAGTAGAATCCAAAGTGAGTGTTTTCCAAGAATCGTTAGGATTCGAGAAAAATACGAAATAGGTACTATCAGTCGTGATGCGGTATACAACGAAATAATCCCAAGGAAACTTGTAAGGACTACAAGCGGAATAGGCCCGAATGTTCGAGAGGGAAAATCAATTGGTAATCCAACATATTTACCAAAATATAAAATCAAGATACTGCTAAAGAAAGTGAGTAGGACCGAATTAGCGGCGGTTAATTTGTCTAGTAATCGTCCATATTTTTGTCCGATCACAATAAAAAATGTTGCCAATAGTGCCAAGTCTAAATTGTACGCTACGAACCAACGTCGAGAAAACAAATAATTTGTTACAACTAAAATGGTTACAAGTGCCAGTATTACCACATCATTTTTTTCAATGATTTTTTTCCGAACTAGCCAATATGTGAATAGCTGCGCAGAAAACAAAACTGGCAAAAACCAGGTCGCGCCCCCCACCTCCTCAGTGCGAGCGAAAAGCAGTAGACCATTAACCGCAGTAAAAAAGGCAAAACTAGTAGAGTCAGCTGGAGAATATAGTATCTGCGAGAGTGATGTGTTTTTTAGTACGAAGTGAGCCAGTATGAAAAATAAATTAAAAACGAAGTATGGAACAATCAGTGTTTTTAACCGTTTGACAAAAAAATTCCAGGGGGTATACATTGCGAACTGAGAAGATAATCCTGAAATAAAGAAAAATGCTGGCACATGAAATAGATATATGTACCCAACAAATGGCGACCAGCTATGACCAACAACAATGAGTATAATTGCCAAGCCTCTATATACATCTATCCAAGGTATACGTTTCAATATTTGCTTCGAATTAGAGGCTTGTGGCATTTATGTGTATCATAATATACTAAAGATATAAATGTTGATAAAGTTTTATCGCTTAGTTTGGTATCTGGCAAGTCACTTGATATCAATCGTCTTAGCAGTCATGGCCATGTATCTTTTCAGAATGTGCTTGCTTATTACAAAGCTAACCATTGCAGTAGTTGTTTTCATTATCGACTTAATTCTTATTATCCCAGTAACGGTTTTAATCATGCTTACTGACCTACTGAGTATCTTTAGCAGACGTTCAATTATGGATGTGGAAGAGAAAGCATTAGCAGATGACCCAGGCATCAGCGTGATTATTCTTAATTGGAATGGGGGACAATTTCTAGAGAAAGTCATTTCACCACTACTCAAAGAGATATCAATGAAGGACGAGATCATTGTGGTTGATAACAATTCTTCGGACCGGAGCGTTCACATTATCAAAGAGAGATTTCCTCAGATTAAACTGCTACAACTTGAAAAGAATTACTTCTTTGCCAAGGGTAATGCCTTTGGTTTGGAGCTGGTTGAAAAACCCATTACAGTTTTTTTAAACAATGACATGATCGTTCAACCTGGTTTTTTGAAACAAATTAGAAAGTCTCTCATTAACAATGAAAAAATATTTTCTGTTTCTTCAGAAATCTTTTTATGGAATCCGCAGCAGCTTCGGGTAGAAACGGGGCGAACAAGGGGTATATTCCAGTTTGGGGAGCCTCAACTGCAACATATTCCAAACGGTGGAAAGGATGTGGATGTGACGTTCTGGTCAGGCGGAGGCTCATCTGCCTATTCAACCGCAAAACTAAAAATGCTTGGTGGTTTCAGCGAGCTATACTCTCCATTCTACTGGGAGGATGTTGACTTATCTTATCGCGCATGGAAGAGAGGTTGGATCTCATTAGTAGATCCTGCGGCTTCGGTTCTTCACAAACACCAAGGTTCATCTGAGGGTGTTATAACGCAAACGTATATTCAACGGATCAAAAGACGAAATATGCACCTTTTTGTTTGGGCGAATTTTTCCTCCTGGAAAATGTTGGTATTTTACTTCATAAATCTTCCCTTCAGATTTGTGAGGTCTCTTGTTTCAGCAGACTTTGATGACCTTGTAGCCTTCTTGCTTGCGGTAACAAAGTTGTTCTCAGCTCTAAAGCAACGATATGCTCAGAAAGCAGTTTCTGTGGTTAGTGATGAGATTGTGTTCAAGATCGCTAATCACTATTACAACCTCCGAGAATACCAAGCAGCAGGTTTAATAAGATGAAAATACTCCACGTAGTTCCATACATTCCGGCATTAAATAGTAATGGGGGTGCTTGGAGGATGTTTTCTATTTTGAAGGGACTGGCCGATCGAGGACATGAGGTTTCTGTCCTGAGTTTTGCAAACACCGAGTCAGAGGTCGAACTAGCGCTCCCGTTACGAGATTTTTGTCACCAGGTTGAAGTAATAGTTCGGCGGCCATCGTACGGCATACGAAATTACTTAACGCGGGGATTTTTGGATAATGACTTTTATTCAACCGAATTTCGAGACACATTACTGGAGATGCTCGATAGAACTGACTATGACGTGGTTCATTACAAATACTATCAGATGTCTCCTTACATACAGAAAAGTAGCAGAAAGGCCATTGTCTTTAGTGATCTTGAGAGTCCTTTTCTGGTCGGAGATCGTAATAGGATGGATTTTGGTTTTGGTAATTTTATGCTCAAATCGCAGTTGCTTGCAAGAACTCAACGCGTGTTAAACATTGCAGATCAATTTATTTCAGTGACAGACAACGATGCGGAGGCACTTAAAAAGGAATTCGTTGGTGCTCAACCTGTTGTTGTTAATACGGGTATTAATTTAGATTTTTTTAGGCCTAACAAAAAAGTAGGAGATCCAAAAAAGCTTATTTTTGTGGGTTATTTCTTGCATCCCCCAAATGTTGACGCAATGTGCAACTTTGTTCGTAATATATTGCCGATTGTATGGGAAAAGGAGCCGGATATTGAACTAAGCATAGTCGGAAAGGACCCCACTTCTGAGGTGTTAGCATTGAGGTCGAAGAGGGTTCATGTAACGGGGTTTGTGCCTGACATCAGACCTCTCATGAAAGATGCTGGAATATTTATAGTACCAATCAGAGTAGGCGCTGGATTTCGAGGCAAAATACTTGAGGCATGGGCTATGGGTTTACCAGTGGTCAGCACCACTATTGCAGCCGATGGTTTTGTTCTCAGACCAAACGATAATATTGTCATTGCCGATACATCAATAGACTTTGCTAATGCAATTGTGACATTAGTTAATGATAAGGCACTAAGAGAGAAAGTTGGCCTACAAGGGAGACAGACGGCTGAACAACTATATGGTTGGGATTCAAAAATAAAATTGTTGGAATCAATTTACGATGAAGCTCTCTCTATTAAGTCGAAAGGATTGACATGATTGTGCTCGTAGCTTGCAGCTCCGAAGACATGTCAGCACAAGTGTTGGGATTTGTTAAAAGTCGTAATCTCTCCGGAAATATTCATTTGTTAACGCATTCTCATTTGCTTGGAGCATATGATGCTACACGTTGGTTTTTACGCTCCCTTCACCCAATGGATTACTTCAGGACCGGCCGACTGTTTATCCTTATTCCCGAAAAGAAGCTATCATTCAAGTTGGTAATATTTTCAATATTACTTCCCTTCTCCAAAACAATAATACTTCCTGATGGGAACTACTTTGGTGTTAGAGATTTTAGGGCATGGCTGCGCGTGCTACGAAATCATTCAGGATATCAGGGCACATTTTCACCTTCATCAATCGCACCAATGGTAATTGTTGCTGCTTTTGTCGTGATTCGCACAGTGCTATTTCGAATACGATGGGAATTAGGAGGGAAAAAGAGATGGAAAAAGCAGCAAAAAAGCTTTTTTTCAAGCTACTAAGTGGAACTCTCATTACTTGGTTGATCATTTTCAGGCTGTTAGATCTTGCTATAAGAAAAATATTCCACGCACAACATGTCGTTTCTGACACGTCACTTCCAAGAGGCGTTTCGGTTATTCTCCTTAATTTTAATGGACGTAAGATTCTTGAAGAGACGCTTCCGGCGTTGGAGTTAGCCGCTCGGGAAACACGAGATAAACTTCCTTTCGAAATTATTTTTATTGATAATGGATCAACAGACGGTAGCCAGGATTTCGTTAGACAGAATTATCCTGATGTGAAAGTTGTTCGTTTGGAAATCAATCATTCCTTCGCTGAAGGCAATAATATCGGCATAAGACTAGCGAAGTATAAATACACACTAATTATTAGCAATGACATGCTCGTAGAAAAGGGATCATTCGGATTGCTCACAGCAGCAATTGAGCACTCTCAAGCATTCGCAGTCTCCCCACAACAATTCTTTTGGGATTCATCCGTCCGCAGGGAAGAGACTGGTCTAACTCGACTATTCCTAAGACATGGTCTTATCAACATATTCCACGCTGATTTACAGGGACGGCAAAATAAGCTTAAACCCATATTTTGGGCAGGAGCTGGATTTTCCATTTACGACACTAAAATGTTGAGAGAACTAAGTGGCTTTAGTCGCCTATATGAGCCGATTTACTGGGAGGATGTTGATTTATCATACAGGGCATGGCGACGCGGTTGGCCATCATACGTGCTGCCATCAGTTCATGTGCGCCACAAACACCAAGGCACGACAAAAACAATGTATCAACAGAAGTACATGCGCATTTTACGCAAAAGAAATGCCTTGGTTTTTTTCCTCTCCAACCTATTTGATTGGGATATGCTTTGGCCGTTCTTCATTGCAGAAATTAAGCGTAGCTCATCTCTTTGGATCACTACTGGCAATTTTGAAGAAGTGCTTGCTTTGTTTCAGACAATCAGCAAGTCATTAAGTGTTCTCATGTCCCGAAATAGTGAAAATCGTTTTGTCCGAGAGTCAGACCAGATCACTTTTTGGCGCGCAAATGACGGGGAT
>CAZWYZ010000021.1:11030-11848 GCA_964638785.1 uncultured Pseudomonadales bacterium
GCTTAATTTTCTTAACGCGCTCTTTGAGTTGTGTTGTGGAGATTCCCTGCGTGTAAGGAACATAACAAAGCGTGATGTTATTTTCATCTAACCACGCCTGAGTAAATCCCATTTGGGTATAGTAATCTTTTTGGGCCCAGTCACTGCCAATGACGATGAAATCGGGCTGGACACTCATAATAGTCGGCTTGCTGTCAACACCCCCGGCGTTGGGAACAACTTTTGAAACAAATCTGAGGTTTTCAATGACTGCTTTTCTTTCCTCATACGACATCACCGGAAGACGACCCTTAAATTCATATATAAACTCATCTGTATTTAAGGCAACTACCACTTCCCCATCTGGGCCAGCAATTTTTCTGCAATGGGACAATAGCCGCATGTGACCGCGATGAGGTAGATCAAATGTGCCACCAGTATATATAACTGCCATATATCTACATCGTAGCGTATGCTAATACATTTGTCACGACACGATGGGAGCACTCAGGCTTTTCAAGCTTTGGCCTTAAAACGACTCCAGACCATCATCAAATGCGCTAGTATTCCTACGACCAGAAACAGCTCGGTTAGCTCTTCCATCTTGCTGTACTGCCAAACGCCATTCACCTTTCGCAGCCAGACGTAGATCACCATTAAGAAGAAATTAAGAAAAAGGAACGCTTTTGGCACCAACAGGTATACCCAGTTGCTGGCCAGTTTGGATTTAGGCAGCATTTCATTGAGTATCCAGGCTCCGATCCAGGCAAAAGCACCATACATTGCAATCGTTAGGTAACCCCAATACACCATCGGCCAGATCAGCTCGTTGTTGTGCA
>CAZWYZ010000022.1:0-7816 GCA_964638785.1 uncultured Pseudomonadales bacterium
TCGGAGAGATCACCAAATGAGCGGGCAGTTGCGACGCGGTCAATAGCCACTTGGAGTTTGACGTCCTTGAGCTCGGTGAGCTCAGCGAGTATTTCATCGTAACCTTCTTGTGTGAGCACCACATCATCAGTGATGGTGTTCATAGTATCCTCCCTTTTTAACAAAAGCCCCGCCATGGCGGGTAGCTTTTTACATCAATTTAAGAAATTGTACAGAGTTCTGTGAGATTGTCTAGGACCCGCTATTATTTATTAGAGGCTTCGTCTTTTTGTAGCTTTTGCATTGTACGATCGAAGTGCTCGTCGTCAATATCATTCAACATGTAGTGCGCGATGAAAGCTCTCTCTGCTACTGGAAATTCGAGAAGAAATGGCGCAAGAAGTCCAACCAGCTGAAACTCTACTTGTGCACCTTCATCCTCTGCATACTGCGCATACATCCCAATATTCTCAGGATCCTTATTGATAACGATCTCAATTAATTGCCCCCAATGCAGTGCTTCAAGTGCAGGATCTCCATCGATACCAGATGGGTTTGAGCGTACTATGGAAATAATCTTATCAGCTACTGGAATACTCTCTCGTGAGAAAATGCTTGGCATAAATTGTTTACTTTCTACGTGCAGTTGGGATATTTGCTTTCCTTAAAACTTTATTTAAGCTATCCTTTTTATTTGAGCTAAAATGGCTTGGCCCTTTCTTTGGTTCCACTGGCCTGCCAAACTCCAAAAGTTGAGTCATCAAGCGTCTGATTTGCGGCTGCTATGGCCGCAAGTTGAATCCTATGCGCTTCAACAACGTCCTCTTGCGTCAGGATATTTGAATGCATTCGAATTTCTCTGCGACGATGTGGACTTGAGTCAGTCATAGTTATCGAGTATTTTTACGACGGTTTGCAACTTTTAGTTCTAAGATTGCACGACGTAAGCTTCCTTCAATGATCTTCATCTCCGTATTTGAGAGTTTCTCATTTTGCATCGCTTCATATGCTTTCTTACGTGCTTCTTCAGCTTTTGCTTCATTGATGTCTTCACTACGAACCGCAGCATCAGCGAGAACAATAATCGTATTATTTGGTTCTACATTTAAGAATCCACCAGTGATTGCAAGACTTTTCACTTGTCCTTTATTGCGATAGACAAACTCCGTATCAGAAAGTTTAGTCATCAATGGAATGTGACCTGGAAGGATGGTTACTTCACCTGTTGTTGTCATTGCGGTGATTGAATCAACCTCTTCTGAAAGGAGTTCTTTTTCTTGAGTGACAATGGTTAAGTGTAATGACATAGTTAGTACTTACTCGTTTGGATAAATATTTCGAAATCGGACAAATAACTCAAAAATAATATCAGTATTGTCACTACCTGGTTTGTTACGTAAGACGTCGATCATAGTTGAAATAAAAATATCGTACAGTTCAGAAGGCATAATCTCTAGTAATTTTGCAAGATCAGCATTAGCTGTTTCTCTTTCTCGTGCATCTGATATTTGTTCTAAAAGTGTTCCAAACTGTATAATCTGAAATGTACTATCCGACTCTTGATCACTGTCGTTGTATTGATGGGTTTCAATAGTCATAGTGTTACAAAATCTTACTTGATAGATCAATAATTAAATCTTCATTATCATCCGGTGCAGCAATGTTTTTTCCGCGTTCACCACAACGTTTACATTCAAACACAATTTGTGTCTTTCCATTTCGAATCTCAAGACCAATTGGTCGCATTGCTCCTCCACATCCATTCAATCGATCTCCTGGCTGTTTGTCGACATGTAAACTCGTCAAACAATAGATACAGTGATTACGACTACTGGTTGGATGTGGTGGTACTTGCCTACTGCAATGAACACACGTAAATCCTTGGTTGTTTTCAATAAACATTAATCCCTTTTCACGTACGTAAATAATGCTTCATCTATCGTATACCGTGTTTCTAAGTTGCTTACTGCAATTCCAGCGTCAGGGAGAAAATTCATCTGAACTTCACCCCCATAGTAAAGAATTGCATTCCGTTGATCTTTCAAAATCTGTAAATCATTGTCGCTTAAAAACACATCTATTTTTGCTAGTGAATCTTGTTCGCGTGGCATAGAAATTTTTCTTTATAGTGTCTTTGCTTTTTCGCGTGCGTCTTCAATCGTTCCAACCATATAAAATGCTTGTTCTGGAAGATCATCGTGCTTCCCATCCAATATTTCACGGAAGGATCGTACGGTATCTTCGATTTTCACATATTTCCCAGGGATGTTTGTAAAGACTTCTCCGACGAAGAATGGCTGTGAAAGGAAACGCTGGATCTTTCGTGCACGACTCACCGTCATCTTGTCTGCATCGGACAGCTCATCGATACCCAAGATGGCAATGATGTCTTGCAGTTCTTTATATCGCTGTAACACTTTCTGTACTCCACGAGCAACATCGAAGTGTTCTTGACCCACAACATCAGGTGTCAAGATTTTGCTACTACTTGCCAGTGGGTCGACTGCTGGGAACAGTGCTTGTTCCGCTAATGCGCGATCAAGTGAGATTGTTGAGTCTAGGTGAGCAAAGGTTGTTGCTGGTGCTGGATCCGTGTAGTCATCTGCTGGAACGTAGACCGCCTGCAGTGACGTAATTGAGCCTTTTTTTGTACTCGTAATACGTTCTTGGAGAGCTGCCATTTCTGTTGCCAAGTTTGGTTGATATCCGACTGCAGATGGAATACGTCCAAGCAGTGCAGACACTTCTGATCCGGCTTGCGAGAAGCGGAAGATATTGTCGATGAACAACAACACATCCTCACCACGCTCATCCCGATAGAACTCAGCCATTGCCAGTGCAGTCAGTGCAATACGCAAGCGGTTCCCTGGTGGTTCATTCATCTGTCCGAATGCCATAATGGTATTCTTTAAGACGCCTGAATCTTCCATTTCGTGATAAAGATCGTTTCCTTCGCGTGAACGTTCTCCAACACCTGCAAACACTGAGTGACCTGAGTGCTCTTCGGCGATATTACGAATCAATTCTTGGATGATGACAGTTTTTCCGACACCAGCACCACCGAATGCAGCGGTCTTTCCACCACGAGCAAATGGAGCCATGAGATCAATAACTTTAATACCTGTTTCCAAAACTTGAGCTGATGTTTCTTGTTCAACCAATGTTGGTGCTGGACGGTGAATTGGGTAGAACTTCTTTGCGTTGACAGCTCCTTTGTTATCAATTGGGTCACCAACGACGTTAAAGATACGACCAAGTGTCTCGTCACCAACGGGAACCATAATTGGGGCACCTGTGTCACTCACTTCACTGCCGCGAACAATTCCTTCAGTTGCACCGAGGGCGATCGTACGCACCTCAGTATCAGAAAGCTGTTGTTCCACTTCAAGGGTGAGGGTCTTGCCATCAGCAAGCTGCAAGTGCAGTGCGTTGTAGATTGCCGGCAAATGCTCGGAAAACTGGACGTCAATGACTGGTCCAATAATTTGTGTAATGTGTCCAATATTTTTTGCCATATGTGCTCCAATGTTATCCTCTACGAATAGATCGTTGTAATGCTCCTTTTATTTCTTGTACTCTCCAGTCTCGTCGGTCTTGATTGCCTGCATGAATATCAGATTCAATAACACTATCTGATGCCTGGGTAAAATGTGAGCGCACAACTGCTCGCTCACCATCGATTGGGTTAGGCAAATATGACAGCAACAACATCAAGGCATGCCCTGGTATGTCCTTTAGGCCTGATTGAATAAGTGATGGTTGTTCGAATCTATCTATCATATTTTACTTCAGTGCTAATGCTGCAGTCGTAATATCCAATAACTCACTGGTAATTCCTGCCTGACGACTCTTATTATACTCGAGTTTTAGGTTTCCGACGATTTCTTTTGCATTATCGCTGGCATTCTTCATTGCTACCATACGGGCACTATGTTCACTGGCTTTCGCTTCTAACATGATTTGGAAAAAACCATTTTCAGTGTAGAACGGCAAGAGGAAGTCCAAAATATCTTTTGGTGATGGCTCAAAAGTGTACTCTTTCTTTTCTCCACTAGGGAGTTTTGGTTGTGGTTGCATTCCTTCTGCCTCAATCTCGTTCATTGCAATCGGAAGCAGAAGATTCACTTCAGGACTCTGAGCTAAAGTACTCACAAACTGCATATGCATTGAGCGAACACTACTAAACTCACCTGATAAAAATCCTTTGACAAAGATCTCTGAGATGGGAAGGATGTCTGCGAGCGTTAGCTTATCTGGAAGTCCAGAAAATTCAGCAACTAATGGATATCCAAATTTGATCGCAAATTCACGAGCACGTCTGCCAATGGCAAGCACTCTTGGTGATCGCATCGTTGCAAGTGTTTCTGTTGCTGCTCGGAAAAGATTAGTGTTTAAGCTTCCAGCAAGTCCTTTATCTGTTGAGACCAAAATAAGTAGTTCTGGTGCAGTTGGGTTTCCTTGTTGCAAGAGAATATGCAAATTAGAATCTGCATTGGTCCCAATGGTATGAAGCATTTCCAAAAGCTTATGGGTGTAAGGGCGAGATGCTAAGGCTTGTTCCTGGCTGCGGCGCATTTTTGAAGCTGCCACCATTTCCATCGCTTTGGTAATCTTTGCGATGTTTGTTGCTGACTTGATGCGGGATTTTATGAGTCGAGCTTGAGCCATGATTGTTGATTGTCTATTGTCTCATTCCACTTGAAAGTATTGCTATTTCGTCTTGAACTGCTCTCAGGGCTGCATCAAACCTTTGAGGTTCTATACCGGTACTTACAGCTTTTGAACGTAGTGCCCACTGCTGAATTTTACTGTGACGCGTTTCCGTCTGAGCGACACGAGCCTTGTGTAAGTCATACGCATTCACAATAACACGAACTAAATATGATCGTACTGGTTCATTTTGAAAGGCATCACCAACAGATTCTAATATTTTAAGAATCTCTGAAATGTCATCAGTTTGCCGTGATTGCGCAGTTTCTGCTAAACTTTGCATAAATCATTCTTCCATCATTAACTCTGAATGAACCTCGTTGAACTTTTTAATTAATTCTTTGAGTGCGTTTTCAATTCCTTCGCTCAGTTTTTGTTCTTTTTTAATCGTGGCGTAGAGTTCTTGTCCTTCGGTACTCATGTATTCAAGGAAGAGTTTCTCCCATGTCACCACAAGGTCTTTTTTCACTGTATCAAGATATCCACGTGTTCCCGCGTAGATCACAGCAATTTGCTCTGTTACATCCATTGGGCGATCCCAACCTTGCTTCAACAGCTCAGTCAGTCGTTGCCCACGATCGATACTTGCCTTGGTTTTTGGATCTAAATCAGATGAAAATTGTGAGAATGCTTCAAGTTCACGAAACTGTGCAAGATCCAGCTTCATTGATCCAGCGACCTGCTTCATTGCCTTAATTTGGGCACTTCCACCCACACGTGACACAGATGTACCAACGTTAATAGCTGGTTTAATGCCTGCGTTAAAGAGACCTGATTCCAAGAAAATCTGTCCATCTGTAATGGAGATGACGTTGGTTGGAATGTATGCTGAGATGTCATTGGCTTGAGTTTCAATGATTGGAAGAGCGGTAATTGATCCTCCACCATATGCCTCATCCAAACGACAGGCGCGCTCAAGTAAGCGACTGTGAAGATAGAAAACGTCACCTGGATATGCTTCACGACCTGATGGGCGGCGTAACAACAATGAAACTTCACGATACGCGACTGCTTGCTTCGACAGATCATCGTAAATAACGAGGACATCTTTTCCTTGTGCAAGGAAGTATTCAGCAATTGCTGTTCCAGCGTATGGTGCCAAAAATTGCATCGCTGCTGGATCCGATGCTGCTGCAGAGACGATGATGGTGTAATCCATTGCACCGTACTTTTCAAGCAAGGCGGTTGTTTGTGCTAAAAATGACTGCTTCTGTCCAATTGCCACGTAGACACAGATAACATCTTTCCCTTTTTGGTTGATCATTGTTGTCAGAGCGACTGCTGACTTTCCAGTCCCACGGTCTCCGATGATCAACTCACGCTGACCACGACCAACTGGAATCATTGCATCAATTGATTTGATACCTGTCTGGAGCGGAACAGAAACTGATTTTCGTTCAATGACACCAGGAGCAATTTTCTCAAGTGGTTGATACGCAGTGATCTCAAATGCAGCCTTCCCATCAATTACTTCACCGAGTGTATTGACGACACGACCCATGATTTGATCTCCAACACCAACTGAGAGAATTCTTCCTGTTGTTTTGACTTCCTGTCCAGTTGCCAGTCCAGTACTGTCTGAAAGCAAAATCACACCGACTTCAGTTTTCGAGAGGTTAAAAGCTAATCCTTCTTTTCCATTTTCAAACGAGACAATCTCACCCATCATGACATCATCAAGACCTGACACTTTAACGATCCCATCACCTAAAGAGGTAATAATACCGACTGATTCAACAGTGGTTTCAAAAGTGGTGGTTTTGATTTGATCAAATAGTGATTTCATAGTTTAAAAGTCCGTGTACATTTCATAATCAGCCAGTGATGGTGTCTCTCTGGAGACGCGTACTTTCGCACGTCTATACTTAACGATCCAATCTCCCAAATATCGGTTATCTATTTTAGAGACATCGATCGCTTGCTCTTTCGCCCAATAAATACATGCTGCGGCCACAATACGAGGAGCATCTGTGCCTCCTCCCATCGCATCGACATACTTTCGTGCAAGCTCATTTTCAGTAATCGTTGCTGTTTCCATAGTTTCCTACGAAATCATTTTGTTTACCTGACCGACTTTTCCTGCAAGGGATAAATCAATTCGCTTTCCACCAAGAGTCACACGTAATCCACCTAAAATATCTGGGTTTACCTTGTACGAAAACTCAGATCCTTTTGATTGGAGCGTTTTCTCGATCTCAGTTTGCTGATCTTTTTCGAGTTTAATGGCTGATTCAATAAGTATTTTCATAGTGCATTTTCACTAGTTTCCTCTTGTAGTCTCATTACTGATCCTGCGATAACTGAGTCAATCAAGAGAAGGTAGGTACTTGGAACAGATGTTGCATCGAAAACTCCACCCTCTGCTTTGGCTCGATATGCTGCATACTTGCGACCTTCGTCTGTATTAGCTCCCGCAAGCGCTACACCTAATGCGAAGTATACATACGACTCAAGCTGCGATCTAACCATCGGATCATCAAAAACCCGCAAGTGTCTTTCACTAATCTCTGCAGTTTTCTTCCGTATCTGATCAACAGTTACCATAGATTGTTAGAGTGCTTTGGCAAGATCTTTGATTGATTGTGCAATCAAGGTCTTGTGTGCTTTCTCATCTATCTCTTTACCAATTACTTTTGAAGCAATTGCAACTGAAAGCTTGAGAACTTCCTTCTCTGTCTCTTCCTGCTTGCCCTTCATCTCACTTTCCATTTTTGCTATCTCTTTTGCACGCAAGACATTCACTTCATCTTTTGTCTCTTTAGAAAGTTTGGCTTTGAGTTCTTTTGCTTCTCCTTTTGCAACATCAATGACTGCAAGTGCATCTTTTTCAGCTTGGACTTTTGCCTTTTTCTTCATGGTTTCGACTTGCTCACGTTCACGCAAAGACTCTTCTGCGGCTTTAATTGCCTCATCAGTCTTACTGCGACGTTCGTCAATCATCTTTAAGATTGGCTTTGTCAAAAAGTAAGTCAGAGCTGCAAACACCACACCAAAGTTGATGAGTTGAAAGATGATTTGTAAAACATTTATTTCCATACGTATCCTTCTCTTTTTTTGCGTTATTTAGACGAACTTTAAGATCAATGCGACCACGAGTGCGTAAATAGCGATAGCTTCAGCGAAGGCC
>CAZWYZ010000022.1:7826-11782 GCA_964638785.1 uncultured Pseudomonadales bacterium
TAGGATCATGTTGGTCTGGATCTTACTTGCTGCTTCTGGGTTTCGGCCAATTGCTGACAATCCTGATGCAGCAATGATTCCGATAGCGATAGCTGGGGCAATTGCTCCAACACCCATAGTGATTGCGATTGCGATTTCTTGCATACGATACTCCTTTTTGATCTCGCTTATAAACGAGAATCTAATTCAATATTAATGTTCTTCCCCGTGCCCGTGGGTAGCGAGATTAAAGAAGACAAGTGAAAGCATTGCGAACACGACCCCTTGGATCATGCCCACGAAAATTTCCAAACCGTAAAACGGCATTGGGACGATAACAGGAACGAGGAACATCATGACTGCCAGGAGAACTTCTCCTGCAAAGATGTTTCCAAACAAACGGAATGCAAATGACATGATCTTGGCTGTTTCCAAGATGAGTTCCAAAAACCCAACGAATGCATCAATTGGACTCTTGAAGTTAAAGTACTTCTTAAAGTACGCACCACCTAATGAGGCAAATCCAAAGTATTGGGTTGAGACAACAGAGATTAATGCAAGTGCGATGGTCGTATTTAAGTCAGCAGTTCCTGCACGAAAATAAGGGACAAATGTACCTTCTGCTTTTTCTTCTTTACCAGCTTCTTCTGTTGACTCACTATGATCGTCTGATTCAGCTGCAACTTCTTTTGCGTTCTGCTCGTTGACTACTTCTGTCTCTTCCACAGCTACTTTTTCTTCAGAAGCTGCTACTGGTTTTGGTGCAAATGGTCCTTGTCGCTGTGCATGTACTTCACTTTCAGTTGCTAGTTCACGGAAGCCAATTGTTCCGACACCTGGCAAAAGACCTGCCCAGTTATTGAGAACGATCCAAAGGAAGAATGTTAATACCAATGGTAAAAAAGAAGCAGCCTTCTTACGGCTGCCTGTCATTTCTGTTGCAAAGTCATAGAGACCTTCAATCAACATTTCTACAAAGGTTTGAATTCGAGAAATTTTTCCACTGTTTTTGAGTGCTTTTCCAACGATGACACTGAATGCGACCAAAAAGACCGAAACGATCAAACTGGTGAGCATGGAGTTTGAGACGATAAGTGGACCGACGTGGAAAATTGGTTCAGCGGAGATCGAAATGTGTAAGCTCGACATAGAGCATGTATCTATTCTGTAATAGAGATTACGGGTGTAAACACAATTCAATGGGGTTTACCAATGTAGTATACAGAAGTTTTCTCAAGGTGCAAGAGTTTTCTGAAAAACTGCTGAGTATTTGGCTACAAAAAAGGCCCCTATGCGGAGCCTTCCCAGCGATCCAGCTGGCAGGTGTAGCCTCCAAATGTGAAGACTACAATAGAGAAAATTCAGAAATCAAGTTAGTTCGGTATGTGGCTTGAGGAAAAAGGTAAGTGCAGTGAGTATGAACAATATCACTGCACCGGCCGCACAGATAAGGTTGGTGCCATCAAGCAGCAGTTTACCCCCGACGATTAAGAACTCCCAGCCCAAAACGTTTTGGCTGAGTGCCCAGCCGATGACAGCAACTATAAATGGGATGAGCAGCAATAAGGCGTAGATCCAAACAAACACGGTTACCGTGAGCATCATGTTCTCACCGTGTTCGCGCCAGTCTTCCTCATCTTGTGCGTCGTAGTGACCCATTGCGTATTTGATAAAGCTATACGCCTGCAACGCCGCGCCGAGCAGAAAGATCGAGCGAATGACTTGCCCCCACTCAAGGGCAATACTTACCACATAGAGTAGTGCAAAAATCGAAGTAGCCCATGCCCCAAACATGCTTCTCTTTGTCTTGTCCATCGTTTCGAACTCCTTTATCTGAACTTTTGAATGAATGGGATATGCGTGATGCACATCCTGTCTTCCTTCTCTTAGTAAGAAAGACTATACCGTATTTTACTCCAGGAACACGATAAAATCTACTATAGGCTGTTCTTACCCTTCTCTTACTCATTTACGGTGGTTCCGTAAGGTTACCGGGTGTGAAGTATAGGAAGTACGTAAAAGGAGAATAGTATGGAAACACAACAATCAGTCCGAACAGTCCAGACAAAACAAGTCGGCAATACAGCAGTTCGAAAAGAACAAGTGAGCGAAGGTGTCGTCGCTGACCCTCAGGAATTTGGTCTCGCCAAAATCTCACAGGTTCTCTGGTTTATCGGTCACCTGATTGCACTGCTCTTAGGCCTGCGCTTCTTGTTCTTAGCACTTGGCGCAAATATGCGAGGTATTGTCTTGTTTGTCTATCAAGTAAGCTCTGTTTTTGTCTTTCCATTCCGCGGAATTTTCCCATCTCCTCGAGAAGGAGAGTTTTACTTTGATACGGCAGCAATTCTCGGAATCTTGATGTTTTACATCTTAATCTTTGTGATTACGAGTGCACTTGGGCTCTTTTCAAAGCGAAATGTACCCGAGGTCTAAATTCAAAACGTCAATTCTAAGCTTCACTTCAGAATCACTTGCTAGGATTTTGAGATGCTTCGATCGCATTCAATTCTACTGGTGATTCTGTCGTGTGTATCCCTTGTCGGTTTTTTATTCTATAGGTGGAAAACAACTCCAGTGATGACCGGTGCTCCTCCGTACGGTGAAGCCTTGGAAGATGTCCCTGTACTGCCAAAGGATACCTACGGTCTCTTAAATTGGAAACGGCCTGATGGACCACCGCGTGTGGGACTACAAGTTGGTCATTGGAAGAATGCTGACTTACCTGAAGAACTATCACAGCTGAAAGGAAGTACGGGAGCATCTGGTGGAGGGTTTAGTGAATGGGAAGTAAACTTCGCTATTGCAGAAGAGGCTGCCAAGCTACTTCGTGCACAGGGGGTGACAGTTGATATTTTGCCATCGACAATCCCTCCTCGATACTGGGCGGATGCCTTTGTTGCAATACATGCAGATGGCAATCTCAATACGAGTGTGAATGGGTATAAGGTTTCATCATCCTGGAGAGACTTTACCGGGAATGCAGATGAACTCGTATCCACGTTGGAAGCGTCCTATGCAAAAGAAACACAATTAGCCCTTGATCCCAATATTTCTCGCAACATGCGAGGCTACTATGCGTTTGCCTGGTGGAGGTATGAGCACGCAATCCACCCAATGACGACTGCAGTAATTTTTGAGACTGGGTTCTTAAGCAATCCGTCAGACCGCAAACTCATTGCCGGCAAGCCTGAAAAAGCTGCACTGGGGTTATCTACCGGTATTCTTGAGTATCTTGAATCTCAAAACCTACTTTCACTGTAACGCTTGCATTCAAAAAGTACGTGTCGACTCACTGAATATTGAATTCTTCCAAAAAAAGATCCATGATCAAAGGAAGAGAGGAACTCGTAGAGTACGTACAGTCTACGAAACAGTCCAATGAAAATGCGTTTATTCTTGTATGCAGTCCTGTTGTTTGCCTTTCTGCAGTACTCACCAAATGTTTTTGCTGCAAACATTACAACTATAACGAGTCAGCCAACATCTGCACCTCGTTACGGGAAGTTTGAGGTGTCCTTTCAAATTGATCGTCAGTATCCCTCTGGGTCATTTCTTCCCTACTATTTTTACGACGCAAACGATACACCCACCGCATACCCCAATCGAAACTCTCCGTATGGTGTTGATGGCATCAGTATTGATGCGCATTTTACTGCTCCTTCCGGCAAGACTTTAGTTGCTCCAGCGTTTTACTATCAAGACTATATTCGCAGTAACGAGACCATGACACCAACATCAAACTTTTCATGGAAAATTAGGTTTGCTCCGCAAGAGATTGGAAGTTACTCCTATTACTTCACAGTTACTGATAAAAACGGAACTACAAAATACCCACAAAGTGGCAAGCTGCAGATGAATGCGACTGCATCACAAAGTAAAGGATTTGTCCGAGTTTCACCACGGGACTCACGCTTTTTAGAGTTTGATTCAGGTGATAGTTTCATTCCCAACTCCAGCGGGAGACAGTTTTGGAG
>CAZWYZ010000023.1:0-11245 GCA_964638785.1 uncultured Pseudomonadales bacterium
TACCAATAGTGCTGTACCCGATTTTTCCAAACTGATTTTTTCTCAAAAGATAGACCGCGAGTAGAAAAAGTGTTATTTCAATGATGTAGGTGTTTATTGGATTCCAAATACCACTATGGACAGCACCTTCCTTGATCAGAACTGTTGAAATAGCTGTCTCAATCCCTACAGTCTGCAAGACATCACGGATGAAGTGATAGATTGATGCAACAATGAGAAAATACAGCCATGCTTTTTGCCAGTGATTCATATACAAAAGTGCTTGGGTACCTATAAGCCAGATTCTGTATTTGTACAATCATTTCTCTAATGCCTGCATCTTTATTACCACCTCCACTTTCGTGGAGCAAAGGGGAAGCATCCATTATGGTAAAGTTCGTCAGTTGCAGCGGGGAGGATTGCCCGTTTCACCCGATACTTAAATCGGCTCGTCTCTGTTGCTCTAACTGTCTCTGCCTTGTGGGCAGACCCTCCGGAATGAACCGGAGCACCCTGCTTCCTGCTGTCTGGACTTTCCTCCCGCCATATAGGCGGGCGACTGCCCGGTACCCAAGCTCTTGTATTATACCCTCTTTCGAGGGACAATAAGGCTATATGTTTGACCCAACTACATCTACCTACTCTCTCCAAGACACTTTGAATGCAAGCATGACTGCATTTGCAACCCAGATTGTTATCTTTCTCCCACGTCTGCTTGGGAGTGTTCTGGTTGTAATCGTAGGAATGGTTATTGCTCGAACATTACGAGGACTATTAATTTCCTCATTACGACGATTAAAACTGTCTGCAAACTTGGAGAAAACCCCCCTTGGGCAATTCCTCCACAATACAGAAATCAAAAATACAGCCGAAGTTATCGTGAGCAACATTGTGTACTGGATACTGATGCTCTTCGTGGTATATACCGCTGTGACCATTCTTGGTCTGGATACTGCCTCCGATTTGTTGAATCAAGTCTTGCTCTATATTCCAAAAATATTTTCAGCTCTCCTCATCCTAATCTTTGGAATCTTAATTGCCGGAGTTGCTGAAGCATTTGTGAAAGGACTGATCAAATCAGTCGATCCACAGACTGGCAGAATTGTTGGAAAGATAGCAAGCTACCTTATCATTGTCTTATCATCGATGGCAGCAATTAGTGAACTTGGAATTGCGCAGCAGTTTATTCTGATTCTGTTCACCGGTTTTGTAACTGCAGTATCGATTGCACTCGGTCTCGCCTTTGGATTAGGCAGCAAAACCACTGTTGAACGTATCATGATTGAGTGGCAGGATAGAATGCGCAAAGAGGAGTAAAAACTCTACTGACTTTAAAAAACGAAAGAGCCCCCAGTTATGGGAGGCTCTTTTAGATCAAGGAACATTTTAGACAGCAAACTTGCGAATCAAGCCGACGCACTTTCCTTGCACTTTTACTCGGGTTGCAAAGATTGGCTGCATCTTAGAGTTTGCAGGCTCCAAACGAATTCGTGTGGCTTCTTTGTAGAACTTCTTGAGCGTTGCTAAACCGTTGTCGAGCAGAGCCACAACTATGTCGCCATTCACGACTTCTTGCTGCTCTTCGATAACCACGTAATCACCATCAAGGATTCCTTCTTCAATCATTGAATCCCCTTTTACTTGCAATACATATGCTCTTCGCTTTCCTGTGACAAGTTCTGGGGAGACCTTGAAGGTTGCATTCGGGTCGGTATATGGTTGGATAGGCTGTCCAGCAGCAATGAATCCTAAAAGTGGTAAATCGACCGCATCAGTGAGTCGCAAGAATGTACGATCCACAAGCTCCAACCCACGAACGGTTCCTTCATACTTTTTTATGACACCTTTGCGTACTAAAGCCGCGATGTGTTCATGCACAGTAGCCAAAGATGAAACTCCAATTGCGGAAGCTATTTCCTGCAATGTTGGGGAAAAACCGTTCTTTTGAATATATTGCGCGATAAAGTCCACGATCTGACGTTGGCGTTTATATAGGGTAATTGGCATACTAGCTCCTTTTTTAATAAAGAAATACAAACAAAAGCACTGATAACCAAACGTTACACTCAACATACCCAAAACACCGAAGATGCGTCAACTAGAACAATGTGATACGAACACTACTAAAGAAAATCAAAGGGCAACATTGATACCTTTTTTGCACGCAGTTTTTTCTGTTTCCGTGAGCTCTTTCAAGTATGAGATAATGCGTTCATGCCGTTTACGCTCAAATCGCCATATCAGCCTCTAGGAGATCAGCCTCAGTGTATTGATCAACTCTCTTCTGGGTACACCTCGGGAAAACAACACCAGACTTTACTTGGGGTAACTGGTAGTGGAAAGACATTCACCATCGCTAATGTAATTGCGAAGATCCAGAAGCCAACGCTGGTGATAGCGCATAACAAAACCTTGGCTGCCCAGCTCTATCAAGAATTCCGAGATTTCTTTCCAGAAAATGCAGTCAGCTACTTTGTGTCCTATTACGACTACTACCAGCCAGAGAGCTATATTCCGAGTACCGATACCTATATCGAAAAAGAGACACAGATAAACGATGAGATTGATAAACTGCGACTCTCAAGTACTACGAATTTGCTGACTCGGCCTGACTGCATCGTCGTGGCATCTGTCTCCTGTATCTATAACTTGGGATCACCAGTGGAATATGGGAAGTACGTCCTTCAATTAATGGAAGGTGAACTCATATCCCGCCAAAGCGTATTGGCACAACTTGTGAACCTGCAGTATGAACGCAATGACATTGATCTTGGCCGAGGGAATTTTCGTGTCCGTGGTGAAACAATTCAAGTCTGGCCTGCATATGAAGACAACGCCCTCAGTATCTCCATGCTTGGAAACCAAATTGAAAGAATCGATCGAATTGACCCACTGACTGGAAATAAGATTGATGGAACCTTTTTAGAAAAAGATCGCATGAGTGGCGCCGTTGGCTCACGAAAGTATGTCTTGTACCCAGCGAAGCACTACATGACAGATCCAGTTTCACAACCAGATGCTATTGCCCAAATTGAGACAGATTTGCAAAACAGAGTGGCGGAGCTTCGCGGTAATAATAAGATTATTGAAGCGTACAGACTCGAACAGAAAGTGCATTACGATCTCGATATGATTCGTGAACTTGGTTTTGTAAATGGAATTGAAAACTACTCAAGGTATTTTGATGGCAGACAGCCAGGAGATGCTCCATTCACCTTACTTGAATATTTTCATGAAAATGCAAAAACATTTGGTGACGGAACTTTTCTCACTGTTGTTGATGAGTCGCATATCAGTATTCCCCAGATTCGAGGAATGTATAACGGTGACCAGTCACGCAAGAAAACGTTAATTGATTACGGATTCCGCTTACCATCAGCACTTGATAATCGACCGCTGAAATTTGAGGAATTTGAACGCCGCGTCGGACAGACCATTTATGTCAGTGCGACTCCAAGTCCTTGGGAAATATCCTTGAGCGATGGAGAAGTTGCTGAGCAGATTATTCGTCCAACTGGGTTAATTGAGCCGACGATTGATATCCGCAAAAGTGAAGGCCAAATTGAAGACCTCGTCAAAGAAATCTTCCTGCGTACGTCAAAAGGACAACGCGTGTTGGTCACAACAATAACGAAGCGAATGTCAGAAGTATTAACTGATTACTTAAACGATGAAAAAAAGATGCGCAAGATTGTTCCAGATTTAAACGCACAGCTACCAAAGGTCGCATACTTACACTCAGACATTGTGACTCTTGATCGCTCAGATATTCTTGATGATCTTCGCAGTGGCGTCTACGATGTCCTCGTAGGAATCAACCTTCTGCGGGAAGGTCTTGATCTCCCAGAGGTAACGCTCGTTGCAATTCTTGATGCAGACAAAGAAGGCTTTTTACGATCTGCTTCCTCATTAATTCAAATCATGGGTAGAGCCGCTCGCCACCACGAGGGACACGTTATTCTCTACGCAGACCGCGTGACCGGTTCAATGCAGAAGGCAATTGATGAGATCGAACGTCGACGTGTAAAACAGCTTGCATTCAATGAAGCAAATGGCATCACCCCCGTCACTATCACAAAACCAATCCGTGAACAAATGATAAAAAGAGAAAAGAAGGAAGAGGAAGACACCGAGAAAAATCGAAAATACACCGTGCAGATTGATAAGAAAACAAAAATTAACCTCGAAGGAATTAAGGCTGAAGATTTAATGCCAAGCGATCGAAATAAACTTATCAAGCAACTTACTCGAAAAATGAATGAGGCTGCCAAAGAGTGGAACTTTGAATTGGCAGCAAAACTACGCGACACAATTGCAAAGCTATCGTAACTTTCCTATTCACTCTTACTTGAAAAAAGATTCTTAATTTCTGGTGCAAACTCTCGGAGCGCAACTCGCAGAACGATATAGTACGGGACAACTAATAGTGCACCCAAGACCCCACCAAACCTCACACCAATCAATATTAAAACGATTGAAGTTAAAGGATTGATTCCCACAGCTCGACGCATGATAAATGGGACAATAAAGTTATTCTCCAAAGCCTGGATTGCCCAGTAGAGGATGCCAACTAACAAACCCATCAATGGTGAGACTGTGACAAGCGCCACGATAACAGCGGGAATGGCAGCGAGAGTTGGACCAAGATTTGGGAGTGCTTCAAGCAAACCTGCAGTGATTGCCAAAGGAAGCGCATACGGCACTCCCATAAGTGTGAGACTCACGAACGTAAGAGTTCCAATGGTTAACATTAAAAGGAACTCTCCGCGAACCCAGTTTCCTAGTGCTCGTTCAATTGCATCAAAGAATTTCTTACTTCGTTCATCTCGATCTGGAGTTCGAAATAAGAAATAGGTATATCGAGACAAGTGTTCACGTTCCAGCAAAAAATAGAGTGTCATCACCAGAACGGTAAAGAATGCAAAGACTAGAACAAATGTTGAAGAGATAAACGTGACTAAACTGCCAAAGGATGTTCCATATTGAGTCCAGAGATTTGAGACTTCACTTACTGAAAATTGAAGTGTTTTTAATTCCTCAAGGAAAGGTAGTTTTGGAATATCGAAGCGTGTGACCAGACTGATCGTTTGTTCAGCAAGTGGTGGGACAATGAGAACTACAGACAAAACAAGTAAACCGATCATCAGTGCATAGATCCACAATACCGCAAGAAATCGTGAAATTTTCAGTTTCTGAAGCCGTGCAACTGCAGGATTTAATGCAGTCATCAGCACGAAAGCGAGCATGAGTTCGACGATGATATCTGTGATTCGGGTGCCCACAAACAATGCCACACCAATAAGTAAGATCGTTACAATAGTTTTGGCTGAAATTTCGACTCGGTGGGTCACGAGATTATTCATGAATATTATTGTAGCAATCTTTTACATGTTCTAACACATGCGATTTTAAATCCGCATCTTCACCATCAAACCAAACAATTTGACGTTCTCTCTTCCACCACGTCATCTGGCGTTTTGCATATTGCACCTCATGCAGAGTCCAGAGCGAAATCAGCTGCTCTTTGGAGAGCTCCCCACTTAAGAATTGGCCTATTTCTTTGTATCCTATTGCAGCCTTTGCCTCTTTTGTCCAATTTGGATATTTGTTTTCAAGTGAGGTATATTCTTCAATCGCTCCTTGCTCAATTCTTTTCAGAACTCGACTGTGTATTTTTGATTCAAGTGTTTCCTTTACTGGAGAAAGTCCTATCCAGTTACAATCACTAATAAGCAAAAGTTGTTTTGTCATCTCACCTGCAAACTCACTCGCTTTGACTTCAATTGCACGAATGAGTCTGCGTGGATTATTCTTGTCAGAGTTGTTCATCTGTTCGTATCGTTTGTAATCGACAGTTTGCAGACGCTCTTGTAGTTGTGTCAGCGTCTGCCCTTCCAGGGTAGCGCGTAATTTTTCATCAGGCTGAATGACAAATGTTGGTGTCTGCTCGAATACAGAGAGTAAATATTGGGGCGTACCACCAACAATAATCAAAAAACGATTCGAGTCCTTTGCTTTTGTAATGATCGATTCAGCATAGGTAATACCTTGAGCAACAGACCAATCTTCATCTGGTGAAATAAGGTCAACACCAAAAATTCGAGCACTCGTCTTCGATGGAAGATCTTTTCCAGTCACAATATCTTGATGGCGATACACTTGCTTTGAATCAATAACCAAGATATCAACGCGCGAAAAATGTTCTGCAAGCCAAAGTGCGAGTGCAGTTTTTCCTGATGCAGTGGGTCCAACGATGATTAAAGGTTTCATATAATTTCTTCTGACTTCTGTGCGACAAGATGACGAGGATTTAAGTGGCTTACACTACTTTTGGCCTCACGCTTAAGTTGTCTTTATTTATGATTTGATCAAGAATTTCCCATCGTCTCTTCTTCTCTTTTTGTGGAATGTCATCAGGATACAACTTCCAGCCGGATGTACCAGGACGCGGTGAGTACTGAGCCACGAAGCCAAGTTTCCAGTCCATTTCACGCGCAAACTCCACAGACTCGTTAAACTCATCTTCAGTCTCACCTGAAAAACCAACAATAATATCAGTACCTATAACAATATCTGGGACCTTTGATCGAAGTTTACGGATGATCTCACGATAGTGCTCTTTCGTATATCCACGGTTCATTCGATGCAAAACTCCATTACTCCCAGATTGAAGTGGCAAATGGATGAAGCGATCTATTTTTGGATTCTGTGCAATCTCTTCAATGAGCTCATCGTGAAAGTCCCACGGATTGCTTGTTAAGAATCTAATTTTTTGGATTTGAGAATACTTTGAGATTTCTTGTAATAGATGAACAAATGGAGGCAGTCCCTGTGGCTTCTCATATTGTGATGAGTTATCTGGGATATCCTCTCTTCTGAGAGTGTGCTCTTCTCGCATCATCATTTTGCGCAAGCCAATTCCTTCCTTTTCTAGTCCCCATGAGTTCACATTCTGCCCCAAGAGTGTTATTTCACTATAGCCTTCATCGACTAAGCGAGTCACCTCCGCCATGATGCTTTCAAGCGACCTTGATTGTTCGCGACCTCGAGAATATGGGACTATACAGTAGGTACAAAAAGAATTACATCCAGCTGATATTGGTATCCACGCATGCTTCTTATCTTTACGAACCACAGCTTGATTAAAACCCACCTCATTGATTGGCAGAATTTGATCCACCATTGGGAGCATTTCATAGATCTTCTCGTGGCCATGATGCGTCATGCATCCGGTTAAGATTATCTTTGGTTTTTGGGTACCTTGAGTTTGAAAATGGGTGACAACGTTATAGAGAAAACCTCTGGCTCGATCCTCAGCCGACTGTCGACTTGCACAGGTGTTCACCACGATCTCATCAGCATCACGCCAATCACTGGCTTCTGTGTATCCACGGGCCTCATAGTCGCCGGCGACGCGTTCAGAATCGCTTTTGTTGGACTGACACCCAAAGGTATGAATAAAATAGGAACCCATCTCCCTATTTTACCAGAGAGAAAGCTTATTCGTACCGCAAAGCCTCAATCGGAGATAGCTTGCTTGCTCGGCGAGCAGGAATCACGCCGAAAACGATTCCAACGACTGCTGAGACACCGAAGGCAAGTGCAACCGCATCCAGTGTGACTGTGGCAGGAATAAACTGGTTGATGAGGAGCGTAATTAAGTACGCAAGACCCGTTCCCAACATACCGCCGATGACCGAAAGAGTTGCTGCTTCAATAAGGAACTGAATCATAATAATGTTGGGCGTTGCTCCCAATGCTTTGCGAAGACCAATTTCACGAGTACGTTCGATAACTGAAACTAACATGATATTGAGGATCCCAATTCCTCCAACCACTAAAGAAATCGCTGCAATTCCTCCAAGACCTGCCGTCAGCGCCCCCAAGATTTGATTAATCGTTTCAAGAATCTGCGTTTGTTCTATGACTGAGAACTCATCCTCTTTTAATCGACGGCTTAAGAGTTTTTTAATCTCTTTTATTGCTGGCTGAATTTGTTCACGGCTTCGTGCCTGCACTGTAATTTGAGTAATTGTCGTTGACCCATTCATCTTCATTAAGATTTCTACTGGAACATACACGAAGGTATCAAATGACGGCCCTCCGAAACTTCCTCCTCTTTCTTTTGCAACACCGATAACTTCAAATTGGGCACTGCCAATGGTAACGTTTTTCCCTATTGGATCTGTTGTTCCAAAAAGTTCTTCTGCTGTCTTATATCCAAGTGTTGCCACACGAATATTTGAGTTATATTCTGCGTCTGAAAAAAACCTTCCTTTGTACATCTCTGTACCCGTTATTTGTGCATAACTACTACTCGTTCCATACATTGTGACGCGTTGTGACTTATCTTTAAAAGTTGCCTTCATTGAGATTGTATACTCTGGAGCAACCGCTTTTACGTGTTCTCTTAATCGAGAAATATCCTGCATATCTTTGAGCCGAAGCTTATTTGTCAGGATTGCTGATATTTGATTCTCTGCACTAAATCCTCCACCTTCGCCAAAAATGTTCCCCGGTAAAATAAAAATATTCGTTGCTCCAAAGGAAGCAAACTGTTTTTCAATATACACTTGAAGACCATTTCCAATTGCAGTAAGCAAAATGACTGAACCTACTCCAATAATGACTCCGAGCATTGTAAGCAGTGCTCGCGTCTTATTTGCAAATATTGCTCCAATTGCAATTGAAAATGCTGATAAAAAAGTTTGCATATATGACGCTTTACAGTGGCTTCTTCTTCTTTGAATCACGTAGGATCTGACCATCCTTAACGATAATTTGTCTCTTCGCATGCGCAGCAATGTCAGGCTCATGCGTTACAAGGACTATTGTTTTTCCCTCTTTATTTAGATCATCAAAAAGCCCCATTACTTCTTCACCAGATTTGCTGTCCAGGTTTCCAGTTGGTTCATCTGCAAAGAGGATTGCTGGATCATTCACGAGAGCACGTGCGATCGCGACACGTTGTTGTTGTCCTCCGGATAACTGTGCTCGTGTGTTGTTGAGACGTTCACCTAGTCCAACCTTTTCAAGAATAGCTGTGGCGCGTATGCGACGTTCTTCTTTCCCTATATTTGCATACACTAATGGAAGCGCAACATTATCTAGAGCAGATGCTTTTCCAAGAAGATTAAACTGCTGAAACACAAATCCAATCTCTTTGTTTCGCAGCCTAGCCAACTCAGTCTCACTATACCGCTCAACGTTGACACCTTTTAAGGTTATTGATCCGCTACTAGGGGTATCAAGTAAACTCATGACTTGCAGAAGTGTTGACTTACCAGATCCTGACGGCCCCATAATTGAAAGATACTCACCCGCTTCAATCGACAGATCAATTCCTCTTAAGGCATGGATCTGTTGATCACCAACAATGTAGACTTTTTTGACTTGGGAAAGTTGTAATACCATACCGTGTTATTTCGTGCGTACGACCACATCGCCTTCGTTGAGCCCACTCAGGACTTCTGCTTTCTCTTCATTTTCAATGCCAATGGAGATCTCTTTTTCAATGATTTTATTCGGGTTAGCTGGATCAAGGACTTGCACATAATCTTTGCCATCGCGAACAGTTGATGCTTCGATTGGGATGGTAAGTGCCTGTTCTTTCTTTTCCAAAATAATGGTCATCGTTCCATTCAAACCTAAACGAAACGTCGGGATTGCAGACAGTGGGATTGAAACTTTCACTGGAAACACAGTCCCACCACTTGATTGACTGGAGCTTCGTGCACGCAAACCAATAGAAGTTACCACTGCATCAATTGTTTTATCAGGATATGCGTCTAAAACAATTCGAACTTGAATGCCCTCATAGACACGTGCGATATCTACCTCATCAACTTCCGCTTCAAACAAGACTGAGCCTGGGTCAACAATTTCAAATACATCAGTTGCGAGGACTTGCACTCCAGGTGTTGTGACTGGAAGTGAGGTGATAACCCCATTAATTGGAGACACAAGCGTTGCATTTTTTATTGCGATATCTCGTAGCTCAACAGCTATCACAGACTTATCCAGTGAGTACTGGAGTTTATTCGCTACACGAGAGAGTGAATCGGATGGAGCTTCATCTTTTCGATCATCAAATCCTTGCTCGAAATCGGTACGCGTCGATGAGTAGTCGCGTAAAGAACTTTCCAAATTCTTTTGCAGGTCTCTCGCATCGACACTTGCAATTCGTGCCCCTTTTTGTACCCATTGTCCTTCAGTGACTGGGAGTGAAACAATCTTCCCTCCTGCTAAGAACTTTAGCTGTGCCTTCAGAGTAGCATCTACTTCGCCAGGTACATCGATTGTTTCTTCAATAGATTCTCTTGTGACTGTCGCAGTGACTGTCTCAGGTTGTGAAGATCTCGAACGATAGAAAAAAACACCTGCTACTCCAACAAGGACAATAACGGCAATAAGTATCCACTTTCTCTTGCGCAAAAATGATCGGAACATATGAATGTTTACTATACAATGTTCCTGAAAGCAAAAAAACAATGAGTAGCTCTTGACCTGTTTGCATTTGCACTTTACTCTATACACCGTATGACAAAGTTCGAAAAATATTATCAACAAATGTGGGACGCCCACAAGGATATCTTGCAACAATTTCAAGATGTGCATGATCAATACAAAGCACATCAGAGAGATAGTGCAGCAAAAAAAGAGTTTGATCTGGTTGGAAAGAAAGCTCGATCAATCATGGAGGAATGGGACTCTCGTCTTTGCCAACAGATGGAGAAAGGAAAGAATAGTGTATTCTCAGCAAAAGTTTCAGAGAAGTTTTGGGTTGAAGTGAAAAAAGATTTTCCATTAGTAGATTTAGTTGGAGTAGAGATCTCTTTTGTGTAAGAGGAAAGTGATTTCAGTCATAGACATCCATACTTTCTTTTATTATTCTTGAAGAATACTCATACACATTCGTATGGGTAGTTTGTCGTAGATTGTTGAAGCTATGCAACGTCATCGTATCGGACTTGGTACCATTGCCCTCGAAGATCAAGTAATCATTTATTACAGAGAACATGATGGTTCCGCATGGAATCTTCATACAGCTTTCTCAAAAAATGGTGTTGAGATACACACGCATGCTGACAACCCTGTACTTACTGATCTCTCTGGAAATGGTATTGCCGCTGAGACACTCTCATTCTTTCACCCTAGTCGCACTGGACAGACAGGAGTTCTTATCTACTCCCTTGTTGGAAGTGAGACACTCTATCGTGCAACTTCGACTGATTTCACGAACTGGAAAACAGATGCTCAACTAGCA
>CAZWYZ010000024.1:0-11209 GCA_964638785.1 uncultured Pseudomonadales bacterium
AGCCACTGCATCAGATCAGAAATAAGTTGAGGGATTTGTAAAAACATTGGTGGGCGAAAGACAACACTTCCGTCCGTTGCACTCCTGATTACCACCTGAGCGCTACGATAATGACCTGTCTGATCCACAGGCAGAATATTTCGTACAGTGAGCGTATGGAGTGTTTTTAACAAGTGCTCCGTATACTCAATAGTGCGAGTGGTGTAGTTACCCCAATCATCAATCCATCGCATAACTTCGCGATAGTTAATCACTTCTTGAATGTCTCTAGGTCGAGCGATCACACCAACTTCTTCACCGATATCTGTTGGATCACCTGTCCCTCGAGCAAACATCAGTGCAGCAGCTTGATCTTTCGTTAATTCATTCCCTTCAACCCGTGTACCAAAGTGAACAGTACGCACCCGAGCATCATCTCGAAACTTTGCTTCCCATGCAGGAACAAGTGGAGCGTTTGCAACCATCTCCTTACATGCCTCAATACGCCCAATATACTTGAGTAGGTTATTTGAAATTTTGTAGTTTGGAGAGAACATTCTCGTATTCTTGCACCTTTTGCGGAGAAATCAATTGCCAGTGTGGTAGAATTCACTCATGGCAAAATCACCAAAAGAATTACCAAGCACAATCATTAAACAAATGGCAACATTGGCTGCAAGCGGCTTCTCCTTAGTTGCTGCACTCGCTTGGAATGACTTGATTAAAGCGTTTATTGAAGAGTTTGTGAAGCCATATACAAGTAAAGGTTCTGGTATCGTGGCGCAACTAATCTATGCACTTGCGATCACGATATTTGTCGTGCTCGTCACCTACCAACTTGCTTGGTTACAAGAGCGATTTGAGCAAAAGGAAGAAAAAGAGGAGAAAAAAAAGAATAAGTAGTTATTTTTTTTCAACAGTGTCTCTGATGATGTATGTTGATTGCTTTTCAATTTCTGATACTTTTTTTTCAATCCTGTCGATACGTTCGAATAGTCTTTCCCAATAAAACTCTTCTTGTCTCCTACTCATACTGCTACTTATAAGCGCAATGAGGGATCCAAACATCACCGTCCCAACTATCTGCATGATTACCCCAATTCCTCTTCCCACTATTGTTGTTGGCACAACATCGCCATAGCCAACGGTTGTTAAAGTTTGGATAGACCACCACAAGCCATCACTTAACGTATGAATCGACGCATTTGTTTGCCCTTTTTCAACTGGGACAATAATCATTCCTAGTCCCAGAGAAAACAGTATTGAACCAAAGAATAGTTGTCGAAATTGGCGTTGCTTTAGTAATCGGGTTCGCAATTTTTGAAAGTTCATACTTTTTATGGATAGAGTAATTTTTTCAATTCCTTTGGAATCTGCTCGACCAACTGATTTGTGGTAAAAAATGGTCCGACGTTTTTATATAACTCATCGCCTGCTTTTTTATTTACATAACTTGCAATGACCGCTACAGCAAAGGGGTCGTCTGAGAATGCGTAGAGACCGGCGACAAGCCCTGCTAGAGCATCTCCAGTACCGCCTTTCGTCATCCCTGGATTGCCTCCATCTATTTGCTCACGTTTGATATCTTTGATAAAAACAATATCAAGCTGACCTTTGAGAAGGATTGTCGAATCAATTTGACACTTTCCATTGTTAGTCTTACATCTCGTCAGTAACCCATCATACTCGCCCTGATGTGGGGTGAGAATCATATTAGCCTGTAATCTGTCGGTATCGACCATCTGAAGTGCACCGGCATCAACAACCCATTTTTTGTTCGGATATTTTGAAAGAAGCTCATTGGTAATCTCTTTCGTATAGGGATCACGGGTCATACCAGGACCGATTAAAATGACATCAGCTTCATTGATGTAGTTTTCTACTTCCCCGCGTGGAACTACAACACCGCTCCAAAAATTCTTTTTCGCCTCATGAATTAATTCATTATTTTCTGGCACCGATGAATAAAAAACCATGTCAACCATACTGGCAACAGTATCGAGTGCCCATTTTGAAGCTGCGTGAAAAAGCTCACTTCCCCCAATCACCATCACCTTCCCATTCTGGCCCTTGTGACTACCTGGATCGAGGCGACGAATTTTATTGGTATATGTGTGAATATCCATGCCGCTAGTCTACAGGTTTTATTTTTAAAACTCTAGAACCTTCCCTTTCGTTGACTCTGGTGGTAACACAGCAATTTCTTCTGCACTTGTCATAATAACTTGTCTATCCTGGAAGAGTTCAAAAATAATTTCTCTGTTTGTCTCATCAAGTTCGGAAAACAAATCATCAAGAAGCAATATCGGAGTGATTTTTGTCTCCCTCTCAATAAATTGCAAAGCAGCTACTTTTAACCACAGAACGCTCATACGTTGCTGTCCTCGAGAACCGAAGCGTGCGACATCATCAAGTCTGTTGGGAGCTATCTGCATTTTCACGAAAAAATTGTCCCGATGTGGGCCAACAAGCGTTTTCCCCGCAGCAACCTCTTCTCTTGCATATGTGTGTAATCGTTCTTCGCTCATGACCGATTCGTCATAGGTAATCTCACCTTTGATTGGGAACTCGACGAACTCTGCAATGAAAAGAATAAACTTCTTTCTCATTCGAGTTATTATGTCTCCATGTTTAATAAGAAGCGTATCCCAGAAAATAAAATCTTTACGTGTCACAAACCCATCTCGAAGTTGCAAGATCAGCTTGTTTCGATGTTTTAATGCTTTTTCGTATTCCCGAAGAGATTTAATGTATGGAGCACTGACTTGAATTAGAACATCATCTAAAAAATCTCGCTTATAGCTTGGCCCATCTGTGATGAGTTCCATATCTTCTGGGCGAAACAAAACTGTTTTTAAGATACCGATCACAGCAGCACGAGTTTTTGCTGTTCCGTTTCGCTGGAATCGAGTGGATGCTCGTTTTGAATACTCACTTTGGTTCGAAACAATTGCGAGCGATATCTTTGTGTCCTCGTCTTCAATACGAGCCATCACACTACAATGTGCAACCTGAGCACCAACGCGGACACAGTCAGAGAGCGTTTTGGCACGAAAGCTACGACCTGTTGAAAGAAGGGAAAGAGCTTCTAAAACATTTGTTTTCCCCTGCCCATTATTTCCGACAATCAAGGTTTGATCTTCACCAAATTCAATCACTTTTGTCTCAAAATTGCGAAAATCTTGAAGCGCTAGAGAAGTAACGATCGTCTGTTGCATGGCCCAAGTATCTCATACGATCACAACAATTCTGGATAAAAATGCTCTGCCACATGAAAAAATGAGTCTCCAAATTTTTTTGGATTCTCTTTCAATTCTTTTTTTAGCTGTGCGATTGAGAAAGATTGTATTCCTACTGATTCGTGGTTAAGTTTTGGTTGCTCATCAGAATACATTTCATACAAAACGAAAAAATGGTTCTCTTTCCTGCCGATAACTTCCCTATTAAAAATAACATTGCCCATTTTTTTGAATTTCTGTGCGGGTATGCCTAACTCCTCTAAAGATTCTCGCTTCAACGCGTCATCATCGACTTCACCAGCCTGGACATGCCCACCGACGGGAGATACAAACTGACCTCCATCTTGCCTATCGGGAGATTGCTGAACAAGCAGCCACTCACCTTTGGAGTTGATAAGCTGTGCCACGACACAGCGATGTAAACTGCCTGACTTGTGAGCTTCACTCTTTAGCATTTGGCCAACAATCGCATTTTGCTCGTCTACAATATCAATAAGTTCATCTGCCATAGATTTCGATCTTACCCTTTTTTTTGGCACATCGGACAGTAAAAAGTCCCTCGGCCACCTAAACTTTCACGTACAATTTCCGTACTACACCGAAGACATCCTTTGCCTGCTCTGCCGTAGACTTTGAAAAAGTCTTGATACTGACCTTTCCCACCAAATAAATTTCTGTATGTGTTGTCACTTGCTCCACCTCGCTCTATGCCTTCAGTCAGAACCTCCTCAATTGCACGAAACAGCCTCTTCACTTCTGTATACAGTAAGCTGTTTGCGCTTCTTCTTGGGTCGATTCTCGCCATCCACAACGCTTCACAATCATAAATATTTCCAATACCTGCTATTTTACTTTGATCCAAGAGAAAGACTTTAATTGCGCGTGAGGATGCTGACAGCAATGATTGAAAATCATTCAAAGTTAAATCTTTTAACGGCTCTTTGCCTAATTTCATGATAAATGGAAGATTTTCAATTTCATTTGCTGCATGTATGGACACAAAACCAAATTTTCTCATGTCAGAAAAGACAAGCTTCATTGATGGTTTTGATTCATTTTTTTGCTGGAGTAAAAATGCAATATGACTGTAGGATGGGTTGGGCTCATTGATGCCTAGAAGTGAGAGTCGCCCTGTCATTTTCAAATGGACAGTCAGTGTCACATTATTTGAGAGATCAATGACAAGTAGTTTCCCAAAGCGACGAACAAAGCGAATTGTAACGTTCTCAAGGGCAGACATATTTCCACGAATGACTTTTGAAGGGGTGTACTCAACGGAAGTTATTACTTGGCCAATACTTTTCTCAAGTTGACGACGGATTGTTTCTACTTCAGGTAGTTCCGGCATACCTATCGCTCCAATACTGCTAAAAATGCCTCCTGCGGTAAGTTCACTTTTCCGAATGCACGCATTCTCTTCTTTCCTTTTACTTGTTTCTTGAGTAGTTTTTGACGACGAGTAATATCTCCACCATACATACCAGCAGTAACATCTTTGCGGTACCCAGAGATGTCTTCTCGAGCCACAACTGATCCACCAATAGCTGCTTGAACTGCAATCTGGAAATTCTGTCGAGGAATTACCTCCTTTAATTTCTTCACGATCTTGCGCCCAATCTGCTCAGCTTTACTTCGTATCACAATTTGACTGAGCGCATCAATTTTTTCAAAGTGAACAAGAATATCGAGCTTCACAGCATCAACCGGTTGATAGTCAAAAATCTCATATTCTAAGCTTGCAAATCCTGACGAAACTGATTTCAGCTCGTCATGAAAGTTCACGATTAGTTCTGAAAGCGGCAATAAGTAGGTAACTTTTACTCGGTTTCCATGCTCTTCAAGTCCATCAAGTGAAGCTCGGTGATCTTCACACAATCGCATCACTGCACCTAGGTATTCTTTCGGAGTAAAGATTGTCGACATCGTCACTGGTTCGGCAATAGTATCGATAACAGCAGGGTCTGGATATTCGGTTGGAGTATGCATCTCAAACTCATCACCTGCTCGCGTCGTAATCTTGTACAAAACCGACGGAGACGTTGCAATCAAGTCCATGTTGTATTCATTTTCAAGACGCTCTTGAACAATGGTCGAATGTAAAATTCCTAGGAAACCAACTCGCAGACCATTGCCTAATGCAGGCGAATGTGTTGATTGATATTGGAGTGCCGCATCATGCAGTGCAAGTTTTCCCATTGCATCAACAAGTAATGCAAAATCATCCCCTTCAGTAGGATAAAACTCCATATACACCATTGGCTGTGGCTCCTTATACCCAGGTAGAGCATTTGTTGCACGCTTATTCATTGACGTCACAGTGTCACCAACACGAAGAAGTTTTACGTCTTTTAATCCGGAAGCAATATACCCCACCTCCCCAGCTTTAAGCTCCTCAGTAGGCTTCATTTCAGGAGCAAATGTTCCCAGTTCTACTGGCACGAATTCTTGAGCAGTTCCCATTGCTCGCAGTTTTTCTTTTTTAAGGACACCGTTCACAACACGTACATATGCAATCACGCCTTTATGCGGGTGATACAGAGATGTAAAAACCAAAACCCGCAGATTTTCATCATCCGTCCCAATGGGTTCAGGAATAAATTCAATAACTGCATCCAAAAGACCATCAATATTTATCCCTGTTTTCGCACTTACTTTCACTACTTCTCGGTCTGTGACTCCGAATGTTTCAATCAAATCCAACGTTACTTGGTCAGGGTCAGCAGCAGGCAGATCAATCTTATTAATAACTGGAATAATCTTTAGTCCGAGAGCACGTGCCTTTTCATAGTTGGACAGTGTCTGTGCCTGGATACCTTGCGTCGCATCGACGACTAACAAAGCTCCTTCACATGCCGCAAGAGATCTGGAGACCTCATACCCGAAATCAACGTGTCCTGGAGTGTCAATTAGGTTGAGCTCGTAGCCTTTATATGCAAGACGAACTGGAGCAAGCTTGATGGTGATGCCTCGTTCCTTCTCAATAGGATTGCTATCCATCATTCGCTCTTCCATTAAGCGTTCTGAGACTGTATTTGTTTTGCGCAAGAGCTGATCAGTCAATGTCGTTTTGCCGTGATCGATATGCGCAATAATAGAAAAGTTTCGAATGTTATTCTTTGGCATGAAACTGCATTGTACCAGAGGAAGGATTGTGAGGCTATTGGCTACTTATGATGTCCACAAATAGTGTGTCACCACTGTACTGACCAGTAACACTCACTTTCTGGCCAACAAATTGATCAAACTTCACAGTGTATGAGTCAAGCTCAGTAATTGGCTTTCCCATTGTCTGAATGTAGTATTTATTTCCTGTTTTTGTTACTGTACCAGTCAATGTCGTGTCTACAGCCTTGTGCTGTACGGCTGCCTGTTCAACGACAGTTTGCTGCGTACATCCCGAGAAAATAAAAAGACAGAAAAAAGTTGCTACGAAGAGTTTCATAATTGGATTTCCTCAGTAACGGTCATCACTTCCTCTGTTCGAGATAATTTATTCGTCCAACCTCGTAACTTCCCATGAATAGAGACCAGAATTGAAAGTTGCTCGACTGACAACAAAAGGCAAAAAACCAAGTAGACAAATCCACCAGCAAGAGCTGCAAACCCAGTCAACGCAATGAGACCCAACACTCTCGTTGTATCAAAAACAAGCTGATCTAAAAGCTTCATCACAATATACAAAGTGCTCCCTGTTAAAAACGATGCCAGCGCTAATTTAGCTTGTGGAACAAAAAATGCTTTCCAATAAAAAGTATGTAGTCTATAAAAAAGAGTCACGAGTAAGAGGAAGACTTCTGCAAAAGAAGCGATCACAAATCCCATTGGCACTGCATGCACGCCCCAATTCAAATAGTACGCTCCTAGCCACATTGTCCAAATATTAATTCCCATAGAAACAAGTGCTATGACAAATGGAACTTTTGTTTCTTTCAACGCATAAAAAGCCCGTAGAAGCACGTGAATCATGGCAACGGCACCCACAGCAATTGCATAAATTGCGACAAGCTGACCGAGCAAGACTGTATCTTTCCACGGAAATTCTTTGGCACCAAAAGCTAGTCGCACAATTGGAATTCTCAAGACCAGAAGAAGTGCTCCCGCAGGATACATGAAAAATGCGATCTGATGCAAAGTTTTAATCAGCAGTTGAACAAAACCACGAATATCGTGATCTTTGGCCTCAGACGAAAGAAAAGGAAGCGCGGCTTGTGCTATAGAAACACCAAAGAAACGTATAGGCGCTGCAATTAAACTTTGTGCGTAGGTAATACTTGTGAGGAGTGTGTTTCCAAAAGATGTTGCAATATACACTCCTACAAAGTCTTCTAAAGAGTTCGTTGTCTGCGTTGCTCCCCGAGGAATCATGAGTCGAAAAACCTCTTTCACATGAAAGTCGCTCCAGTCAAAACGAATTGCAAAGCGGAAGCCGTACCTTCGAGCAAAAGGGAGTTGAATCGCAAAGTGAACTAATGCTCCCAGAACCACTCCGAGGGCTGGAGCATATATTCCGATTGTCGGCGCAAACAAAACAGTACCCACTATAATTCCTATGTTGTACAGGATCGGCGATAACGACGGGAGTAAAAAGCTTTTGTTTGACTGTAGAATTCCAGATAAAAAATTGGACAAAAGAAAGAAAAACTGAGCTGCGAGCATAATCCTCATCAGATTTGCTGCAAGATAAACCTGATCCGCGCCAAACTCTTTGCCTGTGAAACTGCGGATAAGTGGGACAGCAAATATGGCTGCAATAACTGCAAAAACGGTGTAAATCACCGATAGCATCGTCATCAGGGTTTGCACAAATCGATGTCTTGCCTCGTCTTCATTAAGAAGTCGAGTGTAAACCGGAATAAATGTTGCCGAGAGAACACCAACAACTAGCAGTTGGTAGAGGAAGTCAGGAATCCGAAACGCAGCAAAAAAAGAGTCGAGTAGAGGCCTACTTTCCCCCGAGAAGACAGAGATAAGTATTCTCTTATAGACAATACCCAAAATTGCTGAAATGACTGAGAAGAAACCGATCAATGTTGCTGCTGACAAAATTGAGGTTTGTTCTGAGAACAAAAATGAGGTGCTTTTTTTTATGAGCGAGACCATGATGGGATAAGGATAGAGCAAAAAGGGTATTTTACCAAGAGACGAGTTGTGCTATACTACTCCTCTGGTACTAACCATTAGATATATTGATATTATGCCTATCACAAAATCTGCCCTCAAGGCACTCCGCAAAGACAAGAGAAAAACAGCGATCAATCGCCCTATAAAATCAAGAGTTAAGAGTTCTCTGGATCAAGTAAAAGAGTCAAAAACTGCTGATTCCCTCTCACTGGCCTTCTCAGCTATTGATAAAGCCTTGAAGAGACATCTCATTCACAGAAATAAGGCCGCACGATTAAAGAGTAAAGCCTCAAAAATCATCTCCAAATAGTCCCTTGTGTGTTCAGTCGATTGTTTGCTACGCTGTATAGGTAGTGGTTTCTACCGCTACAGATGTTTATGGCAAAGCAACAATCAACAGTTATCATTCCCAAGATTAATCTGATTCCGAAGGATCCATTTTACGACACTTTACTCGGTAAAATAATGGTTTGGTCAATTCAAGTTGGCCGTTACATCATTGTCTTCACGGAGATCATTGTGATTATGAGCTTTGCCTCTCGATTCAAACTTGATAGAGATTTGACTGATCTTACGTCAGAAGTGACCCAGAAGAAGTCTATTGTTGCGTCATTCGGAGATGTAGAGACAAGAACAAGACAAATCCAAGAAAAGATCGCAGCAATCCAAAAACTTGTTGATGACAAAAACGCACTCTTCTATCTTGAAAAATTCTCTCGTAGAATCCCAAGTGGCATTTCTTTAACTCAGCTTACCTATGAAGGATCTCTCATCAGTTTTGCGGGGAAAGCTGATACTTCTGGGACTCTCGCCTCTCTGATCGCCTCGCTACAACAAGAGCAAGCATTCTCAGGTGTTTCTGTTGAACGCATAAACTCAGGAGATGCGAATGACCCAACGGTTCAATTTTCAATGAGAATTAATCTGCCAGTCTCAACGAGTTTGAAGGATGAGCCCGTATCATCACCTGTACCTGAAAGCCCTGAAGAATAATTGTATGCCAATTCAACGCCCTTCACTGGACAGAACATTAATTCAAATAGAACTCAATCGGTTTTACGAAAAGCCGGTCACTCGAATTTCTGTTGCGTTGATCTTATCCCTCATCAGCATTGCTTTTTTTGCACTCGCTGCCATTCGGCCGACCTTGCAAACGATGGCTCAGCTACTAAAACAGATTGATGAGAAGAAAACCCTGGATACTCAACTATCACAAAAGATTAATGCGTTGACCATTGCGCAAAAGAACCTCCTAGAAAAAGAGCCTCTTTTCCCCGCGCTTTCTATTGCAATTCCATCTACTGCAAACTTTTCAACCTTGATGACAGTTATTGAGAAAGTTGCAAGCGAACATCAGGTTTTATTCAATTCTGCGCAAATACAGAAAGTTCCATTAGAAGAAAAACCAAGGATTAGTGCAGGAAAACTTAATTTGGTTAGTTACCCAATCACACTTTCTTTCTCCGGTTCATACGATAATTTAGTCGCAATGATGAAAGATCTCCAAATGCTCAAACGTATCATTGTTATTGATCGATTTGATATTTCGAATCAAAAAAAGGAGCAATCAGCTGATGGAACATTATCATTGACAATGTCGATCAGAGCATTCTCATTCCGCAGTGGCTCTAGTGTACAAAGTGGGAGTAACTAAAAAATATGAAGAAAAGATTGACATTTCACCAGCTACTTTTTGAGCAACAAATTCTTGGAATCCTGTTATTCACAATCTTAGTGGTCTTTTTGTGGGTCATCTCCAGTATTTATTTCTCTTATTCTGAATCCACTCTATCCAAAGACGACACAATTACCGTTGTTCCACTTACACCGACAATTCCGGATAAGCCGTTACAAGATTTAAATGCGCGCAAATGGTGGACTGATGAAGAATTAAATCAGTTTACTGTAAGTGTGGTCTTGGACGATAAATCGACAGGATCAATTTCAGGGCCGGCAACATCTAGTGCTCTTCTCACTCCAACTCCTTCTACACAATCAGCAGTACCGACTACTAATCTATAGATTCCCGCACGATAGGATACTTGTGATTACTTATTGAAACATGATAGCGTTAAACTATGGCTTCTTCGCTTACATCGAAACATATACCAACTGTTGTAGGAATTTTTGTGCTTATTGCAGGACTTGTTGGTGGAATTTTCTTAGCAAACTCTGCAACGACAGGGTTTTTACCTAGAGCCTCCGCTGAAACAACTCCAAAAAATACGAAGGTTACCAATATTACCGATTCAAGCTTCACTGTATCCTGGGTTACGGATGCTAAAACAGCTGGCTATATTAAATACGGTACATCCCCGTCGAATCTTTCTCTCACAAGTACGGATGACCGCGATCAAATAAGTGGAACTACCGGATCGTTTCAGACACACCATGTAACCATTCGTGGGCTTTCTCCACAAACTCCTTACTACTACAAGATAGGATCTGCATCGAATATTTTATATGACAATAATGGACAACCTTATCAAACAAGTACAGTTTCACCGGTGAGTTCGAATGCAAAGACAGTGTACGGACAAGTACTTACCAGTCAGCAAGCTGGAGTTCCGGGCGCAATTATCTATCTGACTGCAGATGATATGGCACCGCTTTCAACATTCACACAACCATCTGGTAGTTTTGTCTTATCTTTAGCTCAAGCTCGAACAAAAAGCTTGAGTGCTGCTGCGGTTCTATCTGATACATTAGCTGTTAGTGTGCTCGCACAAGGAGATTCGGTGAATACAACCAGTGTTATACAGGCAACATTGAGCCAAGCGCAGCCGCTGCCGGAGATTATTTTGGGAGTGAATCAGGATTTAACAATTACTCCCACTAGTACTGCAAATCCATTCCCCACTGCACCACCG
>CAZWYZ010000025.1:0-3744 GCA_964638785.1 uncultured Pseudomonadales bacterium
AGATAATGCGGCAATGATTGGGATTGCAGCGCAATACCATCTTCCGACTGATGAGAACTTTGATCGCAAACCAATTATGCGACTGGATGACTAGGTCACTCCTATTAAGAAAGCTAGAGTGAGTTCATTGAGTGATACTCAACGAGGAATTCATAAACGACCATCGGAAATATTGCATCCCATGGTGTGAAATCTGAATATACTCCGTGTGCTTGATTGATCTTTTTATCCAGCAGTCCTGCGATATACAGGGCATCGTCATTAACTGCACCTGTCATACTTTCAATATCCGATTCTCTGAATTGGCGTCCATGTGCAATCTCCCAACTTGTCAGCGCATTGATGATTGCGAGACCAGAGGAGTCAAAGGTCTGTGAAAACTCATGTTTTGATGTGTCATTGAGTTTCGTGTGCTGAATAAACGCATCCACAAACGCGTTTGCAAGTCTATATTTATCCATGTTCATTGGCATATGTCTCCGTTCTGCCTTGGTGGCGAGGACAGAATGATATCATGTGATCCACTTATATCCAGTGATTGCTGTCACACAGTTGAAAATTAGAGTGACTCAAGGATGTTTACAACATCTTGGGCAGAATTTGATTGGAACAGTTTTGAGCGAGCTTCACTGGCATTCGGGAAGCCTTTTACATACCAACCTAAGTGTTTTCGCATATTGAGGAATGGGTAAGGATCCTCTGAAAAAACGGTGGAGTTGAGCTCTTCAAACATCCGAGCGTGTCGGATAGCAACGGAAAAGCGCTCATCTCTTGTCGGCTCGCTGTAGGTTCCTGTTTTCACAAACTCCCTGTATTGTGAGAAGAGCCAAGGATTTCCCATTGTCGCTCGAGCTACCCACGCGCCATCAACACCAGATTCATTCGTTCGTTTGACAATATCTTCAGGAGTAGAGAGATCACCGTTCCCAAAAAGAAGTGTTGACTGCGTTTGTTCATGAACATATCTAGCGGCTTTCGCAATCTCTACCCAGTTTGCTTCACCACCATAGTGCTGCTCAAGCGTACGACCGTGCAATGTGATCACTGCTGGATTCACTTCCAGCAGGTGCTTGACCCATTCAACGGTAACCGGAGCTTCGTATCCAATGCGGGTTTTTATTGAGACCGGCAGGGAAGTCCTTTTCTCATGTCGATCTTCGACTTGCGTTTGTTGTGCTCGCTGTTGAAGCAGTGCAAGAAATTCTGGTTTCAATGCCAGATCTTGGATGGAGATTCCATTTTCCCAATCAGAAACAGCGCGTTTAACATGTCGCACAATCTCTTTGGCAAGTTCAGGGTTTTTAATTAATGTCGCTCCCCCGCCTTTTTTTGCAATTGAATCTGCAGGGCACCCCATATTGATATCAATTCCGTCAAAGCCAAGATAACAACAAATAACCCCTGCAATGTAAAACTTACTTGGATCAGCTCCAAATATTTGTGCGATTATTGGCCGTTGCGATTGGGTGTAGTAAAAATCTCGTAGCAATTTACTGACACCATATGCCAAACCATCGGCACTGGTAAACTCAGTGACCATAAAGGTCGGTGCAGATACTTGCTTGGTTATTTCTCGCATGGCAGCATCAGTCACACCATCCATAGCGGAGAGTCCAATAATTGGGCGTGGAAGTGAGAACCAGTCAAAAGACATAGAACGCCCTATTATACGGTACGAACAGACCTACTGCAGTGTATCAGCAAGATTTTTGAGATCCTTTGGTTGGGTTTTTGCGGTAATTGTTGGAGAAAAAACAATCGCAAAGACATCTGGATGGGAAATGGGGAAGGCATACACCGTTTCAGGAACAAGCGTCATATTCTTAGTTGGGAGAAATTGATCATTCGTTTTTATTCTAGAGATTGTGTAGCCTTTTACCCCAAGAGGGGTAGTATATGGCAATACCTTTGCATCATTAGCGAGGCACTGAATCGAACCAGTTGGACCATCTGCGCTGCAGATACTATTTAGATATACAAGTAAACCTTTTATGAAATCACCTTCATCTTTCTCGTAAAAAGAGTCAGCAAAACTGACTTGAATATCTTGCTGCTGGAAGGACAGATCTGCTCCCATTTCCCAACTCTCAGGGTAGTCAAATGATATTTTGTACTCCTCACCTGTGTATCGTGTATATCCTGTCTTAACGGCGGGGAGAGATGTTGGCTCTTTTTTTGTGTCATCGTCAGTCATTGTTGTCACAATTTCGGTACTGGTAGGAACAGGCGTCTGGACAGGTATTGTTTTTTGCAATGGTGAGGTAGAAGATCTAGAGTTTGATTGGAATACAAGCAGAGTCCCACTTACAAATGCACCTAAAGCCACAACGAGGGAGATACTACCCGCAAGTAAGTACTTTTGCGACGTGTTCATAGATTGATATTAGAATAGCTGATTCCGGGCCAACTTAATATCCTGTTCAATGAGTGTGTAAATCTCTGGCTCAAAAAGTAGTTTCTGTTTGGCAAACAGCTTTGCGAAGAGTTCAAAGCTCAATCTCGATCCGACACGGTTTTTTTTGTAAAGTGCTTCCGACATGTGTAGAAGTACTGTGATATCTTTACAATCATATTTTTTCTTTACTCCTCCGACTGATCGTGCGACTGCATAATCTTGATCTAAAATATCAAAGTCGACCTTTCTTACAACTGTGGCGGAGTTTGTGTACTGCTTCTGATATGTGAACTCAATATATCGTGCATCTGGGCCAACAAGAATCTTGCCCGAATCCATTTTGACTTCACCCTCCTTTGAGGTAGTGAAAAGTGTGAAGCGACTTAGAGCATATTTTGATCTACTGATTTTAAAACGAAATAACCCATCGTCCGGCTTTGCCATATCCACGATTTTGGTTGGAACACCGGATGGCTGATTTCCTGGCTGACCCCACAGTTCTTCAATAAAATTGGATGCAGAAGCAGTAAAATATTTATTTCCAGATTTTTTCTCTAATGTGACGGAATCATTCTGAGACATGTATATTGTAATGTGGCTCAAATCCGTAAATGATGGTTGAAACTTACGCATGGATACAAATGTTCCACCGTAGTCTGCGAGAGTGGTTTTTGGATAGAACGGATCGATAATATCAACTTTTCCAAAAGATCCCATCTGGTATGCTGTCACAAAATGGCCAGGCTGTACCTGCAGAATTGTTGGTCGACCACTTGTTAACTCTGCTTGCAATGCGCTGGTTGATCCATTCCCCCAGGAGTATTCTAATTTTCTCCAGAACGGATTAGTAATATGCATGATTGCAGTAGCTTTTGATACCATTTGCCAGTTGAGAAGTCCTTCATTTATGTACCCTCCCTCCGTGTTTTGTAACCAATTATTCAAGTTACCTGGTGTTGTTCCAAGTCCATTTGGCAAGCTGGTGATTCCATAATACTTGAGGATCATTGCCGCTGAAGTGACCGCACATCCCCACCTTCCAAAAGAAGGGTCAAGTGGATTCCAGTTTGCAGCACTATCATATTGTGTTGATTTCCATAAAGGATCTATCTGGTAAAAAGCCGGAAACACTGGAGGTGTTGCAGTTGATGTTGGTGTAGCAGTTGGGGCGGGTGTAACAATAGGGGTCGGTGATATTGTCGGCGTCGGTGTTGGGGTCCCAGTAGGTGGAATCGTTGGAACGATAGTTGGAGTTGGTGATGCTGTAGGAGAGGGAGTAGGACCATCTATACCTGTCACAACAATATTATCAAAATAAACTTCTGATGTTGCATCAAGACCCACACTTG
>CAZWYZ010000025.1:3754-8836 GCA_964638785.1 uncultured Pseudomonadales bacterium
ACTGTCATAAATATTTTCAATTACTTGATTTCCGTCAATGAAGGTTGTGATCTTGCCGATTCCAACAACTACCTTAATATGATAAGTACTACCATTTGGTATTTGAAATGAAGTTGTTTGAATATCCCCAGTCTGCGGTATTTGCTGATAGGAAACAGTATTTTGTGCTGAATCGAACTTTAAGTCATACCACTGATTTGGGCTAGCGTATCTAAAAGCCAAATTTTTGTCAGTTCCACTCACAAAGCTCATATCCAGATCAATAGTATAGTTTTCTAGAGAGCCAGACCAATTATTTGGAGTGATTTCAGTGACACAGCCCGGACTATTTATCTTTATTCCAAGTTTCCCGTTATCAATATTCCAATATGCATCATTTGCGCCATCCTTGCATTTAAGTGATGGTTGTGACCACTGCATATTCCTCTGGACTGTCCAATCTGAAAAATCATTATCATTAAAATCATCACTAAAAATTATTGATGCCGAGGCATTTGGAGCAAATAAGAAGAAAAACGCTAGTATAATTAGTGTTAATAAAGGATATTTGAGATTAATTAATACCTTTTTCACCTTACAATAAACGCTAATACTTAGCATAGTAGAATGTCAATATGAAACAAAACACGAATAAGAAATCATTTTATGATAAGTATCATGAAAAAAATGACTTTTTCTTTGAAGTCATTGGTGAGAACAATTTCACCTACTTTTATATTCAAAAGGCTTTACACAAGGTTTTAATGAAAAAGAAGATTCGTAATGTGCTGGATGTAGGTTGTGGAGTAGGTACTTTAGGATTTTATCTTGCTGGAAAAGGAATGAATGTTTCTTGCTATGACATTTCACCTAGAGCAATCTCAATTGCTAATCAGTATAAAGAAAAGAGTGGTTTGAAGAATATTGAATTCAAGAACAAGGATGTTCAACAACAAAAATTCATAAAAACGTATGATCTAGTGATTTGCACAGAAGTCATAGAGCACTTGAAAAGTGATGATAAGATGCTTGTAACAATATACAAAGCATTGAACAAAGGATCCTTTCTTTTACTATCAACACCTTCTGTTAATGCTCCTTTGTTCAGGTTGGGGCTACTTAGTGAATTTGATTTTAATGTTGGGCACCTACGTCGATATAAGCTCGAAGAGTTGGAAGAACAAATTAAAGCTGCTGGGTTTTCAATCATAGAAAGTAATAAAGTTGAAAGTGTTGTTAGAAACTCGTTGTTTACTTTTCCAATCCTGGGTAACTTCATTAGATTCATTAAGGGTCCGTTTATTCCCCTGTTTCATTTTTTTGATTCTTTTTTCACGCTACTTTTTGGGGAGAGTGACATAATCGTTATTGCTAGGAAGAATTAACCCAATATGAAGATAGCAATGCTCTGTAGATACTTTGCGCCGCATATTGGAGGGGTAGAGAAACATGTACTGGGAGTATCACAAGAGGCATCAAAAGAAGGTCATGTTGTAGATGTCTTTGCCTTAAAGCACGAGAACACACTTCTCAACATTGAAGTGAAGGATGGAGTCAGAATCCATCGTTGCAAAGAACTCATGGGTGGAAAGATTTCGGAAAGACTAACAATTTGGAGCTGGCTACTTTGGAACATCCCCACATTTATTGCTGCTGACATCATCCAAATTCATGACGTTTTTTACTGGTATTGGCCAATTCGCATCCTGTTGCCATGGAAAAAAGTATATATCACATATCATGGGTTTGAAGCTGGTAGCCTGCCGACGGAAAAAGCAAAAAGAACTCGTCAGATGATTCAGCGATGGACTAGAGGGAGCATGGCTGTGGGGTCGTGGATTGAAAAATGGTACGGAACAAAACCAGATACCATCACATATGGAGCAGCTGAGTGCATTTCACATACGAGTACTCAGAGTAAGATGCCCAAGCAAAGCAACCTTTTTGATGCAGTTTTCCTTGGACGGCTAGCAGAAGATACCGGTCTCAACATCTATGCAGAAACACTGTCCGAATTCAAACACTTTCAACTCGATATTTTTGGAGCAGGGAGTCTGAAAAAGTGGGCTCGAGCACTTGCTTCAAAAAAACGCAATATTACTGTCCTAGGGACAGCTGATGATAGTTGTGTTGTCTTCCCTCTGTACGATATTGCATGCGTGTCCTCCTACCTTTCCATTGTTGAGGCTATGCAGTCAAAGGTATTGGTTGTGGCGTATGCTGCAGATGAGCTGAAGTGGGATTATCTGCAGGCACATCCTCGAGCAAGGGATATGATCATTGTGCGAACACGAGAAGAGTTATCTGAATTCTTACGAACATATTCAAATGACAGGTACGCTAAGCAGGTGGAAAATGCCTATCAGTGGGCGTCTCAACAGACATGGAATCGAGTCTATGGAAAATACCAAAAGCTGTGGAGCGAAAAATAGTATGAAAATTAGCTTGATAGTAACGACTAAAAATGAATCTGAAACAATTAGCACCCTTTTAAACTCAATTGCTAAGCAAACCCGAAGACCTGATGAGGTCATCATCGCTGACGCACACAGCACTGATGATACATGGCAGAAAGCTTCAAAGTCTGGACTGCCTGGTCTTGCCCTCATTGGCGTTGGAGATGTAAACCGTGCTGTTGGGCGAAACAAGGCCATAAAGCAAGCAAGCTACGAGCATATACTCATAACAGATGCAGGGTGTCGCCTCAAAAATACTTGGGTAGAAGAAATGATCAAGGGATTTGAGAAGGCTGATGTCGTGGCAGGATTCTACGAGAGCGAGGCAAAAACTGTTTTTGAAAAATGCGTGGCTCCCTATGCACTCGTCATGCCGGATAAGATTGACACGAATACTTTTCTGCCAGCAACCCGGAGTATGGGGATTACCAAGAAAAAATGGGAGAAGGTTGGAGGGTTCAATGAGAACTATCGATATGCAGAGGACTATGAGTTTGCACGACGAATCCAAAAAGCAAAAATCTCTATCGCTGTTGCGCCGAAGGCAATAGTGTACTGGCAGCCTCGAGGCGACTTTCAGTCGTTTGCTCGAATGATCTATGAACACGCATTTGGGGATGGATATGCTCGAACGTTTCGTCCGAAAGTGCTGACAATTTATGGCAGGTACATTCTTTTCATTGTTCTTGGACTTCTTCATTGGACTTTGGGAAGTGTTTTTTTTGGAATATACATACTCTACTCGATTCAGAAGAACTATCGGTATGTGAACAATGCACGTGCAATTGGGATTTTGCCGCTGCTCCAGATTATCAGTGATGGTGCGGTCATGTGGGGAACAGTCGCTGGTTTACTTAAATAGCGCAAGGTATTATTTCGACGATCACCTGAATGTGTACCACTTCTATCATTTTTTCGATTCACAGTACTAGGCTATAGGAAAAATGCGTCCAGCTCGATACAATGAGGAACATGGGCTACACAAAAGACTTCTTGAAGGGACTTGGTTGGATCGGAGCTTTTCGGTATGGTGCAAAAGCCATCGTGTTTGCAAAAGTGATCATTGCATACCGTTACTTAACTCCGCGTGAAGTCGGACTCTTTGGTCTGGCAGCTATTGCATTAGGGCTTCTTGAAATGTTGACCGAGACTGGTATCAATGTTGTTTTAATCAAAGATAAAAAACCCTTAAGTTATTATCTCGATACTGCGTACATTGTTTCGATAATCCGTGGAGTGCTCATTGGTGCAGTTTTACTCATCTTTTCGTATCTTGCTCCTATCTTCTTTCGCGATGATGGGCTTTTTCCACTTCTTCTCTTAGCAGCAATAATCCCTGTGATCAAAGGATTTATTAATCCTGCAATCTCAATGTACGTCAAAGATTTACACTTTTCCAAGGAAGCATACTTACGTATTGGGCTGACACTTATCGATGCGGTGAGCGCCATTGCACTTGTGCAGTACTTTCATACCGCCCAAAGCCTCATTTATGCAATGATCGTTACGGCATTTGCAGAGGTAGCATATTCGTTTATTTGGATTCGTCAGTGGCCCAAGTTTCATTTCAACAAGGAAGTGTATAAAGACATCATCACTCCTGGAAAGTGGATCAACGCAGTCGGAATAATCACCTATGCCGAGCAAAACTTTGACAACATCATTGTTGGTCGAGTCTTAGGACCGACAGCTCTTGGGTTCTATCAAACCGCATTTAACTTAACGCGCAGTTTAATTGCGGAAGTGGGAACGGCATTTTCACAGGTATTACTTCCCATTTACGGCAGGCTAGTCGATGAACCAGAGCGGATGCGTCGTGCTGTCATCAAACTTGTTTTGCCTGCAGCTCTGTTAATGATGATTCCGACTATTGCCCTCAATCTTCCAATTGTCCAACGTGCATTAATCTATCTTCTGAAAGAAAAATGGATACCATCACTTGAATTGTTGTTGCCACTTTCACTCTGTGCCTTCATCACGGGAATGGACACACTAATCAATCCACTCTTTTTAGCACGTAACTGGATACGATCACTGGTGATGTTGTATGCAGTTGGCTTGATCGCCATGCTTGCGCTCATGTGGTGGTTTACCCATGCGTATGGTCTGCATGGTGCTGCGTATGCAGTGCTTGCTTCACGATTGTTGATTCAACCTCTTTTCATCTGGCAGACAATTAAAGTCGCAAAAAGTAAATCTTCCCACCATATGAATCTGGCTGAGCTTGCACGTGTTCGTGAACAGTAGTAAAGAAATATATGTCAAAGCTGCAAACAGTGACCGCAATTATTCTCTGCAAAAATGGGGCCGCGACACTTGGCAGTGCTCTCGAATCGGTTGCATTCTGTGAACATGTCATTATGGGTGATGACAACTCCACGGATAGCTCCATTGAAATTGCGAAATCACATCGTGTGGACGTCATCAAAGTGCCAGATGGTCTGGGCTTTGCTCAGAAGCGCAATTTTCTCCTAGAGTATGTACGTACACCGTGGGCACTCTTTATCGATGTTGATGAAATCGTGACGCCAACGCTACGAGATGAACTTGAAGCGATTGCATGGACTAGCGAGACAAGAAATGGTTTCTTCATCAAACGTGAGGATGTGTTTATGGGGAAAAAACTGCGATACGGAGAGACTGCGCA
>CAZWYZ010000025.1:8936-11118 GCA_964638785.1 uncultured Pseudomonadales bacterium
TTCCCTGGATTTATCATGGCATGGATGATGAGCTTTCACTCGCTATGTGTTCGTATTCAAGTACTTGAGCGACTCTCCGTTTCCTCAAAAAAAATCACATGAAACGACTCCCTTTTTTTACATTGATTAGCTTCTATCGAGTATTATTTTTTACAATTGGAGGGATGATTGCGCTCGGACAGCTTGGGCGTTTTGAACTTGGTAGTAGTCGAGCTCTGTACTTTCATGATGTCGCTCTTGCCGTGGGAGCATTGGTTTTTCTCGTTGACCGATTCAGCGTGCTGAAAGAAAAAATGCGATCGTCATTATTGGGTAAGGTGTTTATCGCACTCAATCTGTGGATTCTCGCGACATCTCTCCTGCATTTCTCAAGTGATCAGACGCAGTTCCTCTCAGTTGGCTTGTACCTTGTGCGGTTTGATGTGATGTGCACCTTTGGAGTTTTGCTTTCTGATCTGCGCAGCCGAAAGATACTCCATCAGTATGAACTCAAGTGGTGGTTGGTGTCTGTGCTCTCAAGCATCGCCATTCTTGGTCTCATTCAGTATGGAATCTATCCTGACACCCGAGATTTTAAACTCCTGGGGTGGGATGATCATTACTATCGACTGATCTCGACACTTTTTGATCCAGGATTTACGGGGATACTGCTCACCATTGGGGCAATTGTGTCACTTGGTTTCGTTATCGCTACACAACGAAGTTCTTGGAAATCGATCGTTGGTGTCGCGACGTTTTGTATCTCGTTTGTAGCCCTCTTACTGACGTACTCACGTGCCTCCTATCTTGCGTTCCTCATTGCACTTGTCTTCTTTGCGCTTCGAACAAAAAAGTATCTGACGCTTGTCTTGCTTCCACTCTTTGTAATGTGTATATTTTTGTTGCCACGGCCGGGAGGAGAAGGAGTGAAGCTGGAGCGCACTGCCAGTGTGGTGGCACGCATAGATAGTGTGAATGATTCATTTTCTGAATTCTCCTTTTCCAATGTGCTGATTGGAAAAGGGTGGTACTGGAAAAAGCAGGTGCAACCGACATCGATCGTTGGAGATCAAACTGTTCCCAATCATTCATCAGCACCTGAGAACTCCTTTGTCTTTGTTTTCTCATCACTCGGGATCATTGGACTGCTTTTGTGTGGAAGCATCGTATTCCTGCTCCTTCAAAGAAGCGCATTCTCAGTGGAAGTGACGACAATTATGCTTGCAGTCAGTGTGCATGCACTCTTTACGAATACTTTCTTTTACCCATTCATCTTGATTGTGCTGGCAGTTGTTATGGTGAAAAACGAACCAAAATCTCTTGAATAGTCTCAATAGCTGCTGCATTGATTGCTTTGACCGAAATCGTATTGTCACCTTCCACTAATTGAACTTGTCCCGTGAAGCTTCCATCACTCCCAACAAAGATGAGCCGGTCATTAATGTAGATTTTGTTTCCAGCTTCCGATTTTCCTTTGACGGTCACAGGGTTTTGTTTTCGCTGAGAGATAGTCGTGTCATTTGCAGGCGTATCGATGGTTAGTTTTGGAGCGTCTTTCACAAAAGCAATGATGACTGCATTCGATGGATTGCTACGATCTCCTTTTTCGTTTTGGGCAACGGTTGTGAAGGTGTTTTGTCCTGCTTCCAGCGTGACAGACGCAAACGAGAACGAACCATTCTCTGATGCAGTCGTTTCAGCACCTGGTGCTCCATTTTGCAAAAGCACAATTTTTTGACCACCCTGAGATGATCCAGTCAGCGTAATGGTCGCGCTGTTGGTTGCATCAAATGGTTGATTCAAAAATGGGTGAGGCGGAAGGACTGAATCAGTCGTGTAGGTAATTTTGGATGAGAAGTTTCGAAAGGCCAAGAACTTAATAAATGCAGGAAGGATGACTAATAAAAACAAGATGACCAATCCGACACTTGCACCAAAGAAGAAAAGAATTTGTCTGACGAGGCCGTTTCCTTCATGGTGTGCGAGGCGTGAGTACATAAGAGTAGGGTAAAGCGTCGCGCGCTTCCGGTCAAGTCGAGATAACACCGAATGAGCCTCTTGTCAGAATCGAACTGACGTCCGCGGTTTACGATACCGCTGTTCTGCCACTGAACTAAGGAGGCAACTTCAACTCACATTTTACTATTTTTCAGGCGAGATTCCAACCATCTAGAGTGACTCAAGAGATTCTTGTGCAAGTGCG
>CAZWYZ010000026.1:0-2347 GCA_964638785.1 uncultured Pseudomonadales bacterium
CATTTCTTGCAAAGCCTTTTCCACTAGAAAAACTGATTCATGTACTTGAAGAGTCAATTTCTTCTCGAAGTGAGTAGCCGAAACCTCTCATCGAATGGATGAGCTTCTTCTCATGACCTTTATCAATTTTTGCACGCAAATATCCAATATAGACATCAACGACACGACTCTCAACATCAGGAGTCAGCGACCACACACTGGATAAGATCATATCTCTTGTCACAACCCTTTTCATATTAATGAAGAGGTAGTGAAGCAGCATATACTCTGTATGGGTCAGTGAGATGTTTTTCGCTCCCCGACGCGCTTGGAATGTTTCCGTATTTAGCTCCAAGTCAGCAAGTCGTAGGATGGGATCAGTTTGTGGATCTCGTAGTCTGGCATGAATACGAGCTAAGAGTTCTTGCGTATTAAATGGCTTGGTAATGTAATCATCAGCTCCAAGTCCAAGACCAGCAACAATATCACGGATATCATCTTTTGCCGTTAAGATAATAATAGGAATTCGAGGAAAAAGTTTGCGAATCTGTTGGCAAACACTCTCCCCGCTAATATCTGGGAGGGTAAGGTCAAGCAGCACAAGATCTGGATTTACTTGCTCAATGAGCGTTAGCGCACTGGTCCCTTTGTTTGCCGGGTGCACTGTAAATCGCTCATTTACTAAAATGTCCTGCAAGTACTCAAGCAGTGCTGGATCATCTTCTACAACAATGATTGTCGGCGTCACACTCATGTGCTTATTGTACCTCGCCTGGAGCATCCTTATCTGTTTCTTACATAATTCTCATTCTTTTGTATGCAGATGTCTTCTATTCTTATCTCAAGAGCGATACCATATGAATGATTTAGTACAAAAAGCAAATCGTCAAGAAAATACACAAAAGTTAAACGCACTTGTAAATGCAGACAACCAGGCACTCTTCACATTCCAAACAGTCTTTCCTTTTGATCTCTTTCCAGATAGGATCTCAATCGATCGTAATAAAATTACGATCACAAAACGATATTTTTTCTTCGATCGAGCGGTTCAAAGTATTTTGATAAAAGATTTAATGACAGTCATTGGAGAAGAATCCCTCTTATTCGCAACCTTACACATTGTCGACAGGCTCTTGCCAAACAAGACAATAACGGTGATGAATCTCCCAAAAAGTGATGCTCGAACGGCAAGAAGAATTCTTGAAGGGTTGCTCATTAGTGAAAAAAAAGGTGTCGATCTTACGACCATTCCAAATAGTGAGCTGGTGCCAAAACTGATTGAGATTGGAAAAACAACGATTTCAGTGTAATACTACTTCTCATGCGTATTCTTATTCTTGCTGCTGGATTTGGTACGAGGCTCCAATCGTACGGCGAAACCACTCCAAAAGGATTGGTTCCAACGTCTTCAGGTGCACTCATGAACAAGGTGATTGACGAATGTAGCTTGCTTTCATCGCCCCTTGCACTTGTAACCAATGATCGTTTCTATAAAACATACGCCGACTGGTTTGCGCAAAACTATCCCAAACTCTCCTTGGAACTTATTAATGATGGTGCAGGTGAACCAGACAGTCGTTTGGGTGCGATTGGTGATATAAGTTATGTACTTGAAGACCTGCAGTGGCATGACGATGATCTACTAGTTGTACCATCTGATACATTTTTTGAATTCTCCCTCTCTGACTTTGTCACCTTTGCCCAACAGAAGCGGGCTTTTGCGACCGTTATTCGAGACTTGCACGACAAAGCATTGATTGCCAATCGTCTTGGGTGTGCGACTGTTGAAAATGGCCAAATAGTCTCATTTCTGGAAAAACCAGAAGATCCACCAACGACGCTCGCCGCAATTCCATTCTATTACTATCCAAAAAGTGTCCTGGCACTTCTGCCAGCGTATAGGCAATCTGGCGGAAATATGGATGCTCCAGGGTCAATTATTCCATGGTTGCTGACGCGAGGACAAGATGTTCGTGCGTTTGTCATCGACAGTCCTACGTTAGATGTCGGAACTGTGGACGATGTTTCTCAAGTTCGTTTACTCTAGTACCTCTTCGCTTTTTCTTCATATTCGTGTATACTCCCCCCTCGGACCGTAGTAAAACCGAAAGGGTGGTATGACACTGAAATCCTTCAAGAAGTCTCTCAGCTCATTCTGGAAGAAAATGACCTCTTTTTTTGATGCACGTCCTCTCGTGACTTTTTTTGGGTTCTTAGCACTTCTTTTTGGGCTCGTGCTGATCGGATCCATACTTCGTACGCCAGACCCAGTCGCTGAGAAAAAAGAAGCTGATCCGACTCTTGTTGAAACGTACTCTTTTGGGGAGAGTCCCAAGATGCGATTTAGTGCAAAAATTGAGAAAAGTGG
>CAZWYZ010000026.1:2357-8094 GCA_964638785.1 uncultured Pseudomonadales bacterium
CACCTGGGATTGTCCAAAGAATCAACACGTCAGAAGGTAAACGCGTAGGAAAAGGGAGTAGTATTGTCTCGCTTTCAACAACCTATCAAGGTGGCAATATCGCAGGACTTTCTCGAGAAATTGCACAGAAAACGAATGAGTCTGTTCTCGCTAATTTTGATCTTCAAAAAGATATCATTTCTCGTCAGAGAGACCTTGCAAATCAGGGAACGACACAAGGGAGTGAGTTGCGTGAGATTACACGAAAGTCACTTGATGATACACGATCCTTATTATCGCAAAATGAAAGCATCTTAAGCCGTCTTGATGCACAGCGATCTGGACTTGAAGCTGGGAATGTCAATGGAGCAAATGATGCAGCGATCTTGACCATCGACCAAGGCCGAGCAGCAGCACTTGCTGGGATCAGCCAACTTCGGTCAACAATAAAAACACTTGAATATCAATCGGACGACACTAAGACGCCTGCAAACATGGCAAACGCTTCACGAGATGTAACGTTGCGCCAACTTGATTTACAGGAGAGGGGATTACTCTTATCCAAAGAACTTTCCGAACTCAATCTTAAAATCGCCAGAGTAAGTGAAAGTTTACTGTATCCAGCGTCTCCGTGTGCAGGCGTCGTGGAGCGTGTCTATGTCAAAGTTGGACAATCAATTAGCCCTGGAACACTGATCGCAACAATAAAAGCCGATCAAGGTGAAACAACTGCAGTCGTCCTTGTTCCTCAACATCTCTCTCGTCAAATCTCTCGCACTGAAGAATCCGAGTTTTTGATTGATGGGAAGAAAGTAATGCAGCTGCCACGCTATGTTTCAACTGAAAATACGGACGGGAATCTCTATAGTGTTCTGTACTCAATAGCTAGCCCAATAGCAGTGAACTTAACAAATAACAGCAGCGTGGAAGTTCGAATACCGATGGGAAGTAAAAAAATTGTAGTCGATGAGTTGTATATCCCACTAGACAGCGTGTATCAAACACAGGAAAAATCGTACGTTTACATTGAAGACTTGAGTGGAGAGTTGCCAACTGTACAGTCAAGAGAAATTGTCGTTGGTGAAGTCTCTGGTAATTATGTCAAAGTCCTTTCTGGACTCGCCTCAACAGATATTGTTATCATCTCGCGCAATGTCCAAGAAGGTGAGCATGTTCGAACCGAGTAAGTCGCATCTGTATGGAAAAGACCAAAAAAGAATCAAAATCATATCTTGACCGTCTCACGTTTGATCCAAAAATGATGAGTGGATTTGTGGCACGGTATATTACAAATATTCGCGTTGTCATCCTTCTCCTGTTAACCATTGTGCTTCTCGGCTCAATTGCCTATGTGCAGCTGCCAAAACGACTTAATCCTGAAGTAAAGATTCCAATCGTGACCATTATCACCGTACTGCCAGGAGCAGGACCTTCCGATGTTGAAAGTCTCATCACGATTCCTTTAGAAGATGAACTGCGTAGCCTCAAAGGCACTGATACTGTGTCGTCATCATCGCTTGATAATGTGTCTGCAATCACTATCCAATTTTTGTCCAGTGTGGATGGAGAGAAAGCAAAGAATGAGGTTCAATCAGCCATTGATGGTGTCACTTCTTTGCCAGCAGATGCACAAACACCAAAAGTAAGTTTATTGGATTTTGAAGATCAACCTGTCTGGACATTCGCGCTGACAAGTTCAAAGAGTTTTCCAGATTTAATGCGTACCGCTAAAGCGCTTCAGAATCGAATTGAAGGCTTATCGACAATTGATCGTGTGCAAACAACGGGATTCGATATTCAAGAAATTGTAATTGAGATCAGCCCAGAGAAGTTATCCGAGTACGGCATTAGTCCATTTGAACTCTCCTCTTTGATTAAGAAGACGCGCGCATCCTATCCGGCAGGTGTTGTCGAGACTGGTCGAAATACATTTGCCTTAACAATCGATCCAGCAATCGAAACCATCCAGGATATTCGAGATTTGAAACTCAGTATTCGTGGAAACGTGGTTACTTTGTCTGAAATTGCAAGTGTCGTAGAACGATCAAAAGTAGGGCAGAAATCGTCGTATGTCGGAACGCATGAAGAGGCAGCTACACAAGCTGTGACCTTCTATGTCTACAAAACAAGTGGAACAAATATTGATGCTGCAGGCAAACAACTCAAAGAAGCTGTCGATGTATTCATGGAAGAAAAAGGTTCATCGTACCGGTTGATTACCTTAGTCAATACCAGTGATGAGATCAGTAAGCAATTCCTTGAACTGCTTGGTGAATTTCGAACAACAATACTCTTGGTAATGATTGTCTTATTGCTTTTTCTGGGGCTGCGACAGGCTTTAATTTCCTCGCTGACGGTTCCACTTACCTTTCTGTCAGCATTCTTTTTTATGCAGATGGTCGGAATGTCGATTAACTTTCTCTCGCTCTTTTCGTTCCTGCTTGCGCTCGGGCTTTTGGTTGATGACACCATTGTGGTCGTGTCTGCGATGACGATGTATTACAATTCCAAACGATTCAACCCGACCGAGACAGGTATTCTCGTGTGGAAAGATACAATCATTCCAATATGGTCGACTACCATTACAACTATCTGGTCATTTGTGCCTCTCCTCCTCACGTCCGGGATCATCGGTGAGTTCATTAAGCCCATTCCAATTGTTGTCACTGTTACGATGCTGTCTTCGACAGCAATTGCCGTATTAATCACATTACCCCTCATGGTTGTGTTGTTAAAACCACGATTGCCATCTCGAGTGATCACCCTCAGTAAAATAGTTGTGTGGCTCATTGCACTCGCGGTCATAGTAAGTTTGACCATGCAAAGTATCATCTTTCCACTTGTGTTGATTACGTATGTTGCTATGACAATTGTATTCAACCGATTCTTTGGTCATGTTCGTTCATATGTACACGAAAAAAGTAGAGCTCGAATCTCTTCCATCCCACACATTCAAAAAGTATCCTCATTTTTCTCCCGACTCGTTTCAAAAGGATTGATCGATGTTGATCCATTTGCGCATTGGTACAAAACAAAGATCTTTTCCATCTTGTCGAACAAATCAAGTCGTCGCCGAGTCATCATAGGTGTTGTTGCGTACTCTATTTTTAGTTTTGCACTCCTTCCGCTTGGGTTCGTACAAAATGAATTTTTCCCAAAAACAAATGGGAACCAAGTTTTTGTTGAGCTAGAACTACCAGCAGGGACAACTGTTGACGCGACAAAAAAAGAAGCAATACGTTTACTTGAAGATATACGTCAGACAAAAGAAACAGAATTCGTAACAGCTGAAATTGGTCGTGGCGCAGTCAACCAATCAGGAGGATCGAGTGAGGGAAATAATGTTGTCTTGTATTCTTTACGTCTTGTTGAGAAAGAGGAGCGTGCACTTAGTTCTAGCGAGATTGCTGAAGAACTTCGAGCACAATTTGAAACATATACGAATGGAAAGATTTCAGTAACTGAAGAATCGGGAGGACCACCAGCAGGCTCAGACCTTCAAATTAAACTGCTCGGTGAAGATTTAGGGACGCTCAATGAGTATGCAGATGAAATTGCAAACTACTTATCAGAGCAACCGACAACAACAAACATTTCAAAATCAGTCAAAGAGGGCACCAGTAAAGTGGTTTTTATTCCCGATTCATCGAAACTTGCAGCGAATGCGCTCACTCCAGATCTGCTCGGCTTTTCACTCCGCACTCTAGCAAGTGGGTTTACGGTCGATTCAATTGCCTTTAATGAAGGAGAAACCGATAAAACAGATATAACGCTTCGTTTGACAAACGGTATAGCTTCGACAGAAGATGTGTCAGCTCTTCGTGTTACCAACATGCAGGGACAGTCTGTTCCTCTTCTTTCTCTTGGGAAGCTTGTTCCAAAGGTTAATCCAACCAGTATCTCAAGAGAAAACTTCCGTCGAACAATTGCAATCAGCGCTGGCGTTCGACCAGGTGCATCGATTACGGAAGAAAATAAAAAGTTGGAAGATTTTGCCAAAGGCTTGTCACTACCAGCTGGATACGATTGGCAGACAGGAGGAGTGAATGAGGAAAATGCGAAATCAATTCAGTCAATTCTGCAGGCAATGGTACTTTCATCGGTCCTAATTTTGATCACGATGGTGCTTCAATTTGGGTCATTCCGTCAAGCTGTCATTGTGCTCATTGTCATCCCACTTGCAGTTTCATCTGTATTCTTAGCCTATGCGCTAACTGGCACACCACTCTCATTTCCAGCAATGATCGGAATTCTATCTTTGTTTGGTATTGTGGTTACAAACTCAATGTTTATAGTGGATAAAATTAACTTGAATCGAAAAGAAGGGATGGAGTTTAAAGAAGCAATCGCTGATGCAGGTGCATCCAGAATGGAGCCAATCATCCTGACCAAATTGTGTACTGTCTTTGGAATATTACCAATCACCTTAGCAGACCCACTTTGGCGAGGTCTCGGTGGTGCCATTATTTCTGGCTTGTTAATTGCCAGTACCATCATGCTTCTTTTCATCCCTGTGTTGTATTACGAATGGATGGGCACAAAAGCTGATAAGCAATAGATACTTTTTGTTTCACACAGAGCAGTCATCTGCATGTGTCTTCGTCAATCTTCTCTTCGTTTCAACATCTAGAAACTGACCGTCTTGAGTGGTATCCTACCTGTAGTTGTACTCTTGTCGGAGTTTTTTTCTATGCCAACTATCTCTTCCATTCAAGCGCGCGAAATTTTTGATTCCCGTGGAACACCAACAGTTGAAGTCGACGTTTTCCTCGATGATGGTTCCTTTGGTCGTGCAGCTGTGCCATCCGGAGCATCAACCGGTATTTATGAAGCAGTGGAATTACGTGATGAGGGTGACAAACGACTTGGTGGCAAAGGTGTTCGTAAGGCCGTTGCAAATGTTAGTGAACTCCTACTGCCTGCATTGAAAGGTATGGATGCAAATCAGCGTTTGGTTGATCAGAAAATGATTGAAGTCGATGGGACTGCAAACAAAGGTAAAGTTGGGGCGAATGCAATATTGGGTGTATCAATGGCACTTTCCAAAGCGATTGCTCTCAGTATGAAGCAACCACTCTATCAGTATTTTCGATCACTTTCTTCAACAGTTCCTGCAGAGTACTGGATGCCTGTGCCAATGATTAATGTTTTAAATGGTGGAAAACATGCAGAAAAATCTTCTGATTTTCAAGAATTTATGATTATTCCTGCTGGGGCAAAGTCTTTTCGACAGGCAATGGATATGGCAGCTGAAATATTCATGGCTTTAAAGAAGAATTTGCATAAGTCTGGATTTGCAACGACTGTTGGAGATGAAGGCGGATTTGCACCAAGTCTCGGGAACAATCGTGCCTCGCTTGAACAGCTTGTGGCTGCAGTCAGTGCAAGTGGATATACGCTTGGAACTGATATCCTCATTGCACTAGATGTTGCATCCAGTGAGTTGTACAAAGATGGTAAATATAATCTCTCAAGTGAAAGTAAAGTCCTAAGTGGAGATGAACTCATTTCGATGTATGAAGAATGGGTCAGCGCATATCCGATCGTTTCTATTGAGGATGGCCTTGATCAAGATGCATGGACAGATTATGTGAAGCTTACAGCAAAGCTTGGATCGAAAATCCAACTTGTAGGAGATGATTTGTTTGTCACGAATGTTGATCGCCTCCAACGTGGAATCAATGAAAAGGTCGGAAACTCAATTCTCATTAAGCTCAATCAAATTGGCACAGTGACTGAGACAGTTGATGCAATTGAT
>CAZWYZ010000026.1:8104-11049 GCA_964638785.1 uncultured Pseudomonadales bacterium
CTTGCTCGCCGCAACGGATATACAGCTATCGTTTCCCATCGTTCGGGAGAAACAGAAGATTCGACTATCGCTGATTTTGTCGTCGGACTTTCAACGGGACAAATCAAGACTGGATCAATGTCACGAACCGATCGAATGGCAAAATACAACCAACTCTTGCGAATTGAAGAAGAATTGGGAGATAAAGCCAAGTATCCAGGAAAGGAAGTATTTACTCGTTAATGCTATGTCAAAAGTTTCGACACTCCTCTTTGATTTTTCCAGAGTGCTGTTGCATACCAAAGACAGTTCGTATGCGGGAAAGTTAAATGATTTATATCGCTCTGAACGCAGTAAGCCGACATTTCAGTTCTTTGAACTTTTCACAATGGATGGAGAACTTCTGAATTGGCTCGGAATGCAAAAAGACCGTGTGAAACTTGCTCTGTACACGAGTGAAATGATCCAAAAGGATCCAAGTATTTTACCCAAGCTAACTGAAGTATTTGGCGGAAACATTTTTTCAGGAGCTGAACTTGGTCTTTCGAAAGCTTCATCACAAGACTATATCGTTCTCTGTTCGAAACTTGGTGTTGAGCCAAAGACAGTCATCTTCGTGGATGGCACCATGGGCAATATTCGTGCTGCGCTGGATGCGGGACTCCAGGCAATACAGTTTTTTTCGCGTGAGCAAATAATTACTGAACTTTCAAAGCGTATAGAGGAATAATCACTATGCCAAAACAAGTGCAAGGTCCGGTGGTCTTAGTTATTCTTGATGGGTGGGGCATTGCAGAGCCCAGTGATTACAATGGTATCTCAATCTCGCAGACCCCATTTTTCGATGAGTTCTGGGAGAAATATCCACATACAACTTTGGAAGCATCAGGTGAAGCGGTTGGCCTTCCAGTTGGACAGATGGGCAATAGCGAAGTAGGGCATACAACTATTGGAGCAGGGTGTGTTTTGTATCAGGACTTAGTTCGAATTAGTAAAGACGCCAAAGAAGGAAAGTTCGCTACCAATCCTGCTTTCATGCAAGCATTTTCACATGTGAAAGAGCACTCCAGCACATTGCACGTCATGGGGCTTTTGTCTCCAGGTGGAGTACACAGCCATGAAGATCACATTTTAGAAGTAATTAATGCTGCCATAAAGAATGGCATTCATAAAGTGATTGTGCACTGTTTCATGGACGGAAGAGATTCTTCTCGTACAGGTGGCCAAAGTTCATTAGAGCGGCTTGAAAAGCACATAGCAGGAATGGATGGGGTCCATATTGCAACAGTCATTGGACGATACTTTTCGATGGATCGAGATACGAACTGGGATCGAACAGATAAGGCATATCATGCAATATTTGATGGCCAAGCAGCATTTGTCTATGATGGTAGCGATCGACCATCAGAAAAGATTACGCAATGGTACTCAAAGGAAATTTTTGATGAGCTCCTTGAACCACAAGTCTTCCTGCGTGAAGACGGTAAGCCCTTCACTGTGAATCAAAATGACTCAATCATTTTTACAAATTTTAGGCCAGATCGAGCGAAGCAAATTTCAAAAAAAATAACAACCGTGTTGCATGAGAAGAATCTTTGTTTTGTCACAATGACACAATACGATTCAACGTTAGGATCAATTGTTGCATATGAACCGGAACACATTGATCAAACGTTGGGCTCTGTTATCGCTGATGCGCAGCTGACACAGGTTCACATTGCAGAGACTGAAAAATACCCTCACGTAACCTACTTTGTAAATGGTGGGAAGCAAGATCCTCACGTTGGTGAAGAACATGTTCTGGTTCCAAGTCGAAAAGATATAAAGACGCATGATGAAGCCCCAGAAATGAGAGCAAAAGAAATATGTGATGAAGCAATCCAACGGCTTGGATCGGTAGATTTTATCTTCTTAAACTTTGCCAATCCAGATATGGTTGGTCATACGGCAAAGCCAGAAGCGATCCGAGTTGCAGTTGAAACTGTCGATCGTGAACTAGGTCGATTAGTGAACGCTGTTCTTGAACATGATGGAGCACTGATTGTGATTGCCGATCATGGAAATGCAGAACAAATGGTTGATCCCCAGACTGGTGAGCCTCACACATCACACACAATCAATCCCGTACCATGTCTGCTTATTCAACAAAGTAGAAAGCCTTCCCTTCGTTCTGGAGGAGGCTTGAAAGATGTGGCGCCAACGACGCTTGAGATGCTTGGACTTTCAAAGCCTCCATGTATGACAGGAGAATCCTTACTCCTTCACGAGTAAGCGGGGAACATGCAAAAAATATACCAGCACTTCCAACGTGTCGATCCACTCCTCGCAGAGGCGCTTCTTCGCATTGGAGATATTCCACCTATTACAAAGAAAGGGAGTAGTGCTGATCATTTTACAGAACTGTGTGCATCGATAATCTCACAGCAGCTCTCAGTAAAAGTTGCTGATGTCATCTGGACAAGGTTTGTCCATTTATTTTCAAATGCACAAGATTGGAAAAAGGGAGATCCAGAACCATCATTGGATCCACAAGAACTTCTGAGTATTCCAGATCAAGTCGTACGAGATCAGGGAATATCTTGGGCAAAAATTAAATACTGTAAAGATCTTGCAACAAAAGTAATCAATCAAGAGATCCACTTAGAGTCGCTTGATGCTTTAAGCAATGACGAGGTGATTACAGAACTCACGACAGTGAAAGGGATTGGACGTTGGACAGCAGAGATGTTTTTGATGTTTGCGCTTGGACGTCCAGACGTCTTTTCTACAGGAGACTTAGGGCTCAAGCGCGCAATTCAAAAACTCTATACTCTGGAGTCTGAACCGACGGAAAGTGAGCTCATTGAATTGACTCAAAAGTGGTCACCGTATCGGACCTATGCTTCAAGAATTCTCTGGAGAGTACTTGATAATGAACCAAAGAAATAGGTAGTCGTTACTGTGCTTGTCCCCAAGTATCGAGCAAA
>CAZWYZ010000027.1:0-8992 GCA_964638785.1 uncultured Pseudomonadales bacterium
CTTCACCCCAAGGCTGGTGCAAGTGGTCTGAAGATATCGTCACCACTACGGAAGATGAGCTGTATCTACAGTTTTCCTTCAAAGGTGTGTTAACAAACACCAATGCTGTGGTGGTCTTCATCTACGGCTCCGATGTGGAAGTGGTGATCCCGAAATGGGAAGCTGGCAACCGTTTTGCGGTGGACAAAGACTTCATCGCGAGGCATCCGATGGCGGTGTACAGTAAAAATTGGCTGCTGCAAGTTGCCGGCGACTGCTAAATGTAGTTGATCTTTGATTGAAGTAAGAGGAGCTTAAAGCCCGCCTGGTAGACATGCGGGCTTTTTGCCATCTGCACGGTACTTGTGTTTCTTTCTTTTTTTTGTGATACTTTGGCCATATGTCAGCTATCGAGACAAATCTCAGTCAAATTTCAAATGGTGAAATAGCATGGAGACTGAATATGATCCAGTCTCTCCTCGAAGATTCAGATGGGAATCAACAGCTTGAAGGTCACTGCACGCTTCTCCTCAAAGAAATGGAAGCATACTCAGCAGTCGGACCAATAGCTGTCCTGCAGTTTGCGGGACTCTTTATTCCTGGTGAGCCTGGCGGTGTTGTCTATAAAATACATAGTGATGTGCCTGTTGGACCTGCGACAGCATATACACAGCGCGCATTCCACATGGGTGATCAAACGTAACCCACTATGGCACACTTCACACCTGGTCAGTTTCGCAGCTCACTTCAAAATAAAATAAAAGCGGTTCCAGATCCAGTTGCAGCAACATCTGCTCCAATTGCGATCAAGAATAACAGTCCTGAAAGTTTTACCAAACAAGCAAGTACCTATGCTGCGCAGGAAATGCGTGAGATTCGCTCGTCGGTTCAAGCACCGCAAAGTACTGCATCACTTCCCAAAGGCTCCATCATGAATAAGTCTGTCCACGAACGCATGCAGTCCTATGTGAAGAGTCAAAACAGTGGCAAATGAAGATAAATATGATATGGTGGGTGATATGCAAAAAGGATTCTTGATCTCATTTGAGGGTGGTGAAGGAGGAGGGAAGTCAACCCAGATTGTCAGACTTCGTGATCACCTCACCAAGCAAGGATTTGATGTCGTGGTGGTTCGCGAACCCGGTGGAACAGCGATCTCAGAGCAAATCCGCGAAGTGGTTTTATCTGCAAAAAATATTGGCATTGCTTACACAACAGAAGTCTTACTCTTTCAAGCAGCCCGTGCACAAGTGTATCGTGAACTTGTTCTTCCAAGTCTTGAAGCCCAAAAAATTGTGTTGATGGATCGAACCCGTGACTCGTCGGTCGTGTATCAGGGTATCGTTCGTAATTTTGGAGTGGAGAAAATCGAAGAATTAAATAGTCTCTCTACCAAAGACACGTATCCTGACCTCACATTCTTTTTGGATGTGGATGCGCAAACAGGACTGTTGCGGCAAGCACAAGCAGGTGGAAACAATCGAATTGAGATGGAAAATCTTTCCTTTCATGAACAAGTACGAGAAGCGTACCTTACGTTGGCAAATCAAAATGATCATGGGCGATGGATCACCATCAATGCAAATACTGATCTGGAAACAGTCGAGAAAGAAATTTGGGCTTGCGTAGAGAAAAAACTAGCTGTAGACTAATTTTCTAGTGCCCACCACTAGATTTTTTTTAACCATTTTCCGCAAACGCCTCACCAATTATTCGGTGAACGATTAATTTTCCCTCCAACGAGGGATTTTTTTTGCGGCCAAAAAGGAAAAACTATGATCGACAACAGACCAGACCGACCACAAACGCACAAAATTATGTACGCCATCGATGGCTGCTGGCCGCAAATTAATGAGGGAAACCGCTTTCTTACGCCCGCGATGATTGAACTGCTTCGCTGTATCACATCTGTTGAAGAAAGTGGGCATATTGTTGATCGTTTGAATAAACGATTGTATGTACTGATGGCGAACAATGAGCTGGCAATCGTCGGCATGGAAACGGGGTATTTGTATCGAATTGCCAAACTGAAAGAATGTGAAGTGCTTTCACTTGGTATTCATCGTAGCTAAAAAAAGGAATCTATGGGTCTCCAAGAAAATCCACTGTATAAAAAGCATATCCTAGAAGCGGATCAGTTCTCACAGGACGATCTTCTTTTCTTAAATACACTTGCTACTTCAATGAAAGAGATTGTAGAAAAAGATGGCAGCACTGATCTCTTGCGTGGCAAAGCAATGACACCGCTTTTTTATGAAAATTCGAGTCGAACAAAAGGGTCATTTGTGATGGCGATGCAGCGACTGGGTGGGATGGTTGGGTCCTTTGAAGTACAGTTCTCGTCGGTTGCAAAAGGTGAGTCGCTGGAAGATACGGTTCGCACATTCGAAGGGTACTCCGATGTTATCGTGCTTCGCCATCCAGAAGAAGGATCTGCGCATCTTGCTTCAAGCTATCTACGTATCCCACTGATTAATGCGGGGGATGGGACGGGCGAACACCCAACGCAAGGATTACTTGATCAGTTTACAGTAGCTCAGCATTTCGGGCAGCTAGAGAACCTTCAAGTCACGATGGTTGGTGATCTCAAGCATGGCCGCACGATTCATTCGCTCTCAAGAATGCTGTCTTTGTTCCCAAACATGACCATCAATTTTGTTTCGCCCAAAGAACTGCAACTTCCAGAAGAGTTATTTCAAGAACTAGGCAGCAGAGGAGTGAGACTGTTTGAAACGGATGATTTGGAACAAGTCATCGAGCACAGTGATGTTCTGTATATGACCCGAGTTCAAAAAGAACGGTTTAAAAATCCCCAAGAGTATGAGCGACTGAAACACCACTATATTGTGACTCCAGAGATGATGAAACGACTACCCAAAGACTCAATCTTGATGCATCCACTTCCACGTGTGGGTGAAATCGAGCCAGCAGTCGATGCTGATCCGCGAGCGATTTACTTGAGCAACCAAGTGCCCAATGGAATGTTTATGCGAATGGCAGTTCTCTATGCAGTGTTACATGAAGGATCAGGACAATAAAAAACTATGAATAGAGTCAGTGCATACGAAACACTCTTCTATCCATTCCTGGAGCGATTTGGGGTGGATGCAGAGTCTGCACATCATGCTGTCATCGGTATGCTTGCGATGATTGAGCAAAATCCTCATTTGTTATTCGCATTCAAACATCTGGTGAACACGCCCTACCCATATACGAATGAGCGACTACAAACAACGGTGGGAGGTGTTGATTTTCCAAATCCACTGCTTCTTCCAGCTGGATATGACAAGAATGCAGAAGCCGTGGACGGACTCTTTGCATTGGGATTTGGTGGTATTGAAATCGGTACGGTTCCAAAATATCCGCAGCCTGGAAATGCACTTCCACGGCTGTTTCGCCCTCAAAAAGGCGCAATCCTCAATCGCTATGGATTTAATAGCGATGGAGCAGATGCTGTGGCTGCCAATCTGTCTCGCTATGCGTATCGAGCAGGGACGTTGGGTGTCAGTATTGGAATCAATAAAAATGTATCTGTAGAAGATGCTCCGCAAGCCCACAAAGATGCGCTTGCAGCAGTTCTTCCATATGCAGATTTTCTCACGATCAATGTAAGCTCACCAAATACAGAAGGGTTACGTGCATTGCAGACATACACTCATCTCAAAAAAATTGTCGATGCGTGTCGGGATGAGATGCATGCACGCGATAGATACACACCTATCTTTACCAAACTTGCTCCTGATCTTCGCTTGGAAGAAATTGACGAGGTCGTTCGGCTTGTCGAAGAGTACGATTTGGCTGGAGTGATGTTAACGAACACAACGACTGATCAACACCTCAAAGCAGGTTTGGGAAAACGGTGGGAAAGGGAAGCCGGTGGCGTAAGCGGGAAGCCACTCCGAGAACGGGCAACCCAACTGATTGCCCATGTACACAAGAGCGCACCTGATGTGGCAATCATAGGAATGGGTGGGGTGGATGATTTGGACAGTTTCTTAGAGAAAATCGAGGCAGGAGCGGGAGCAGTGGCTGTACTGTCAGCGCTTGTTTTCAAAGGACCGTCACTGCCCAGTACGCTCTTGGCTCATTTGGACACATGGCTTGAAAAGCAAGGGGTCACCCATATTTCTGAGATCGTTGGTGAGCGACTATACCTATAAAAAGAAGGAGGCAGTGTATGAATGCGGAACACATGGAAAATATTCTTCTCCAAGATACTCGTTTGCCAGCAGCAACGAATCTGGAAACATATCTTGCAGACAGCATCGTGGATGATCCAACGGACATTGATGTCATTTCTCCACTGTATGTCCACCGTATTCTTTTGATTGAAGAAGACTCTGTATGAAAAATGTCCACATCATCGACCATCCATTTGTTGCTGATTCGCTCACACATCTTCGTGATAAACAGACGCAGGTCGATAAGTTCAGACGCCATTCCGATCGACTCTGTCGTTTACTTTTTGCAGAAGCAATCAGAGGACTCACGTTTCAATTTCAAGAGATAGAAACACCACTTGCAAAGATACAGGCACCAAAACTTGCCGATGAGATTGTCGTTGTCCCAGTTCTACGCTCAGGGATTGCAATGCTCTTTGGGGCAATGGATCTTCTGCCAAAATCAACAATTGGATTTGTCGGACTCGCTCGGGATGAAGAGACAGCTGTTGCAAAAGAGTACTATTGGAAACTTCCAAAACTATCAAAGCATAGCGTGGTGATTGTCACCGATCCAATGCTTGCAACGGGCGGGTCACTGTTGCATTTGCTCAACCGGGTCTCACAGGAAGAAATCAAAGAAATGCGAGTGGTCTGCGTCATAGCGGCACCTGAGGGTATCAAAGCAATCCATGCACAGTTTCCCGACATAGCAATCTATACAGCAGCAGTCGATGATCATCTCAATGAGAAAAAATATATTGTTCCTGGACTAGGTGATTATGGTGATCGGTATTTTGGTACAACATAAAAAAGAAAGCATACTATGGCTCCAATTCTTACCATCTTGAAGAAAGTCGGAATGATTCTGTCTGATGATCATTTTGTGGGAACATCCGGACGACACATGGGTACATACCTGAATAAGGATGCGCTCTTTCCATACCCTGAAGAGGTCAGTAAAGTTGGAAAACTTTTCGCCCAAAAATATGCTGATAAAAATATTGATGTTGTGGTCGGTCCTGCAATGGGAGGAATTATTCTCTCGCAGTGGGCAGCGTACCATCTTTCTAAAAAAACGAAACGAGTTGTCCATGGCGTCTATACCGAAAAAACTCCCGAGAATGGACAAGAGTTTAAACGAGGCTATGACAAGTTTGTGAAGGGGAAACGCGTTCTCATCATCGAGGATTTGACGACAACAGGAGGATCAGTTTTAAAAGTGATCAATGCAGTCAAGCAAGCAGGCGGGAATATTATTGAAGCGTGTGTTATGGTCAACCGAGATGAAAAACTGGTGAATAGTGAGACCATGGGTGTACCGTTTGCCTCACTTGGCGTCTACCCCGTACAGTCATATCTTGAAGCTGATTGTCCGCTGTGTAAGCGAGGCAAACCCATCAATACAACCGTTGGACACGGAAAAAAATATTTACAATCGAAAGGAACTATATGAGTGCATCAGCTGAACAACGATCAGAAGCTTTTATTCAAACCTTACTTAATCTTGATGAACAAACAACAGTCTCGTCTGAGGTAGAGGAAACGATGACGAAGCTCCTGTCTACCTTTGCACAAGCAGACTATGTCACGCTTGACCGAATAGTCAATAAAGGAACACTTCTGTTGACTGACAAAATCCAAGAACATGTACAACTCCATCCAAATGGGTTCTTTCAAGCACTCGTTCGTGAACTCGCCCGATTGAAAAGTGAACCAAGTGTTGATCTCTTTCCAGAAGAGGAGTTTCTGTTAGCATAAAAAATATGACAGCTACCAATAAACTGCGAGAACGCGAAGAACAATCACACTCACTCCTGTGTGTGGGCTTAGATAGTGAACTTTCAAAAATTCCCTCCCAATTTGCTCACTCTCACATACCTCAGTATGAGTTCAACAAATGGATTATTGAACAAACACACGAATATGTCTCGTCATTCAAACTCAATTTTGCCTTTTATGAAGCAAGAGGAGCGCAAGGTTGGACAGAGCTTTCCATGACTATGGACTACTTGCGCACCCATCATCCTGCAATTTGTACGATCGCTGATGCGAAGCGTGGAGACATTGGAAATACAAACAATGGCTATGTCCAAGGTATTTTTGATGAGCTTGGATTTGATGCAATCACGCTCCATCCATACTTAGGCCAAGAGGCTCTTCAACCGTTCTTGGATCGATCTGACAAGATCTCAATTATTCTCGCTCGTACCTCAAATCCTGGGTCACCGGAGTTTCAGGATCGCATGAGTGATGGGAAGAAACTGTGGGAACATGTCGCGACACAAGTTGCAACGACATGGAACAAGAACGAGAACTGCATGCTTGTTGTCGGAGCAACATATCCTGATGAGCTCGCCCAAATACGATCAATTGTAGGGGAAATGACACTGTTGATTCCAGGTATAGGTGCACAAGGCGGTGACCTCAAAAAAACCGTAACGGCAGGAATGAATAGTCAGAAAAAGGGGATGATGATCTCTAGCTCTCGCTCGATCATTTTCAGTCGTACACCTAATATGGAGGCCCGAAAACTTCGGGATGCAATCAATGACATCATCAAATAGCAGAGAAATATTTCCTGTTGAAGTAGTGTCACAAACGCCGCAGGCAGTCTGTGCGGCACTCCTAAGTCTTGGTGAGCAGTGGAGTGAAGCCGAGATATCGATTCTTCCAGATGGGAGCATAATCCATAACCAAGAAGATACGCCCTATCAAATTCAGACTTGGGACAATGATCCTGCAGCAGCACAAGATAGCTTCGGCAGAGAGGGACGATTGATGCTTGTCCGGAGACGACTGTGATATACTACACAAGGTTAGACATTCGTCCCCAAGAAACTCAACTCTCTATGGCACGAGTTTTTTTTAGGGCAAAAAGCTCTAGATTACCATCGAAATCACATCACACCTGTCAAATTGGCAGGTATTCGTATTTTTTAATTTCCCACCACCTGGTGGGTTTTTTTTAGGAAAAAAATATGAGTATTGAAGGGCATTCTCACCAAACCGACTCACTTTCACCATGGATACTGGGGCCTGTCGGCAAGATTCGTGTTGCAAGTCCTGAGCCAACACGAAAGCATCAAGCACTCAAGAAAGAAGTCCATCGAATGGCGGGAGAAATAACGCTTGCCACACTCGCCCCGATGGTTCCAGAAGTATTGTATGCAGAACCAGAGATTGATGAAGATACAATTAAAGACCATGTGTCTGAAGGTGATAAACATATTGCTGCATTAAAGACATATAACTCAAGTGAGGCTGCACATTTTCGAAACCTTCGTCGCACGCTCCCGCAAGAAACCTCAACACTCGATTTTTTGCGTACCCATGCAGGGAAGTTACATCTCTCGTACGCAAATGATGTCACCACAATTGTACAGATCAATGGTGAGAAGGTCATTGAATACAAGATAGATAAAGGATCTACGAAAGAACAAGTGCTTGCTCATCTGTATAGGACAGTAGGCCTCAAGTCTCAAGAAGATCCATTTGTACATATTGATTGGCAAGAAACACTTGCCTTGCATGAAGCGGCAACTGACATCTCGGTGGTTCGCCAACACGCACATGAACTCCTTTTACATCGACCCACAAAAAGTTTTTTGAATGCACTGGTGTATGGATTGCAGGACCCAAATCCCGATCATGCAGTGGATGCACAAACACACAAGCAGTTCCTGCGCTTGTATACAAATGGAACCGAGTACTCACGCCCTGATCATAGTGAAAAACCAGCACGACACAGTAACAACTGGGCAGGGTGGACTCCAGAATCAGGGATGCCACTTGAAAACCTGCTCCGAGTTAATGGAGCTAGACCCGGCGACACGTTGCCATTTATCGAACTGCTAGTGACACAAGTTGATGGACTTAGACCAACTCAAAATGGGTTTGAAGGAAAGATAATCGAAGCAATTAAAGACGTCCGTGGAAAAGCAAGAGATTTTCGCTACGTGTTGCGTGTCCTTCAAGAGACAATCGCAGAACATCCAGATTTGGGTTCGCTTGATGCCTTTCATGGAGACCCAACATTTAGAGAGTTAGCAGACAACCTCACAGCCCTCCAAGCGCAAAACATACTTGAGAAAAGTTGGACATACACCGGACGAACCAAAGAGATTAGTGGAGAGAAAAGAACTGGAGATCCACAGATTCTCGAACAATTTGCGCTGGGTATGCTTGGGATGTCCTCGAGTGAATCTCATCCATACGGTATACTATAGTAATGGGATTGGAAACACGACAAAAAATAACGATTGAAAATGGAAGTGCAACAGTGGCTGCAAATGGCTCAGTGGATGTCTACAACTTGAGCCAAGAAGACCAAGCTGCGTCCTTTCGTGACCATACTGATTTTGCTTCAACAGGACTGATCTCTCTTATGCAGCTTCGACGTAGCGATCCAGAGCATCCTGTACATGCAGTGTTACAAGCTGCACTCTTGGAGGAATCAAAGAACGGGCTTGATCATCAAATGGTCCCAAGTATTTTGATTCGTGCGCTTGCGGACTATGAAGGGAAGCTTGAATTCACACTTTAACTGCGTTCACGCCGTATCTGCAAAATAAGTGGATACAGATGTATTTCTTTGGGCAACATCTCTTTTGCATATGCACGTGTTTGGTTTCTTGACGCATCATAGTCGCAGTCTTCCGTATAGAGTTCAGGTTGATACCGTTTGTCATTATGATCTGCCTTGATATCAGCCAGCTCATAGAGATCAAACCCCAAAGAATGACTAAGACCAAAGCAGATTGTCAGTGCCTGTACACAAATCGCATCATCTAACCGTTGCTCGAGTGCAAGATCGGGCTGAAGTTTCTTCATTTCTCCTGCATAGAATGCGT
>CAZWYZ010000027.1:9002-11047 GCA_964638785.1 uncultured Pseudomonadales bacterium
CAGTGATGCTTTGCTCTCGGCATGAAAAAGTAACTGGGCTATTTCAGTATGGGTGCGAAAGTCAAATAACCAGTGCTGCAGTATAAAGATCAACACATCCGGGAGCTCTTCAGCAACTTCGACAATCCACTGATCGGAGCCTGGATCAGGTTTATGGATTGAATCGATGAGCTCGTCAAACTCGCGTCCAGTTAAAAAACGGAGCTTTGCTTCCGTGTTTCGTTTTTTAAGTCCTGGACGATTTTCAATAAATGCAATGCATTTATCGATGAGTATTTGTGGACTTAAAAGTGAGTTCTCAATGGATAAAGTCATGCGAGGTTCATCCTAAATTGTTCTCCTCAAAACACAAGGCTTGTCATTTATTTTCAGTGAGCGTACTATGAAAAATAGTACCTCGATGTGACAAGCTATGGCGTCAATTGACCCCAGTTTGGACCCGATTCAATCTGCAAAAGCTGCAAACGCGATTCGTGATTTGAGTGGAAAATTCTCAAAAACAGATCCTCCTTTTATTAGTTTCTCCATCACAAACCCTGTCACGTATATTCGAAAGTGGTGGAAAGGAGTCATGGATGGTGAAGGGGTTGACTTGAAACTCAAGATTCATCCATTCACTGCGGTGATGATCATTTTAGCTGTAGGTGGAGCAAGTTTTGGAATTGGCAGAATCACCATCCCCGAGCCCATTCTGCAGTATGTTCCAATCCTTGCCAGCCCAGCTCCGCTTGCGAGTCCTGACCCGTGGAGAGAAGCAGCATTTGTCGGTACAGTGCAAAAGCAAGGTGATTACTACTTTTTGATAGGCTCAGACACTCAAGTGATGAAACTGGAAGCACCAGCATCAGTGGCCCTCGCAAAACTGATTGGGAAGAAAATACTCGCATCAGGAAAATATAACCCTCAGACAATGACTGTTCTGGTTCTCGCAGCCTCTGACCTCGAGATCATCTCCGGTGCAGTACCAGTTCCCACACTTATGCCTACTGCCAAGCCATCTGGTAGCGCTACACCTTCAGCTGATCCAACAAACGACGAAAAGCCCTCAACTATGGAGTGGGAGTAGCTTCATGGTATAATACCTGAAAGTGGAACGAACGCATCATATAGAAGCACCCACTTTTGATCCAAGAAACAACAGTCTTACCCTAGGTAAGGCGGAAACCAAGTAGTCAAAAGGAGAGGGTGTTTTTTTATTCCCTCAGTTCACTTTATGTCACTCCCACTCGAAAAATTTCGACTCGCAAAATCCCTTATACACAATAGAGACGGTGTGTTCGTGAACCATTCAGGCAAAGATGAACAGAGCATCCCTGCACGCCAATTCTTCTTGGATGCAGCTTGCCCACAAGCTTTCATTGACTATGTTCTGACACAAACAAATCAGTGGAGGGATTTTTGCGGTGAGAATACCAATGTGTATAAAGGTAGCGTCAAAAAAATTGATTCTTTCTTAGTGAATGCATTGGAAGCTCCATATGGCCTCGCAAATGGGTCACTTGATCACGTGTACCATCACGGATTCAACAGGCATGATAAAAAGCACATTGGAAAAGTAGTGAAGAATACAACTGCTCTCTTGCAGGCAGGTGGCTATGGAAAAGATGTACAACGACGTGCGCTGATCGCAGCTCGAGGTCATGATCTCGGAAATATCTTAAGCCGAAATCTACACTCACTTGTCTCCCCCTATATCCTCTCAACCGTTATCGAACAAGTACTTCCAGATAAAAATCTCGATATCACAAGTAAGAAACGTATTGATCAAGCACAGCAGTGGCGTACGATTCGACGAGCAATCCAACTTCATAATGAGCCAGTTGCAAAAGGACTGATTGATAGCTTTCAGATAACTTCAGAGAAAGAATTGATTGAAGAAATAATGAAGCGATTTGGTCCAGAAGCATTGGCTCTCATTATTGCGGATAAGACGGATGTGGGTCCACATCGATTGAGTGAGAAGGCGAGTGGGCAAGATGCTGTTGACCAAGATCCACATTTGGCTGTTAATCTTCTTGGTAAAACAAAGGAGATCGGACTCTCGC
>CAZWYZ010000028.1:0-10994 GCA_964638785.1 uncultured Pseudomonadales bacterium
GAGATTTCTTCAAAGCTCCGTCAAGTAATCCTCGTACGAAACCGGACCTCTTTTTGGTAAATACGTCAAAATTCATAGGTGACCCTCCACACACGAAAACACTACAGGTAGTATAGTTTTCATGTTTTGATCAGACAACCCACAAAAGGAATCAGAAAGACTTTCTACAAACTCACGCAAACTTGATGTACAATGAGGGCAAGAAAGTACCTATGACCACAACCGATATTTTGACTCGTGGAGTCGAGAACATTATTCCAGACAAAGCAAAACTCCAAACTCTCTTGGAAAGTGGGAAAAAACTCAATATCTATTTAGGTATCGATCCGACCGCAACCCAGATCCACATTGGACATGCTGTCCCGTTGCGAAAACTGCAAGCGTTTGCTGAGGCAGGGCATCATGTGACTTTTTTAATTGGAGACTTCACCGCGTTAATTGGAGACACCTCGGACAAAGATACAGAACGACCAGTGTTAACCAGTGAACAAATCCAAGCAAATTTTGCACTCTACAAAAAGCAGGCTGAAAAAATTATTGATTTTAGCCTAGTGAAAGTTGTGCACAATAGTGAGTGGCTCTCGAAGCTTACCTTTGTCGATATCGTCAAGTTGACCCAACATTTCTCTGCAGGCACATTCGTTAGCCGAGAACTCATTAAGAAACGCCTTGAAGCAAAAAAACACGTTGGCTTACATGAGCTTCTCTATCCAGTCATGCAAGGATATGACTCCTACTTCATGGACACTGATATTCAGCTGGGCGGAACTGACCAGACATTTAACATGCAAGCAGGGCGTACACTCCAGCGAGATCTGCGAGAAAAAGAATCATATATTATTGCCAACGGATTTTTGGAAGGAACTGATGGCCGAAAGATGAGTAAGTCATGGGGGAATGCAATCTGGCTATCAGATGAACCAAATGACATGTACGGAAAAGTGATGTCACTCAAAGATGAACTGATTATCAACTACTTCACCTTAGCAACCAATCGCACAGTTGAAGAGATTGCAGTCATTGCAGGCAAACTAGAGTCTGGTGAAAACCCTATTAACATCAAAAAATCACTCGCCCATCAAATTGTGAGTGAACTCCACTCAGTCGAACATGCAAATGAGGCTCAAGTTTTTTTCGAACGATCAGTCCAACAAGGCGAGATCATTGAACCAACACCACTTCCGGTACGTCCAGAACAAACTATTCTTGATTTGATTGTCACGGCGAAACCAGACCTAAGTAAAAGTGACATCCGTCGCTTAGTTGAGCAGGGTGGTATCGAACTAGATGGAGTGAAGATCACAGACGCCAATCATGTCGTTGAGGCTGGAAAAATCCTGAAAGTTGGGAAGAGAAATTATTATAGTTTAGAAGCGACAGGCTAAAAAGTCTGTTGTCCACAGTGTATGATGAATAAGAAGGTACGACTGGTATTCCAAATCATTGTCGGCTTCGTCATGGTAACCTTTGCTTTTGGTGGCATCATTCAAACAGTGTTGCTGCTTCGATAACTTATGGACCAAACGAGCTCAATCCCTCCAAATACTGGAGGCGGATATGCTGGTGGAACCATTGCCCTCCATCCAGAGCTCTTCTCATCCCCAAAATTCATTGCCAAACACGATGCTTCCCACACTTACTTCTGTATTCTCATGATTATTGTATTGCTCATCTTGTCGCTTTTATTTCCGCGCTCAATGGGAGCCAGTGGCATGACATACAAGGTTCGTGAAATCTTGATCATCTTGGCAACAGTGAGCTTTAGTTGGTCACTTCTCAAAACACTCAAGCTGTGGAGATTTCCAATGCCAGTCAAGATGATGATATTCCTCACTGGAGGCACGGTACTCATTGGATTGACGACTGGAATACTGCTCTATCACGGAGTAGAGGAGCGCAAAGACAAAGAACTCAAGGCACGACCGTACATGCAAACACAAAACCTCATGAAGAAGTGAAAATACTTTAAAAACCTGTACACTACTACACAGTATGGGTGTTGAGCTCTCAGAATCAGTGACACATTTACCTGGAGTAGGGCCAGCTCGTGCTGACCAGCTCGCAGCGCTTGGAATAGAAACACTCAAAGATCTTCTCTACGATGCGCCATTTCGCTACGAAACAGTTGAACGAGAGGTTTCGATTGCAGATCTTGTTCCTGATCAAACCGTCTGTATTCATGCTGAAGTTGTCAGTAAGATTCCCATCAGAACTCCTCGCTTTAAAAGCATGCTCAAAGTGAAAGTGAAGGATGAAAGTGGAACGTTGGATCTGACATGGTTTAACAACTCATTCATCTTGAGTAGTCTACGTGTCGGTGAGAAGTATTACTTCACGGGTAAAGTGAGTGAGTACAAGAAACACTTTAATCTGACGAATCCAACAGTCGAGACCAAGACGCCACTCTTTGGCTCACTTGTTCCCATCTATCATGAGTCAGCAGATATTAATTCAAGATACTTACGCAAACTTATCCGCTCGGCACTCAGTCTTATATCACTCAAAGACCCTGCGGCTATGATTCCGCTCTACTCCAAATATGAGTTAGTGTCACTTGAGGACGCATTGCTAGCTCTTCACCAAATTCAAAAGAGCGACTCTCCGCGCAGCCTAGATGCTGATGTTGTCCAGACTGCGATTACTCGTGCGAAGAAGCGGCTCGCATTCGATGAAGTATTCTCACTTATCAAAAATGTTGTCGAACAAAAGAAGACGCACCAACTGTCGGCGTCACTCATCAAACTATCAACCACAAATGAGGACATCAAACAGTTCTACTCTTTCTTACCTTTTGCCCCAACGCCGTCCCAGAAAGAAGCCATTCAAGCCATCTCGTTGGATATTGTGCAGCCACATCCGATGCATCGACTCATCCAAGGTGAAGTCGGATCTGGAAAAACAACCGTTGCCGCATTTCTGTTATGGGTGGCAGCACGTCAAGGACACAAAGCGGTGCTCATTTGCCCCACAAACATTCTGGCATCGCAGCATTTCAGTACCTTACAGCGGCTCTTTGCACACTCGAAAGAATCAGCGGGAGGAGAAGTGTCGGTCGGTCTCTATACCGGGAAAGAGAAAAACAGCGATGCAGATATCTTAGTTGGAACACATGCACTCTTTGGGATACGTGGAATACGTCCAGCCGTCGTGATCATTGATGAGGAACACCGATTCGGGGTTGCCCAGCGAGAGTCATTCTTCACTCTGAAAAAAAAGCCTCACTTTCTTTCCATGACCGCAACCCCGATTCCTCGCACCGTTGCACTGACAGCGTTGGCCGATCGTGATCTCTCAATCATCAAACCACATAAAGAAAACTCGAATATCAAAACATGGGTGACACCGATTGAAAAGCGAGCCAGCGCCTATGAATGGATCAAGAAAAACTTGAAAGAGACAGGGCAGCAGTGCTTGATTGTGTGTCCCTTTATCGAAGAATCATTGATCGATACACTCTCCACGGTGCGCTCAGCCAAGAAGGAGTTTACTGATTTGAAGAAAATATTTTCAGGATTCAAACTTGGCCTTCTACATGGACAGTTAAAACCTGCAGAGAAAGATGACCTCTTTGAAAAAATGATGAGTGGAAAACTCGACGTGCTGGTCACCACACCAGTCGTTGAGGTTGGTGTCGATATTGCCAAAGCAAGTGTGATTGTGATTGAGGGAAGTGAGCGGTATGGATTAGCACAGCTACACCAGCTTCGTGGGCGTGTGGGTCGACGAGGCCAAGATGCGTATTGTCTCTTGTTCACTAGTGATGGAGTAGAGATTAATACCCGCTTAAATTTTTTTGCGAAAACATATGATGGCAATGCGTTAGCTGAGTACGATCTCAAACATCGTGGAAGCGGTGAACTCTTGGGAGTCAGACAACACGGGTTTGATGCGTTGCGCTTCGCGTCCTGGTCAGACACCCAACTTATTGAAGACTGTAAGAGAGAAGTGGAGCATTTGGTATAATCGTGTCCACTATGCCACAAACCGAACAATACCCAGACAACATACGGGCTGCAGAAGCGATTGCAGCATTTTTAACAACCAACGCGAATGTACTGAGCCCTGCACTCATTGAGGCCTATGCGGCACTACATACCTATACACTCAAAGGGGAGTACACCCAACCTTGGTATACCCAGGCGCTCGATGCGACTCTGAAGATTGATTCCTCCAACAAGCCTCCGAGGTATGAACAGTTTCATCGTCCTGCTTTTTTCACTCCAGATCAATTCTTGAGACCACGAGAATAAGTAGCGCAGTTGCAGAACACCTCACATCACTATGGAGCAGAAAACGACAATCAAACTTGAAGAAGATCTCATAAAAGATGTGTTCTTGCCGAGTCAAATTCGAGTCCTTGAACAAATACTCAAAGGAACAACAAAGGGGAAGGATATTGCTCAAGCTCTTGGAATCAGTCCGTACACCGTGCGGAACATATTGTATGACAGTACTGGAGGAGAGGGTGGAGAACGATCGCGCATGGGTATCTCTACAAAGATGGATCAGTTGCTTGGAAGAAAAGTTGAGAGAACCGGGTGGGCACTTGCACTGATTACACTTGGACTTGCCAAAGTTGTACGAGAATAGGCGACTTCTCTCTTGATTTAAAACACTCTTCATGGTACAAACACCCTTTGCTCTCGATTTCCTCTTGTATAGAGAAGAATAAAGCAAGTACACTTACATAGAGCTATACAGTTGTTCACAAAATTAAAGGAGTTTGTATGGGTCCACTTACAAAACGCAGGCACAGCAGTCGTCGCTCTGGTGCACGCATGGCAGGTCAACCAAAACTTGCCTTGATCACCAAAGCCACATCTGGATATGTCGGTAAACGCGCACGCAAAGTTGCCAAAAAACAAGCAGCGAAATAAGCATAATGAAAACGTCACATGATCCGCGTCATCAGCATCGGATTGCACTTGTAAAGTCGTTATTTGCATATGACTTTCAAAAAATTCCCGAAGATGAAATTGCGCCCATTGTCGAAAAGCTCGATGCCATAGACGGATTCATCAAAAAAGCCGCAACTGAGCACCCAATTGAGAGCATGAACAAAATTGACCTTGCAATCCTGCGGGTCGGGGTGTTTGAATTGATAGGGAAGGACATCAGTGTCGCAGTAGTCATCGACGAGGCAGTCGAGATCGCAAAAGAGTACGGTTCAGATAATTCAAGTAAATTTATTCACGGAGTGTTAAATACAATTGCACAACAGGTATGATTCAACCAGCAACGAAGCCACTACCATCCAAATACTTTCTCGCCATTCAGGCAGCTGTCTGCGAGATTACCGGGATTGATCCAGAAGACATCTCGACGGGAATGGAGTTTGATGAACTCTCAATGACACCTGTTGAACTTTCAGAGTTTTTTGCTCGATTAAACCGCGAGTTTGAGGTTCGACTCAAACCGTCCGATTTAGCAGATCAACCAACCTTAGGTGAACTTGCCACCTATATTGAAGATGAACTCGAGTAAAACGAGCACATTCTTTTTATCTTGCTATGATTCCAACGTTTCGTGATCCATCACTGCTTGAGAATGCACTCATTCATCGCAGTGCCTTAAATGAGCTCCACGGATCAACATCCAATGAGCGTTTAGAGTTTTTAGGGGATGCAGTTCTCGAGCTGGTGACGACAACATTCCTCTATGAGCGATTTCCAAACGAGCAAGAAGGAGTGCTCACCAGTTACCGCGCAGCACTCGTAAAGACGACTACCTTAGCAATCGTTGCCAAAGAACTCGGACTCGACGCGATGCTGAAGATGAGTAAGGGTGAAGAGCGTTCCGGAGGTCGTGAGAACAGTGGAATGTTAGCTGACACCTTCGAAGCCGTGACCGGAGCCTTGTACCTCGATCAAGGCTATGATGCCTGCAAAACATTCATTTCTGCCTCACTGCTTCCAAAAGTGGACGAGATTATTACCTCAAAACTCTACAAAGACTACAAGACAAACTTGCAAGAACTTGTGCAATCACAAGGTAAATCCACCCCTCAATATCAAACAACAGATGAGTCAGGACCAGATCACCTCAAGATATTTACCGTCGAGGTGACAGTCGATGGGGAGTCATTGGGTCAAGGGGAGGGAAAGAGCAAACAAGACGCCTCCCAGGAAGCAGCCAGAGTCGCTCTTGAGAAAATGAAAATGTTTTGATATACTAATCAAACATTTTCATCCTGCGCGAGTGTCAACGGATGATGGGAAAAAATTATGCTAAAAATCAAACTTTCCAGAACAGGTAAAAAGCACGAGCCACATTTTCGTCTCGTTGTTATTGAAGCACGCGACAAGCGTGATGGTAAGTACGTTGAAAACTTGGGACACTACAGCCCATTATCCAAAGAATTTGTCTTGGACACTCCTCGCTATGAGGAATGGCTCAAGAAAGGCGCACAGCCGACTGAGACAGTCGCAAGCCTCGTATTAAAGCATGCTGTAAAGAAAGCCTAATGAAAAGCTTACTTGAATTCCTCCTCATTAATCTCGTAACCAATCCAGACGCAGTTTCTGTTGAGGTTTTGGAAGAGGGGACGACAGATGTCTATATCCTCAAAGTTGATCCTGAAGATACTGGCCGAGTCATTGGCAAGAACGGAAAGATCATTGATGCTATCCGCACCATTGCCCGAGTTCGCGCTGTCAAAGAGAAGCGTCACATTCTTGTTCGAATTGCCTAAAAAGAGATATTCTTGATCGCTCATAGTGATCGTTCTTGCTGAACGAACGGTATGAGTTTTTTTTATGCAAAAAAAAGTTCGTTTGTATGGGATCTTGTCTTATTGTCGATCGATGAACTGAAGCGCTGAACTGGTCGCAATGATTGGGGCACCTGCTTTTGCTGAGTCAGCGAGCGTGGCTTCATTTGCGAGCGTGAGCCTTTGGAGCAAGTCTTTTTCTGCTGTATTGAGTGGAGCAACACTGGTCACAGTTCCTTTGGCAAGCGCAGATTTTAGATAGAGTGACGACAGTGAAACTTCAGCTGTATAGGTGGCACTCTCCGTAGAGGTCGCGGCTGTTTGTCCAACTTCTGAAGAGAACTGAATGGAGTTTATTTGGATAAATGGAACAACATTGTCCAGTGATTGGAAAAAGGTACTTAAGTTTCCAAATCCACCTGAGACACCCATCTTTAGCGGCAGTGTCGCTATCTGTGGAGAGATCTTTGAGACCTGTGCCGCTTCACTCAGTTTTCCACTTGATGTACCAAGCAGTCCTGGTGAAACTTGAAAATTTGAAACAGAGACAGTCGCTTCAGTCGCTAAGCGATCAATGGAATACAAGACAGGCAACACTGGTTTTTCAATTGGTAAGGCTGCTGCAAGGATGGTATTTGCACGCTGAAGCTCATTTGCATCAAGCGTTGAGAGCCCGGTAATGAGCTGCTGTTTTTTTGTGAGTTCTGCAGATGCAGTCTCCAGGTCTTTTTGAATAGCCAAGATACTTTGAACTGCAGGAACTAATACGAGTGCAATCAAAGCAAGAATAGCAACCCATGACAGGATTGAGATCGTAAAATAACGTCGTCGCTTGGCAATAGCCATGATCGACGACATCGAAAAATCAAAACCGAGGGCTTTTTTCTGAAATGAGACAGGTGTTGCCATAGTGTACTTCTTATTATAATTCTTCTAACTCTGCTGACATTGTCGCTTGTGTATCTGCAGTGCTTTCTGGTGTCTTTTGCATATACAGACGAACTTGCAGTGAATATGATCCATTTTTTGCACGTTCGAGCGTTCCAAGTTGTGGCCGATATCCGCTCTTCGCAACTTCTTCAGACTGGAGGATCGTTGAGAGATTCTTGTATGCAAAGATTGATGGTGCTCTCACGGTAAATTCGAGTGACCCATCCGTTCCAGATAAATTTATTGTCTCAATGCGGGAATCAGTGGGAATCACTAAATACAGATAACTAATTGCTTCCCAAGCCTTCGTTCGCTTCTCGATTACTTGCTTTGTTAATCCCAACATATTCTTCCGCTGCATGTAAGCATTTTGTACAGAAGTCAGCGAAGTGAGTCGTGTTGTGGCTTGTTGTGACGCTGCCTCGACTACTTCAATTTGACTTCCAAGGTAGAATCGATACCCAATGACTCCGACAAAAACTAACATGAAAATTCCCAGACCAATCGACGTGAAAAAGGCAAGCCGCTTATCCGATTGGAGCACTTCTTCTTGCAGTCTCACTCGCTCTCGAAGAAAATTAATTCGTTCGTACATAATATTACATTGCTCGCATTGCTAACCCAACTGCGACAGAAAAGGCCGCTTCTCTGTCTGTCGGAACAGGTGTCTTTGTATCAGTGAGCAACATCTCGAACGGATGAGCAACAGTACATTCAATTCCAATCTGAGAGCCCATTAATGGTATTAATCCTGGCATGTGTGCACTACCACCAGAAAAGACAATACTCTTGACGCTCTGGGTTCCGTACTGACTCGTAAAGTATTGCATTGCTTTCTGAATCTCGATGACAAACAGTTGTAATACTGGTTGGACGATCTTGGCAATTTTCCCTTCAAGGAAGTTTGGATCAACACCGTAGGAGTTTTTGTACTCTTCTGCTTGCTTCGTGTCGACATTCATACTGCGTTCAATGGATCGGGTGATTAATCGACCACCATTTGAGAACGAGTACACAAACACAATCTCACCTTGGTGCACGATAAAGAAGTCAGTGCTTGCTGCGCCCATATGTACGACAAGTGTCGTTGGCATGTTTTCACGCACGAGTGAGCGCAAAATTGAGATCACTTGTGATTCCAGAATGACAGGTTCCATTTCAAGATATTCAAAGAATGACATGTATGAGGTGATCACTGCTTTTGGAACACCAATGAGAAGGACTCGCATGTTTTCATTTTTCTTATTCGCAGGTGGGCGATAGAGCACTTCATACTCTACTCGAAGCTCTTCAAGCGGAATCGCGATGTGTTGTTCTGCCAACCAATCGATTGCGGAGGCTAGTTCTGCGTCGGTGAGTGGAGGAGTCGAAATTATTTTTGTTGAGATGACGCTCTCAGGGAGCGCTGCACGCAAATTCTTTACTGTGTATTTATTTTCAATCAGTTCTTTCTTCACCATGCTAGCAAGCTGCTGAATCTGGTCAGCATCTTGTGGAATCATCACTCCAAAAGGGTGTGTAAACTGATTGACACGAACAACACGGTGTTTTGAGCCTTCCTTTGCAAGCTCGATAAGCTTAATTGAGTGTGAGCCAAGATCAAATCCGACAGAGTTCATACGGTGCCCTTATTATTGAGTTATAGATGTTGCTGAAAACAGAACGTAATCAAGGATTGATGGTGCGACTGGAATTGTGCGATTCACTTGAACCGCTTTGGTTTCTTTGCTTGTCAAATTTTGTGCAGTTGACGTCACTGTATAGGACTGGGTTGGTAAACTTGCGCCCGTTACTTGGACATCCGTCCCATTGTACAGAGGTCGAATTCGAATCAAGCGTTCATTTGCTGCAGGTGTAATTCGAAATCGATAGGCATACGGACTAGTCCCAGCGACTGGGGCAGTGGGGTTATTAAAGTTATCACCACTGCGAGCACATGGGCCAATTGGACCAACATAAAACCGACGAATGGGATTATTCACATCAGTACTCAAGACTGTCACGACCAACGATGCTCGTGCAGCACATGCAGTTTCTTTTGCCCAAGAAATATCGACTGGAGTCGTACCGTTTGGGGCTGATCCATCACCATACAAATCAACTCCAACTGTATAGCCTTGATTGACACTCGTCTCAAGGACTCGAAGCTTAGCGACATTTGTTTGTAATGTCAGTGTGCCATCTGCTGATGTTGAAGTGGTTGTTCCACTTTGGGCTGCATTTAAATCTCCACTCAGTGCTTTTTCAAGATCACTTTCAGCAGCATCCAGAGCACGGTTGGATTGTTCGTTCGTTGAAGAAATGTTGACATCACTCGTGGTGCGTGAGACAGCAGAGATTCCGACAGTCAACATCACAACCGTAATGAGAAGCATGATGATTCCGACTTGTCCTGAGTTCCGTTGAAGTTTTTCCATAATACGTCTTTTTAGTGTAGCAATTTTTCGACAGGTCAACAAGCGAAGTCTTCTAAAAATTTCGTAATGTTATTGAAGTGCTAAAGGGGATCGTGACTAAATCACGACCTTGTCCGCCTGCGCCTTTACTCAACGTAAAGCTGATGTTCACAATGGGTGGAGAGCCATCCCAACCAGTTTGCCCATACGCAACTGGTGCACAAGAAATCGTAAAGTTACTCACTGACACTTCAGTTGGAGTTAAGAATGCGGTTGTCGCTCCACTGCTTGAGGCAATTTGGGTGACTGCATTTGCTCCAGCACCAGTGACCACGCGCGAAAAGGTGGTCACACCGCCATCAAGTCCTAAGACTGTGAGTGAGTCCATCGGACTTCCGCAAACAGTTCCTGATGGGTTCTGAACAATTCTTCGCGCATTGCGAATTAAAAAAGTCATCTGTGAAAGAGCTTGGCCACCTGCTTGCTTGGTGTACTCACCAGATGCTGTTTTTCCACCACCAATAAATGTCGTAAAAAAGAGTGCCACTGCAGTAATTAATAAAATTGCAGAGATGCCAATCACAATAACCAACTCAATAATCGTGTATCCCTGGTGATTGTTTTGAAGCTGGAAAGGTGTGTGTCTGCTGTTCATATTATTTCCATGGATAGAGGGTGAGTGTTGAGATCGATGTTAATGTTCGTGCGCCATCAATCCATGTGACCTTTGCTTCGACCGCAATTTGAGTTGGAGGAGTACCGCCACTTTTTGTAAACTTTAACTCTCGCCTGAAGACCGTTGGTGACCCATCTGCTGCAAGGATTACATTGGATGAGGAACAGTTCGACGTATTGGATCCATTAAACAACTGATAGGTTGCTGGAAGAGCAGGCAAACAATACACTCCACCATTCGTTGATTTGATGATCGTTGCATACGCCTCCCAGCCTGCCTGATC
>CAZWYZ010000029.1:0-5039 GCA_964638785.1 uncultured Pseudomonadales bacterium
ACTGCTTTTGCCAGGACAATTGAAGTGAATCAGCTCTTAACAGAATTTGAACTCACCTCAACAGAGTATCCAAATCGGTATATGAATGAAAAGCTTCACAGACTGCTTACCTATGATCCAGTTACAACGCAGTATCAATATGTTGATACAGCACGTGAAGATGGATCAGACCCAGCATTGAGTCAGTTTATTCAGCCTGAAAGATCAATTCAAATTGCTACAGATTTTGTGCGAACAAAACTAAAACTTCAAGAATACACACCTATTCGCACTGGTATTCAGTATTTTCGAAAACAAGATGAAGATGAAGCAGTGCCACTTCCAGCAGAAGAATCAAATTATGCACTGATCCCTTTTAGTCTTCAGATTGAAGGAAAAGACTCATATGTCGGCACAAACAAATACACACAACTCACTGTTTTCGTTGATAGTAGTGACAAAATCATGGGATTCAATCTCTATGTAGATGGATTTTCGCTCGGCGAGAAGACCACCGTTTCAACTGTTTCACTCACCGATGTTGTCCCCAGGTTGAAATCCGGTAAAGCTGACATTTTACGCATGTACGGATCCAGCTCGGAGCAATTTTCACTCCAAAACATTAAAGACCTCACCATGCATGATGTTGCAGTTCAGTACAGATTTGTCGCCTCATCCCAGCAAGTTATTCCCTATTATTTTATAAATGCCACTGTCTCATTCACAAATAATTTAGATCCAATGAAAATTGAATTTATTCTTCCTGCAGTTCGTACCTCTGCAAAGCAATAAAGATCAGGTATCATACTCTTGTACGTACTTATGCAAGAACATCCAGTCCCACAAAACGTCACCGGATATGAATTTCACTTGATTGGTCAAATGACACTCAAGCAATTTATGGAAGTTGCAGCAGGCGTCGTGGTCGCAGTGCTGGTGTATTGGACTAACCTTCCCGTTGTTTTTAAATATCCCTTGATGGCATTCGTCGGACTCCTCGGAGTTGCGCTTGCATTCATTCCGCTTGTAGGCAGACCGGTGGATCGCTTGTTTTTTGCATTTATTTAATCCTTCTACCTACCAACAATGTTCTTTTGGAAGAAAACAAATACAACTCCTTCTGTATTCACCTACACTGCGCCGAAAGACTTAGATCGATCTCCACAGATTGACTACACTCCAATGCGCCAATCAAGACTCCAAGAATATGTTCATACGGTGAAAACAACAGAAGTTGAGAAAGATGCTGAAGCAAAAGCGGCAGATGAGTTATTAAAACTTTTCACTGATCCTCAGGCGAATGCTGTGATGCCCTCGAGTGCTCCAATCGTACCAACAGGTCGAATTACTGAGATGACTATTGAAACGCCAAAAATGACCACCCCTGTAGCGACACCTGCATCAAATGTAGGAAGCGCATCAGCTCAACCCGTCGATATTGTGAAAGGTGCGACACCCATCACAATTCCAAATCCAACCGGAGTTACCCCAGATCTCATTGCTACCCCAACGAAATCAGCAGTGCCTGTACAGAGTGGGTCGCTGCAAGCAGTAACTTCTCCGAGTGTGACACGAAGTGGTGATGTGACACATCCAGTTGAACCGCTCAAAGACTTCCCATTCCCAAATAAGCCAACGAATCCAAACATGCTTGCTGGAATGGTTGTTTCAAGTGAAAACAGGATTGTTGAAGGGGCCATCATCACCATCACACGTCAATCAGATAACACACCGGTACGCGCTATAAAAACAAATACACTTGGACAATTCGCAGTAGTTACCCCATTAGAAAATGGGTCGTATACTATACTCACAGAAAAAGATGGACTTCGTTTTGACAAGTACTCACTGGTCCTGAATAATCATGTTGTTGAGCCAATCTTGATAAAAAGTCAGAAAAATGCTTTATGATCAACCAAACGAATGCCCTTCAGTCGACAACACAAAAGTACTTAGAACTTTTTGACATCAGTAACGACTGCTTAATCTTGCAGGATGGGTCTGTATCCATGGTCATGCAATCGAGTGCAATCAACTTCGATCTTTACTCTGAACAAGAGCAAGATGCAGCAATCTACGCGTATGCAGCACTGCTTAACTCACTTTCATTTTCAATTGAAATAGTGATTCGCTCGGTCCGTAAAGATGTCACCTCATATCTTGATCTATTAAAAACTGCTGAGGTAAAGGCATATAATCCAATTAATAAAAAAAACATTCGCGACTACCGACAGTTTGTGGAAGAACTGGTTCAAGAACGAAATGTTCTTGATAAGAAATTCTTCATTATCATTACATACACTGCCTTAGAAGCGGGTATCTTATCTGGGTCAACGCTGATACCAGGAATGGGGAAGAAAAACCAAGCTCCACTCGATAAAGCAGTGATCGTTGAAAAAGCGATCACCAATTTAGCTCCAAGACGTGAACATCTGATGCACCAGTTTGCACGTATTGGCTTGTTCTTAAGACAAGTGAAAACTCAAGAGCTTATCCAACTTTTCTATACTATCTATAATCCTGATGGGGCCAAAGGAATCCGTGTTGGAGAAGCAGTGGAATACTCATCTCCTCTCGTCAATGCAGAACTTCCCCCCCAAGACTTGGTTCGCGCACAAACTCCTCAGTTCGTACAACCAACTGAGCCGCCATCAGTGACTCCAGTTCCACAGTCAACTCCTCCTGCAGTCGCCACAACACCTGTAGCAGTCACTCCTGCTGTCGTAGAAACACCAGTACAAGCACCACCTCCTCCTCTTCCAGTCGCTTCCCCACAAGCAGCGCAAACAGTGTTTGATTCCTCAGCCGCATCAAATCTCAAGGAAGAATCTTTTAGTCTGCAGACTGACCTCCAACCACCAACACCACCTGTACAACCAAGTAGTGATCAAACAGTTAGTTGAAAGTGTATACGTATGGCATTTAATCTTTTTACAATGCTCAATAAAAATAAGACAGCTACTGCGAATGGTGAGGCGCCACTTACACCGGAAGATATTGCACGTCAAAAACTTGATGAAGAAATCACTAAATTCTCTTCAGGTTTGGTAAGTATTTTAGATATTATTGCGCCCGAGGCTATTGAAGTGGACTTTACGTATCAACGTATCAATGGAAACTACACGAGAACATTATTCATTTCTGGATATCCACGATCCGTTCCTGCCAACTGGCTATCACCGCTCATTACGTTCCCACACCAAATGGATATTTCGATGTACATCTTCCCTGTCGACAGTGCAAAGATTTTGCAGGATTTACGGCGCAAAATTACTGAGATGGAAGCAGAGTTGTCTTCAGATTTAAAGCAAGGAAAAATTGGAAATATTGATACAGAGATTAAACTTGAAGATGCTCGGCTTATTCAAGAACAGCTTGCCAAGGGTGCAGAGCGCTTCTTCCAGTTTGGCCTATATATCACTATCCATGGTGATACTTTGGAGGAACTTGATCGTGTTACGAAACAAATTCAATCAACACTTGGGTCACTTTTAATTATTAGTAAAAATGCGACGTTGCAAATGGAAGAAGGTTTCAAGACGACTCTCCCAACAGGAGTCGATAAATTGTCGTATGTCCGAAACATGGATACGACGTCACTTGCAACAACCTTTCCATTTACTTCCTCAGAGCTCACCATGGAGCAAGGCATTGTGTATGGAATCAATGAACACAATGACTCGTTAGTTATCTTTGATCGCTTCTCGATGGAAAATGCAAATATGGTTGTGTTTGCAAAGTCTGGTGCTGGAAAATCCTACACCATAAAGCTTGAAGCGTACAGGCATCTCATGTTTGACACAGATGTCATCATTCTCGATCCAGAGCACGAATATGAAGACTTGGCAAAAGCAGTCGCTGGTGAGTATGTTTCATTTGGATTCGATAGCAAAGTAAAGATCAACCCATTCGACCTCTCAAATGTGTATGAAGAAGGACAAAATGAGTTGGGAATGAAAATCATCTCTCTTCACTCACTTCTGCGCGTGATGATGGGTGACCTTTCCCCTACTGAAGATGCCACTCTTGATCGAGCAATCGTTGCCGCATACAAAGCCAAAGGAATCACTCCAGATCCTGCAACACAAAGTAATGAACCTCCACTGCTCGAGGATCTCTACAAAGCGCTTGTTGGCATGGAAACAGCCGAATCAAATAACCTTGCAGCCAGACTTGAGAAATTCGTAAAAGGAAGTTTCAGAGGAATCTTTGACCAAAAATCAAACTTTGATATTACAAACCACTTCACCGTTTTCTCTGTCAAAGAACTTGAAGATGAGTTGCGCCCAATTGCCATGTTCATGATCCTTGATTTCATTTGGACGCGCGTCAAGAAAGATGTGAGACGACGACTCCTGATTATTGATGAAGCTTGGTATTTCATGAAACACAAGGATAGTGCATCATTCCTCCACTCACTCGTGAAGAGAGCGCGTAAGTATTACCTTGGTATCACCATGATTACTCAAGATGTAGAGGATTTCTTGCATACTGACTACGGGAAAGCCGTTGTGACGAACTCCTCTATCCAGTTGCTCATGAAACAGTCTTCAGCGTCGATTCCTGTCCTCACGGATGTATTCTTCCTTTCTGAAGGAGAAAGACGATTACTCATGGCTGCAGATGTAGGAGAAGGATTGTTCTTCGCAGGGCAAAATCACGTGGCAATACGCGTCATTGCCAGTGAGAAGGAACATGACCTCATCACAACCAATCCAATGGAACTTGAAAGAAAACGCCAAGCCTCACAACTAGTTCAATCGCAGGAACGTGAAGATGACGCCGCTAAGACAGCAGGTTTACCTGCACCAACACCACCAAATAGCCCAAAGGAAGGATAAGAGCATGTCAGCCGAATCAATGGTACCAAGAATGGAAATACTGCCAAGTAGCATGGTGTCAAAAGAGCCTGACAATGACGGCGCAAAACGAAATGACGTACGATACATGGCCCACGAGTTAGAAGCTGATATTTTGAATCCTACGACACCAGAGAAATCCTCTCGATTTCTTCAGATTTTAGGGGATAAAGTTCGCATAAATTTGGATCAGGCGAATAG
>CAZWYZ010000029.1:5049-10945 GCA_964638785.1 uncultured Pseudomonadales bacterium
AATCCACCAGTTGTGCTCTCAACTTCTGAAATTTCAGGAATTGGCATTGAAGCGATGAGACCTTTCCATCGAAACTGGAAAGGAAAACATGTGGTTATTGCCCATAAACTGGACTCTGGACTGAAAAGTAAAGTTCAAAAATATTGGAAATGGTTTAACACAGCAGATGCACTCATCTGCCCTTCTCAAATACAATACAACTATGCCAAAGATGTTCTCGGCATTCCTGAAGAGAAACTACATCTCATTCACATTGGAATTGATACCAACTGGTACACGCCTCCAGAAGCGAAGAATGAATCCGAGTCACCCTATGCTCTTGCTGTTGGGAAAGAACAACGTGATTACCCAACTCTACTGGAAGCAATGAAAATTGTGAAGGCAACACGGCCAGACATCAAACTAAAGATTGTGGCAGGAAGCCACTGGTCCACCTACTCAGGGAAAACAGAAACTGCCACACCAGATAATGTAGAGTTTGAGACAAAATTCCTCTCTGAAGAAGAACTCCGAACACTCTATCAGCAAGCTCGTCTCTCTATAGTGCCAATAAACGCCGATCAGACATATACTGCAGGTGCAAACGGTCTTCTCGAAGCTGCTGCCACAGGAAATAGAGTAATTGTTTCCAAAACACCAGGAATCGAGGAGTATATTTCTTTGCTCCAAGGTGATGTGGATACCGGTGATTCAGGAGTCTACCCTGTACAGTCAGCTGACCCTCAAGCACTCGCAGACCAGATTATTCAAGCTTGGGATATGCCTGTTACGATTCAGACAGGACTTGTAGAACGTACAAAAGAGCACTTTTCACTCGAAAAATATGCAGGGGACGTTCAGTCGGTCATCTCAAAAGTTCAAGGTTAAAATTCCTACTCTTTTTCAAGTGGAAATTTTTCCTGGAGCCACTTTCCAGCATTATCAAGCCAAGTAGCCTTTGGCTTCTCAAAAACCGTGTATTTGATCATTATTTTCTTTAGGTCTTCTTCGTTGACGTTTTCAAGAAGGAGAATAAGTACACCTGGAAAAGCTCGAGCCGTTTCTATATGAAGCAGTCTGCTCTTATTACTATCTGAGAACCAAAAACGCCCCAGTTCTTCCCAGTAAAACAAACCATCACCAGTATGGATACCAAATGTTGTGACTGTATTGTGGACGTGATCTGGAGGAACCGTATTCAGTACGTATGCAACAAATGCCAGACTTACAACGACTGCGATAAAGAGGAACTGCCCTGCAAAGAAAAGAATAAGAGACACTAAGAAGACGATTATGCCTATTGTTGTATAGAATTCCTTATCTCGCTTGCGATACGGTCGACTAGGTGCATCCCAGGCAATCAAGATTTTCTCTTCATTGCGCTCTCGTCGTCGCTCTTCATCGACCTGACGTTGCGCATTGGCGAAGTGTTCGGCCGTCACTTCTGGTTGGGCTGCGTTTTGTGGGGTTGAAGATGCCTGATTCGTATCCATATCTATAGTGTATCGCAAAATCCCGGTCTGTGACAACCAAGTCATTGTTTCATGATAAAATACTTTCTCTGGCACCCATAGTCCAACGGATAGAACACCCGCCTGCGAAGTGGGAAATCCTGGTTCGATTCCAGGTGGGTGCACACATTCGTCCCTGGAGGGTTGGCTCAGCGGCTACAGCAATGGTTTCGAAAACCATCTCCCGTAAGGGATTCACAGGTTCGAGTCCTGTACCCTCCGCACTATTTCACTATAAGCCAAGCTCTGCTTTTGCTTCTTCACTCATCATATCGGTCACCCATGGTGGATCAAATGTGAGAATAATTTGAATATCCTTATCAACATCAAGTCCTGGAGTCTCCCAAAGCGCGTCTTTCGTCATGCGATCAAACTCACCAGCAAGTGGACACCCTGGCGTGGTCAATGTCATAGTGATGAGTACCCAAGGTTCCTTGCCTTTTTTTTCTGGTAGCAACTCAACTTTGTAAATAAGTCCTAAATCCACGATATTAATATTTAGTTCTGGATCAATAACGTTTTTGAGTCCTTCGTAAATAGTAGTGATTGTTATTTCATTTTTCATATACAAAAAGGGATCCTCTCTTTCGAGAAGATCCCTTGTATTATACCTTTAAAAAAAGCAAACTATTTATCAGCTCTCTTTAACACTGGCATACCTGTTCGCTTTGTCTCAACTACTTGGTATCCAGCTGGAACTTCTTCCAATAATCCGTCTCGTTTATCACGAGCGAAGTAATAAATACGTTGTACTCGTCCGTTTTTCAATTTAACTTCACGGGTGTGAAGGTAGTAAGTCTGAGCTTTACTGTTTGTGTACGGGAGTGTGGCAGCCATGAGGCCTCCTTTAGATATAGTGAATACCCTTCGCCTAAAACCAGAGGTACCAGGCGACAATGAGCTTCACTATATCCAGTCTAGAGAACAGAGTCAAGACGGAAAACACCTCCTATTCTCATGCCGATACAAAAACAGGTAACACTAGAGGACTTCTCCCAATCATCTCTCCCATCCTTTTCGCAACTTTCTTTTCAATTGCACGCTTGAGTTCCCCTTCTTCAAGATTGATGTTTTCAGATATAACTTTAGAAGTGTCTTCTTTTATCGCATGCACTATTTCATCAGCCTGACGCATGAATACAAATCCTCTAGAAACAATGTGAATGTTTGCAACATCATACGATCCTGCATTCTCAGGGATAATGACAACCACCATACCTTCTTCAGCCATTCTCTTTCGATCTGAAAGGACAACGGCACCAACATCACCAACACCCAATCCATCGACCATCATGGATTTAAGATTAATTGTCTCTGCTTTACGATACTCACCTCGCTCAAAGGAAACGATCTCGCCTTCTTTTGGAAGCAACACATCATGATCGGTGTATCGCATTGGAGAAACAGCTTTTACAAACTCAACTCTATGACGATCACTTCCTCCGATCGGCAAAAGATATTTTGGTTTGAGGAGCGAGATCATGAGCAGCTGCTCAGTACTACTGGCATGGCCTGAGACGTGTAACCCAGAAGCGATATCTGAATACGAGATCTCAATGCGATTGCGTGAGAGCTCATCAATTGCTTCATACACATTCTGCTCATTACCAGGGATCGGTTCAGTTGCAAAAATCACCTTGTCCTTGGGACCAATCGAGAGTGAGTGGTGTTCGCCGTAGATAGCGCGTACTAAAGAGCTACCTGGTTGTCCTTGACTGCCCGCAACAACGACGCAAAGCTGGTCATCTCTATACTCATCCATCTTCTTTTTGTGTACGACCATATTTTTGGGAAGTGAAAGCACTCCAATTCGTTGAGCTATTTCCGCATTTTGTTCAACAGAGCGACCTATGAACACCAGTTTTCTTCCGGTGTGCTCTAATGCGTCAGCCAGAAGCTGGATACGATGTAAATTACTTGACATCAGCGTGACCACGAATTTGCCAGTACACTCGCTCAGCTCTCGCTCGAATGTCTCTTTGAGTACATGTTCAGACGGTGACCAACCAGAGCGCTCGACACGAAGACAGTCAATCAATGCACAGAGCACACCTCTTTCACCAACAGCAGCAATGGCTCCAAAATCAGGCAGCTTCCCGTCCACTGGGGTGAGATCAAGTTTAAAGTCACTTCCATGATAGACGAGACCTTCAGGTGTATCGATGGCAAGATGTGTTGTATGTGGGACTGAGTGCGTTAGGTGGATAAACTCTACTCCAAAAGACCCAATGGTAATTATGCGACGGTAAGGAGCCACAAAGACTTCTTTTTCTGTTCCACCATCTTTTAAGCGGGCCATTGCGAACGCTGCAGTCAGTTCTGATGCGTAAATTGGAAAATCAGGAAGTTCTGGAATGACATATGGAAGTGCTCCAATATGGTCATCATGCGCATGAGTAATACACATCCCAACAATGTGAGCACCCTGCTCCACTCGTTTTTTCACATAACTCACATCAGGAATAAGGACATCGACTCCAAGCATTGATGATTCTGGAAAACCGATTCCACAATCGACGAGGAGTATTTCGTCCCCATACTCATAGGCAAACATGTTTTTTGTTACATTACCCATTCCACCAAGAGGAATAATTCGTAAATTACTCATATCGATACCCTTTCAAATTCCGCCGCAACGGAAAATACTCCATACTTTGTTATGGCTCATTTTACTCTAGATCTGAAGAAACAAGAAGGACCTGCGTATGAGACTATCGACCGTACACAAAAAGTGCCATACCCCAAAAAGCATGACTCACAACTACCGTTGCTATGCTTTTTGTTCGTAAGAACAATATTCCCTGCCCGAATGCAAAAAATCCAAGAAGTAAGAGTGGTTGCAAAGACGCGGAAAGACCAACTTTTAGTAGTAAGTTTGGAATATGAAAAAGTAAAAACAACAAGGTTGTATAAGCTAATGCATTCACTTCCCCTTTTACTTTCAGCTTTAACACTGGAAGGATGAGGCCGTAAAAAAACAATGACTCCCACCAGGCCGTTGCAAAAGCTAATGTAAACTCCCACCAAAATGAGTTCGATTGAAATAATCCAGGAATAAGAATAGAACTTTTTCGAGCAGATGAAGCCAAAATCGCAACGAAACTAAAAAGACCTCCAAGTGCGAGTCCATTGAATGCACCAACCCAAAACTTCTTTGGCTCTAGCCCAAAGAATGATGGCGGGTGTTTACTTTTTTTTGCGTATAGCCAAAAAGGCAGACCAAAAAGCAGTGCTTTCATGAAGAGCTCATCAAACCAGGTAGGCGCAACAATGCTGAATCGATAGAGAACAAGAGAAAAAAAAGAGACACACAGACTCATCCAAAATACGTAGTTCGAGTCAAACAACTGAGAATGCGAAGGTCTCTGCATAGAGTGGAATAAGCGTAGCAGATTTGTTAAATATTCTCTAGAACCTTCTGCAGTGTTTGTTCCTGATTCATTGAGTATGTATCAATCACGATATCGTAGAGTTCAGGTTTCCAAAACCAGATACGCTCTGTTGAACTTGCTTTCCCACTATCCACAACCCACTCCTTCCATTCACCAGCGTACATACGAGTCCATTTAGAAATATTTGCATTTGTTCTCTTTCGCATGTTTTCCAATGCCTGATCAGCCGTCACTTTATCTCGATTGACAATGCGATCAACTCGAACGGCGTCATCACTACAATAGACCAACACTTTCAACGTTCCATCTACTCCCTGCCCCATAAAACCAGATAGCCATGATTCAAGTATCCAGTTCTCTTCATGTTGCAGCTTTTCACGCATACCCATATCAATTTTTCGATCAAATTCCTCTTCGTAGTCTGCTGCACTATGGTGGAGCCCAGCATTTTCTTTAAACAATCCTTTTTCAAGTGCATACGCACGCATGAACTCTCCCCCTGAAAAACCTCTCCACCCATCAAACTCAAGTTTTTCTCGAAGTAATTTGAGTAACGTTGTCGATCCTCCACCAGGAAGACCAGAGATTGTGATATTGCGATGTTTCATATTCTTTTGCTCCTCAGAACACTCAGGACCTCAGATCTTCTCTCAAAAGTGTCCTTTTTTCAATTCTCAATTCACTTTTCCTTTGATTGGCACAGCATGGCTTCATTCATTGCTTCGGCCATTTGTATTAGCTTTTTTTCAGCCTGATCAAAATTCATCTCTGTTTCCTCATCGAAATAATAGTGAAATACTCGATTGCGACACTGAATCCATGCATCCCACAGATCTCGAGCCACTCTTTCACCACATTGCTGAACAACATCGTCATAGAGCCACCACTGATCTTTATGATGTTCTGATATATCTGGGTTCAGTGCACGGCCAATTCTGAATTTATTATCATTGTAGTCAGGATGGTTGAGTAGCCCAACCTTCTTGAGATAGAGTTTGATAAACCCTTCATATG
>CAZWYZ010000030.1:0-10692 GCA_964638785.1 uncultured Pseudomonadales bacterium
TACAAGTTGTTTGGCTGCGTCACGAGCATCAACCAGTTTTGTAACGGGAACACCAAAGGCAGTACTCGTCATACTGCCTGATACGTCGATGACTATTGAGATATCGATTGGTTCACGAGTGCACACGCTTCCATCAGGAAGTTGAATCTGTGCCTGTGCCGGAGTATTTCCTCGAAACATGAGGAGTGAAACAAAGAGGACACTGAAGAAAAAGATAAGTCTGTACATACGGTAACCTAATTAGTATGCAGAAGACTCACAGCTAGCGCAAGAGACCAATCACATCTTTGACGGTAATGAGGATCAACAGACCGATCAAAAAGAGAAATCCAAATTGATTGAGATTCTGTGACAGCTTCTCAAACTTTTTATGTTTGATGAACTTTTCTAAAATGAGCAAAACTATTCGTCCTCCATCCAGTGCTGGAATTGGAAGTAAGTTCATGACCCCTAAGTTGATTGAGAGTAGTGCAGCAAAATTAAATCCTGTTGCCCATCCATTGGCGAATAAATCTTCCTTTTGAACTGCATGTGCAATGCCAACTGGTCCAGCAACATCGCCCGGAACTTTTCCTGCAAACAAAGATTGTCCGATTCCTCCCAGCGATGACAATATCGTTCCACCAAATTCAATTGATTTTTGGACTCCGTAGAGTGTTCCGCGGATTGGTTGTTCGATTCCAGGGTAAAACTTGGTTGTAAATTTTTGATCAGTCAAACCGACTCCAATGGTTCCTTCATTTTGAGGAATCTCTTCCGTCTTTCGTGCATAGACATCAATTTTTTGAGTGGTACCCTCACGGAGGATGGTCATGCTCACAGTCTCACCACGATGGGCATTAATGTAGGTGATGATCTCAGCAACGCTGGTTATTTGCTTTTCATCAGTTCCATCTTTTTTTGAGATTGCTTTGACTTCATCATTTTCCTGAATGCCTGCAGTGGATGCGGGGCTATTTTGCGCCACTGCGGTAATGGTTGGAGGAATGGAGACTTCTTGTGGGATTCCATAGAGCGAGAACAAGGTTGAAAAGACAACCATTCCAAAGATGATATTCACGCCAGGACCAGCTAAAACCACTGCAAGTTTTTGCCAGAGTGGACGCTGATAAAATGGGAAGAATTGTCGTTTCTGATTCCCTGCTCCTTTTTCTATTGGTGTTTGGAGGGTGTCTTCTCCTTCCATCCGCACAAATCCACCTAAAAGAAGCCAGTTAAATGTAATTGGAATTCCTTTCCAATGAAAGAGTGTGAATGCTTTTGGCGGGATCCCAATGCCGAACTCTTCAATTTTGACTTTGCAAAGACGTGCCACAATGAAATGCCCCAGTTCATGAATGAGGATTAAAAATGTCAAGATGAGTATGAAGAGAACAATCGATAACATAGTGAGTGGCGTGGTGGGTGAAGATCAGCGTGGGCAGCGAATGACCTGATCTTCCAGATGAATGATTACAGTTCGCTGAGCTCTTTTTCTTTTGCCTTTGTCATTTCCTCAATTTTAGCCGTGAACTCATCAGTTACTTTCTGGAGTTCCACTAAATCGCGTTTAATATCATCTTCACTGATACCAGCTTGTCCTTCCTGGCCATCAATGAGTTTTTTATATTTTGTACGAATATCGCGTAACATTTCAAGTGCACCATTTTTCTTCTGGCCAACAAGTTTCACGAATTCTTGACGTCGTTCGCCGGTTAATGGGGGGATGGAAAGTCGAATCTGTTCACCATCGACAATTGGAGGAATGTGCAGATCAGAAATCGTTAGGGCTTTTTCGATATCTTTAATGACTGATTTATCCCAAGGTTTAATAATGATTTGTGATGAGTCTGGAGCACTAATGGTTGCAAGCTCCATGATTTTCATACGTGAACCATACGCATCAACTTCAATATTCTCAACGAGCGACGGTTTTGCTCTTCCTGTACGCACACTCGCTAAATCTTGAAGATACACTTCAATGAGTTTGGTACTATCTTGTTTCATGCTGGAAAAACTAAACATGTGCCTCCTCTTTTTTCAACGATCAAAAAATAGACGAACATCGATGATCAACTAGAGTATGGTACCATACTTTATATGCAGAAACTTACGACCTATTGGTATGCCCTTCGTCAATCAGTCACCGCTCCAGATTATTATTTTACGCTGCGTAGCGTTCGTCTCTTTTTTTCTGTGCAATTTTTTCTTTTCTCTCTCTTTTTAATCGCAGTGTTTGAAGTTCCAAACTGGGCATTTCGAATCCTACCCGTTGTTCTTTCAGATGTACGACAAGAATCAACCCATCTGCTTGAACAGATGTCAGAAGATACTGTATTCACCTACACCGGTGAGGAGCTCAAAGTAGATGGCTTAGAGCTTCCTAAAACACTGACAATGTCCACGAAAGCCCAAGATTTAGGGTATCCAAAAAACCTCATTGAAATTACCAACGAAGAGACAGCTGGAGATGCCGTTATCACTCTTACCCCAAAAATGATTCTGTACAGTATGCCCGATACCAATGGGTCAGAAGCAACGTACAAAGATGTGTTTGCAGAAGAGACTGGAAGTATTTCTCGCGATCAAATTCGTACGGGAATATTCTCATTTCTAGATATGGTACAGGAACGTCGATTTGAGCTTTCGGCAGCACTTGCAGTTTTCGGCTTCTTCTCAAGCATCTTCACTGGTCTGCTGACCATTCTTTTTTATTCCATCTTCGTCCAAGTTGTAGGTTGGGCACTTGGGGTCCGCATCACGTACAAGTTTGCAGTCAGATGGGGTTTGCACATATTTCCAATTGCATTAGCAATTCAAGAGTTATCAAATGTTCTTGCACCAACAGTGTCCTTTCCAATTCTCTCAGTGACCTATATAGCAATTGCCACACTCATTTTATGGGTCGGACGAACAGATCGGCCAACACTCATTTTGAATGAGTAGAGTGTGCACTGAGTACGATACAATGGAGACTACCTATGAACTTTGATGAGCTCTACGCCACACTAGCGAATGCATATAAAAAAGAAACTGATCAAGATTTTCCGACGAATAAGATTCGTTTCTTCATGGACTTTTTATGGAATGCAAGTTTGTCTAAACAGTTAACCGAGGAACAAAAGGTAAACTTAAAAAGTTTAATTGATCTTCTCAATTCACTCGATGATCATAAGCTCTCACCAATCCGTGATGTCATTGGAACACTCAGTACCCAACTGGCGCCACTGCTCGCAACCTATCCAAGTCTGGGACACACCTTTACCTTTGTGGTGACCACACAACTACCTGCCTATCAAAAATACTTGACCAGTTTAGAGAACCAAGTGAAAGAAGCGCATGCATTTACGAAAGAAGAAGTCCTCTTGTACTACGATATGACGTTGGTTGATCATGCCATACTCTCGCACGTATTTGAAAATGAATCATCACTGAATTTAGTGGAAGTTATCACCGCAATTAAGACAGTCATCGTCGTGAATGCGCTGACTCATGACTATCTTCAAGATGCCATGGGTCGATCCATTTCGTTGTTTACGTTCCTGCAACGTGGCGGGTTGGAAAAAGAGAAATGCAAAGAGTTTTATCAAGAAATGGTGGCAACCCTCATTACGACCATGAAAGAGTCTGTCAGTAACAAAAATGTCGAGAGTGCAGTGGAAACGTTGTGTACAAAGTTGGGGGAGCTCACCAATCAACCAACTCCAGAGGCATCACTCCCAGAAGACTCTCCAGCAGAATCGATCTCACCAGCTGAAGTTGCTGCGGTCACTGATCAACCCACTGCAAACTAAAAAGGGACACAGTTTCCTGTATCCCTTTTATTCTTTTCTTTGTAAATGTCCTGCGTATTCTATCTACACAGTCACACGGACAATCTGTTTGACGACGATGTTTTCGCCAACTTTGCCAGCAGTTTCTTTCACGAGGTCAGAAATGGATTTCTTTGCATCGCGAATATATGGCTGCTTCAAGAACTCTTCCACATTTTCTGGACTCATACTCGCAACCTGCATTGCAAGTTCACGAGACAAATTTTTGAAGTCTTCTGTTCGAGCCACGAAATCGGTCTCACAAGCTAAAGCCACCATACCAGCGACTTTTCCTGTGGTGTGCACGTAGCTTCCCACGAATCCTTCACCAGTTTCACGATCAGATTTCTTTTCAGCAATCTTGACTGCTTTTTCTTTGATCCATGCACGTGCTTTTGCAAGGTCACCGTTACTCTCTTCAAGGGCTCTGCGGACATCCATAATGCCTGCGCCAGTTTCCTCACGAAGCATCTTCAGTTGTTCGATATTAATTGCCATATGTGACTCCTTCGAGGTGTACTCTCTACACATGTATTTTCCACTACATTCATTGTAGAGGAAAATACATGATTATTAAAAATTACTTTTGAGCAGGAACAGGAGCTTTCTCTTCCTGTGACTTACTGAGTGCACGTCCTTGCTTGTAGGCAGCGGCCAATGCATCGATGATGACTTTGATACTTCCAACCGCATCGTCGTTTGCAGGGATTGCCACTTTGACAAGATCAGGATCGGTGTTGCTGTCAGCAATTGCTAAAACTGGAACTTCTTTGACTTGGGCTTCTTTCACCGCAACTAAGTCATTATTAATGTCAGCAACGACCAACATATCTGGGATACGTTTGAGGGTTGCAACACCACCGAAGAATCGCTCTAATTTGACGATATCTTTATCGATTTGGACTTGTTCGTACTTGGTATATTTCGTGAATTTCCCTTCTTCACGATCCTTCTTCATGGAGTTCAATTTTGCAATTGATTTACTTACTTGCTCCCAGTTGGTGATTAATCCACCAAGCCAACGAGTCGTAATGTACATAGCTCCAGCATCAGCTGCAGCTGTCTTCACGATCTCTTGTGCCTGACGTTTGGTTCCAACGAAGACGACAATTTTCCCCGCAGCACCTGCTTCATACAGCTCTTTACATGCAGCTTCAAGCTGTGCAGCTGTCTTTGCAAGGTCGAAGATATGAACACCGTCACGCTCCGCATAGATGAATTGCTTCATCTTCGGATTCCAACGACGAATTTGGTGGCCAAAATGACTACCGGCTTCGAGTAATGATTCTAGATCGATGGTAAAATCAGGGGTTCCTGTTGCCATATGATCTCCTTTCTGCCTCCCCGTTTGTGCTTGTGTTGTAGATCAAGGAGATACTACAAACGGGTGTGTGTTTAAAATACTAGGGGTAGTATACCACACCAGCTCGAGTTATTCACGGGTCGCGAGAAGGTGTGGTCTGTTGGCAGCAAGCCAAACCATCGCAATCGCCAGTCCTGCGACAACCCGATCATCCACGACTTCTCCGGCATTGATGAGGTCAATGAGCTCATCCGGGTGAATCTCATCACGAATCGGCTTTTCCAGCTCATCAGCATCGACTGGATCGGTATTCTCACGCAGGCCAGTCACCAGGTGAATATGCGACCCATTATTCATGAACTCTGGGTTTGCATGAAGCACTCCCAAGAGAAATGCATCCCCTGTTTCATCAACCTCTTCTTGGAGTTCTCTGACTACGGCGTTGGCTGATGAGTCTTCATCTGATCGCCACCCACCTCCAGGCAGGAGGACGCTTCGATTATAGGAAAGTGCTGGAAGTTTCTCACGCATGATGACAAATAAGCCATGAACCGTGAGTGCAGCAGCCAGCACTTCCTCGTTATTTAGACCCTTCTCCACTCTTTTCCCATTTTCGTTGACTTGCTGCATTTGAAACCAGTTCCCAGTCTCAGGTTGCATTGGGCGAACAGTCACTCCTTCCGGAGGGTGAAATACGGGTAACTGTGAGACCACCTCGTGCCCGAGAAGTTCCATCTTTCGCTTATAGAATGTAGCGATGCAGGAGGCATCTGCATGTGCCATATTTTCGAGCATGAAGCGATCAATTGCTTCTGGGGTGCTGATATCGACCCAGATCACCCCCTCATTGGGAAGTACTGAGAGATCACTCGTTGTGAAGGTAAGTCTTTTCTTGGTGTGATATTTTGCATTCGCCAGTGACTCATAGACTTGAACTGCATCGTCTGGAAGAGACTCAAAACTATCAGTCGTCTCTACATCTTTTCCAGGAAGAACCAGAAGTGGCTCCTTCTGGAGTGCATACTGTGTGCGTACCAACGCGACATAGCCACGCTCATCGGTAACAAGATACTGCACCCGATCTTGATAGTACTCTAAGAATCCCTCCTGCTCTTTCCCTTCCTCTCCTGCCTGCATCAACTGTGCCTGATGGGCATTTCGATGCGGGATGGTGTAGACACTATCAGGGTTTTTTGGATCATACGTGACACGATCGGCACGCAGCGCATCTGCATTGCTTTCAACAAGATTGATAGACATATATGTGTTCCTTTTCCCAAATGTACTTTGAGTGAATTGCGTGTGGAAGGAGCATCAAGAAGATACAAAAAAACCAGCGCAAAAAAAGGATCCTTTCCTTTCTCTGGCCGGTCGTAAATACGAATATCAAGAAAAATACAATGCCGTCAGTTTTATTGATGTGATATCCGTCAAGGCGTTATTGAGAACAACACTAGTATATCACGCGCAATCAATTATGGTGACAAAAGATAGGCACCGAACTGGCTTTCTGCCATGACACCGGTGAACTCTTGAATCTTTACTTTCCACCAATTGATTCCCCCATTACAGGTTGGCTCTGACTGCACTTCGAAGCTTGTTCCTGGAGCAAGTCTTCCAATACGAAGACTCGTAATTCCAGCTGCAGCACGGACGTTGACACTCGTAAGTGTCTTTCCGGTTTTTCCATTTGCGAGTCGTGGAGCAACAGTTGATGGACAGGTCGTATTTTGAACACGAGAACTGGTTGTATTTGAGGTCGTTGTTGTTGTGGTTCCTAAGACTGCTCCACCGGTCACTGAGGATCGTTCATTTCCGCGTACACAGCGTGATGCACTATACACTCCATCACTGCCCTTTGCCTCAAAACAAAGTCTGTCTGTATCAGCAGGTTTGTACCAATATCCAATGTGACTGGTATTTTCTTTTTCATAGATGACCGTGCCGTTGACGCTAAAACGCATGCCTTTGACACCTGATGCACATTTTGCATCTGCACTGTAGATGACTGATGTACTGGAAGGGTTTCGAGCGCCTACCGTCAAAGCATAGACATCACAAGACTCAGCACGCGCTGGGGTCGCGGTGACGAACCCAACTGCGAGTATTGTTACGAGAGCAAGTAGTAATCTCTTTTTCATAGTTATGTAGTATATCAGAATTATATGGTCCTATAGTATAGGAACATGTACGAATACGGTAAGAATCGGTTTCAGACCGCCTAGCAGTACGCCAAGCGGTCTGGAGTTCAGTGAAAACAGTTATTTAACCGGGGAGCAGCCAATAGATGGCCGTCCCATCTTTGCCAGTCCCTTCAGGGGACCAGCCCGTTATTTTGGTTCCGTCATCCAGTGTTACCTGAATGAGGTACCACATTAGGGAACCATCAGTTCCTGAGGGGTGACACTGTGGGGTCGCGTCTACATTGCTGTAGTCTTGACCATTCCATGAGTAATTTACGATCCCTTGCAGGACCATAAACTTTTCACCCTCTGACAGTTGATAGATCCCCTCACCCCTTGGCGTAAGCCGCACATTGGTCTTCCCTTGATCAGGGGAGTTATGCCCCGCTGCCCCCAGAATTAACCGGGGTTGTGGAGCAATACCGCAGACCATCGATACGGGTCCTAGGGATTCAGGAGTTGGCGTTGATTCCATCACTGTGGTTGCAACAGTGGTCGGCACAACCGGTGCCGTAGCAGTAGCTACTGGCTTGGGTGTCGGGAGCGGTTTCCCCGTGTTACTGAGGATAGCGATCCCTTGTCGACTGACCCAGCCGTTTCCGGTGAGCCACCCAACTTGGTACCATCCGTTGAGTTCATTCAGCTTCAGGAAAGCTGATCCACCTGTTGCTTGCGCAACCTGGCGAAAAGCATTCCCCGTTCAACTGTAGATGACTACAGTTTCAGTGGTCGCAACGAATGATTCCCCCATGGGAATCGCCGCCAATGTCAGACCGACATACGGCAGGTTCACTACCGTTGCTGCGACTGTTGCCGTCGGATTTGAAGCCGATGGAGTAGCCGTTGCAACTGCCGATGATTCATCTGCCTTCAGGAAGAAATACTGGTTCTTGCCTTGGTAGGCTGCCCAGCCTTTCAGCTCCCCTACTGCTACCAACATCCAGATGTCTCCGAAAGCACATTTTGTTTCCTCCAAAGAGAGGATTACAGTACTTGCTTTCATCAGCATCTTGGCGGGATTCTGCGTCCCTGCCTCAGTTCGCAGATTTAACTGCCCAGACTGTGTCTGAATCTTCATAATGGAGCCATAGGCAACGGGAACATAGGTTGTCCCGATCGGGCAATCAGTCGGACCATAGGTCTGCACACCTTGAGACTGTGCTTGCGTGTCCCCGCTCGCAGTTGCGGCGGGTGTTGCAGTTGCTGCGACTGGTTGAGCTGTCGCGGCCGGTTGTCCAGCTTTGGTGTTTCCACCGTTGCCGAATACGACACAAGACTTTTCAGCTGAGATTGTTTCGCCATAGGCATAGCCCACAGCACAAACCTGACCGTTTGCTTCACGGTAGTCCCACCCGGCATGCGTGCCCGGTACTGGGTCCTGTGTCTGAGATTGACCATTGGCATCGATGATTGTTATCACAACGTTCATCTGGTCGTTGTCATGTCCGCAGTCCTTTAGGTCTGCATCGACATGAGCCGAACCGGGCGTAGGTTGCGAGACAAGCATTTTGCACTTTTCAGGTGCTTGTGCCATTAGTGGTGTGACGGTAGAAACCGCCACGAAAAAGGAAAGAACAACGACTAGAACACTGAGAACCTTCTTGAACAAAATTGTCACCTCCTGGTGATTATTGAACGAAATCTTTGCTGCTTTGGTTAAATTGTGTTTGAGCAGCACACAAGGAGTGACGTACTCGCCTCACTGTGTGCTACCCAAACACCTGTTTTCACTTGTTAAAGATCTGTGTACATTTTCGCCTCATAATTCGTTTGAGAACTAGAGGAAAAAAGGACACGATACATGGTCGAAACCATGCCTCCGAATTATACTCGAAACAAGGGGGAATTACAAGTTATAGGCTTCTTTTTCAGCCTTGAGGAAAGTGGCACTTGGCCGCCCCGATTTACTCGAGACGGCCAATGAACCATGCGAAAACAAACCAATTACGAGGACTTCACCTCCAGACCATATATTCCCTCAGATGACTCCGGCATCCAGCCTTCTAGATCAAGACTGGCAAATCTCACCTGAAACCAGACGAGCCCCTCGTTACACATGGGTCCGTCAAGAATCGTCCCGACCGAACCTAGTGGTACGGATGCCAGCAGTTTACTTGAGGAAGTGTACGATGCCCGTAACCTTGGATTCCGACCTGCCGAAGGCACGTTAGCTGTCGCCCCAATGATGAGATTCAGCTGTTTGGGAGCACAACTTACCTTCTCGCCAACAACTTTGACGACTGTCGCCTGAATCACTTTAGGACCGACTGTGAAGCAGTTTTTCTGCCTTCCACCTGTCCACGGAATTAGCTCCACACAGATCTCGTCTTTCTCGACTAAATCTGGGAGAGCTCGGATGGTTTCGGTACTGATGCTCTTATTCAGCATTGTCGTGGCTAGTACTTCACCATTAAGCCAGACTTTTACTGCATCAATTCCTTGCGGACAGTTCACCTCAATCGAGAGCTCTAGTTCGGTCTCGAGCGCTACAATTGCCCCATCCTCAGGATTCGTCTTAAAGGCACAGGTCTCCTTTTGAGCCTGGATACCGCGAACGCCCATCAGGGACAGGAGTACAACGAGTACGAAAATCCGTTTCACTTAACACCTCCACTATTGGAATTTCTTTTACGTGACGGGATACAGGCAGCAGATACTACCTCCATTCGGTCACGTAAAAGAGTTGTCTTCACATGGAAAAGAGCGATGCTTTCCATTCGTACAGTCACCGTTGATGGTGAAAGAGAAAGAGAAGCATACGTATTATACTATAGGCCAAATTACCAGCCTCGAACCGCTCGAAGAAGAAAGAGAAACACTTTTTTCCATCCTTTTGCCCGTGTGTATGCTTGCCAGGATCGGTGTTTGCGTTCATCAGCTGTTCCTGGGAACGGTGGATTGCACCAAGCTGAGATGACGATATGCTTGCCACCATCTCGTTTGACTATCAGAGTGATATCTTTGCCGTGTACTCGTTTTCGGTACTCAGTTGTCCCATATTCTTTTCCACTAAAGGACTCATCGGGATGGTAAAAAGCCTGCAAGGCGATTGACTCAGGAAGCCTGCGTTCACTCATTCGTGTTCGTGCATGATTGGTAAAGATCAGTGTTGCCATGATTTTCATTGTAGCTCATTCCATGCTGCAAGTGACATAATTGATGAAGGAAAGAGTGAGGTTGACTTTCACTCGAATACGAAAGAGCTGTATACTGTACCTACATGAGTTTGCCACAGACGACAACATTCGAGATTCGGACTCCAAGAAGCAGTGAACTGACTCCAGAAGCAGCTGCACATTTTTTTGCTACCCTCCCCAATCCACCAAACGGTTTCTTCCAATGGTTCGCGAAAGCACCATCAATTACACTCGAATTTTTGAGTCAAGGGCAAACTGTCTATACGCTCATTTCAGTC
>CAZWYZ010000031.1:0-10679 GCA_964638785.1 uncultured Pseudomonadales bacterium
GACATTCACTTCTTTGATGTTTTCCATCCCTTGTTCCACGATGATACGTCGATCAAACTGCAGCGCAACTTCAATTGCCTCTTCAAGCTCACTAGTGTTTTTTGCTTTTGAAATACCAACACTTGAACCTAAGTTTGCAGGCTTTATAAAGAGTGGAAATTGAAGTTTTTTGTGACCGGTGTTGGTTGGATCAAGAAGGCGACTGAGAACAGCTTCTTTCCCATCTTGCCAATTTTTTTTCGTGAACCACTGAAAAGGTACAACCGGAATATTTGAGGCTTCGAGAATTTTTTTAGTGATGATTTTATCCATGCACACAGCTGAGCCAACGACTCCCGGACCTTGGTATGGAATATTCGCAAGCTCTAAGAGTCCTTGGACTGTTCCATCCTCTCCAAGAGTCCCGTGGCAGCAAACAATTGCTACATCGATTGGATTTGCCTGTGGAACAGGATGAAATGTGAATGGTTGAAAATGACTTTGAGGAGCGCTCTGGAGAGAGTAATCAGAAATTTGGGTACTCCCTACCCACCATTTTCCTTCTTTATCAATGAACAGAGGGACGACGTCATACTTCTCACGATCTGCATTCTTGATGAGTTGGAGCGCAGTAATAACACTCACTTCATGTTCGACTGACCTACTGCCAAAAATAACGCCGAGACGAGTTTTTTGCATAGCATGTGCTCCTTAAGCACACTCATTCTAGCATGGTATGCTGAAACTCACCCATCTATGCAGCTCAATCGACAATTCACTGCTTTTCTTCTCTGTACACTCGTCGCATTTATGTTGCCAATTCAGGTGAACGCACAACAGAGCACACAAGAAGCATGTAATGCAGATATTGATCAAAGCGGCAGTGTTGACCTTTCAGACTATGTGCTCCTCGCTCGTGATTTTTTACGCTCTCCACTCCTCAATCCTCGTTCAAATATTTCCAAGGATAGTGGAAATCAGGTCGATATTTCTGACTATGTCATCTTGATTCGATGGTTTTTGCAATCAGTCGTGTGTACGTCTCCCTCACCCACGAGCACGCCCACGACAACAACAAATGACTGGAATCAAGACGCTCACGATGCCCAGCGGACTGGCTATTCGACCAGCGAGCCAACCACTCCGTGGACATACGTGTGGAGTTTTAACGGACCCGATAGTGCGGGTGGAACTGGGAGTCATTTCTATGATGCAGCCAATGAAGCTCGAACAGTGGTTGGTGATGGAAAGATCTATATTCCTGCGGGAAGTCGAGGACTCTATGCACTCAACCTAAGTAATGGCCAGACTGTGTGGAACGCAACTATTGGAACCTTCATCGCATCTCCCGTCTATGATCCACAGAGTCAAAGTGTTTTTGTTGGAGGAACCGATGGAAAGCTCTACAAGCTGAACGCTCAGAATGGAGCTGTCAGTAGTACCTTCACTTCTGGAAGTAAAATCAGAAAAACTCCACTCTTAGTTGGAGGATTTATCTATATCACCACTGATGCAGGCAACCTGTATAAAGTAAACACGGCAACAATGCAAAGTGTCTGGACGTACAGTGCAGGCTCCCGTAGTGATACCCCACCATCGTATTCTGCTAGCCGTGATGTGATTGTGTTTGCAACCAACAATCTCTTTGTTCATGCGGTCACCAATAGTACTGGGACGCTCAAATGGAAAGTGAAACCAACCCCAAACACACCAGGAGGCACTGCCATTGGCACACGAGCAGGCTCCAGTCTTGGTGCTCAGTTTGATTTTGGGTGGCCCGTGATTGCGGACAAACATGGTGTTGTCTTTGTTCGCCTGCAGTTAGATCATCAAGCTCACTACGAAGGTCCGAATGGTGGACGCTTTGCTTCAACGAATGCTGAAAATAGAGCCTGGTTGCAGGCAAATCCACAATGGAAAAATTTATTTGCGCTGAATTTAGATGACGGCAGTGAAAAATTTGTCCCCGCTGTTGGCTATGGAAGTACGGAAGACGTTGTCCTTTCTAATCAAGCAACAAATGGTGTTCTTGGCTCACAGCCAATCGTGCGAACACTTGCCGATGGAAATCAAGTAGCCTACATTCACTTCCGTAACCTCCAAGGGAATACCACCGACTATCGCTGGTCAGGACACCTTGGAGAGATGGTCTTAGATGGAACAACAGTTCCAGGACTTCAAGCCGGTGACATGCGCTTCCTTCAGATGTCAAACTCACAAGTTCATATTATTGACGAACAAAATCCCCTCACGATGGGTGGAAACAGCATATTCCATAGTCATTGGTCTTCAGTCGAAGGTGCACGTATTCTTGATCGATCAAGTTCAAAGGGACTTTCACTCACTACTCCGATCACCACGAGTAACCTTCCTCGCATACTGCGGGCAACAAAACCCTGCGGGACATTTAGCGCCACGACTCACTACTCATCGTGCTCTGGATTGTCGTACGTTACAGATGGAGGCAGAGGCGTTGCGGGACCGGCATTTTACAGTTATTGGAACATTGCAGACCCACCTGGGTGGTCTGTTGGGAGTAACAACTCAGTTGGAACATCCTATTCCACTGGAATCCAGCCACGCTACACCTATGTCTCAAATGGCTTCATCATCGTCGAAGGGAATGGCGGCGATATCCTTGTCTTCCGGCACTCCTAGCCAGACCTAGCTTTTCTTGAGAATATTTGGTATACTTATAGACCTATAATCTTTGCCCTTCTTCTCATTGTTTCGTACATGATAATTTGGAATGGGTGTTTACTTGGTTTTCCTCGAGTGGATTACCTCGAAGGAGTTGTTGTATGTCAGACATTCGAAATATTGCAATTATCGCCCACGTTGACCATGGGAAAACAACCTTAGTCGATGAGCTCCTCAAACAGACCCATACTTTTCGTGATAACCAAGCAGAGATGACCCAGTCAACCATTTTGGATAGTAACGATCTCGAGCGCGAAAAAGGTATTACGATCTTGGCCAAAAACACGTCTGTGCAGTATGGCGATATTAAGATCAATATTATTGACACCCCAGGCCACGCTGATTTCGGCGGCGAAGTTGAACGAATCATTAATATGGCAGATGGAGCTATCCTCCTGGTCGATGCCGCTGAAGGACCACTTCCTCAGACTCGCTTTGTCTTGCAACAAGCACTCAAACGAAAATTGAAATTGATTGTGGTTGTCAATAAGATTGATAAAAAAGACGCTGAACCACAAGCTGTTTTACATCAAATTGAAAATTTGTTCTTAAACTTAGTCGATGACGAAGATGCATTGCACTTCCCCGTTATCTATGCAATTGGACGTGAAGGGAAAGCATGGAACCATTTACCAGATGAAACTGAAAAAGCAGCTCCTGGAGATTTAAAGCCACTGTTTGAACAAATTTTGACCACTGTGCCATCTGCTCGTGGTGATGATGAAGCTCCTTTCCAACTCTTGATTTCTACACTCGAGCGCGATGCATATCTCGGAAAAATGTGTATTGGACGTATCACACGCGGAACGATTCACGCAGGTGACAGAGTTGCTTTGGTGAGTCCTGAAAAGAACTTAGGATCCTCAACGATCGAAAAGCTCTTTGTGTCGAAAGGGATTGAGAAAGTTCCAGTCCAAGAAGCTGTCTCAGGCGATATCGTTGCAATTGCTGGTATCAAAGAGCTTTCAATCGGACAAACAGTCACTGCACCAGCAACCCCAGAAGCACTCCCAAGTATCAAAGTGAGTGAACCAACATTGAAGATAAGTATTGGACCAAACACTTCTCCACTGGCAGGTCGTGAAGGTAAATATTTAACCTCACGTCAAATTCAGGAAAGACTGTGGAAGGAAAAAGAAACAAATCTTGGACTCCATTTTGAGGAAGATCCAACCGGTGTTGGTTTCATAGTCTCGGGTCGAGGAGAACTCCACTTGGCAGTATTGATCGAAACAATGCGACGTGAAGGATATGAACTCGAAGTTTCACGACCACAGGTTATCTTGAAAGAAATTGACGGAGTGCTCATGGAACCATTTGACGAAGTCACAGTTGATATTCCAGATGAGTTTGTGGGAACGATTACAACAGAGTTTGGACAACGTCGTGCCCAAACAAAAGCAATTGATCCAAATGGTCGAGGTGACACACGTATGGTCTTTGAGATCAGTGAACGAAACCTTTTAGGAACACGAACCAAATTACTGACTGAAACTCGTGGAACACTCCAGATGAGTTCAATCTTTTTAGAATACCGCCCTGTGGGAATGGAGTTTACACGCATGCGAAATGGCGCTTTAGTTGCCAGTGAAAATGGAAAGAGTGCAACTGAAGGACTTGATAACGCACAGCAACGTGGAAACCTCTTTATTGGTGCTGGTGAAGAAACATACATGGGTATGATTGTTGGATTAAACTCCCGTGAGCAAGACATGGAAGTGAACGTCAATAAAGTCAAAGCCAGTAGTAACGTCCGCTCAGCCACCAAAGACATGATGGTGAAACTTGTTCCACCTGTTCGCTACTCACTTGAACAATCGCTTGATTTCTTAGATGACGACGAGCTCTTGGAAGTTGTTCCAAGCACGCTACGACTTCGAAAGAAGCTGCTTTCACAAGCAGAACGAGCTCGTGCAAGCAAGAAAAAAGACTAGCGCTTCATGGTAGACTAGGTTTCCGATGTCTACACCTTTTGATATAGCCTACGAAAAGTTAAATCCACAGCAGCGTCGTGCTGTCGATACGATTGATGGTCCTGTCATGGTGATTGCTGGCCCAGGAACTGGAAAGACACAGGTTTTAACGCTGCGTATTGCCAACATATTAAAGACGCAAGACATCAATCCACAAAATATCCTCGCGCTTACATTCACCGAGAGTGCAACTGCTTCCATGCGTCGTCGATTGATCGATCTCATTGGAGTGGCAGGATATAGTGTCCGCATTCAGACCTTCCATGGATTCTGTCAGGAAGTGATCACACAATATCCGGAGCACTTTCCATTCCGCAGTGAAAGCACCCCAGCCAGCGAAATCCAAACACATGCAATCATCGAACAGCTACTTGATGATCCAAGTCTTGTTGCACTACGAACCCCAGGTTCGAAGTATCACTATCTTAAAAAAATTCTTTCCTCAATCAACACCCTTAAAAGTGAAGGGATCACTCCACCTCGATTTAAAGAGTTAGTAAGCGCCGAGGAGAGTATGTTTGAGCAAGAAAGAGAGTCACTCACTAAGACGCAGCGAGTCAAGAAAGAGAGTTCAATTGCGAAACAAAAAGAGCTTGCACTGATCTATACGGGATATCAAAAACAGCTACGTGAATCTGGCTTAATCGACTTCACGGACATGATCATGCACACCGTCGAAAGTGTTCGAAAATCAGAAATACTACGAACACGTTTGCAAGAGAATGTGCACTATATTTTGGTTGATGAGTATCAGGATACAAATGGAGCACAGAACACCGTCGTTGATTTGTTAGCTTCCTATTGGGGAGAAGCTGCGAACGTCTTTGTCGTTGGAGATCCTCACCAAACAATTTTTCGATTCCAAGGTGCCTCTTTTGAAAATACAATCGGTTTCTTAACTCGCTATCCAAAGACACAAGTCATTTCCTTAGAGATTGGATACCGATGTCCAAGTAGCATCTATGCTGCAGCCAGTGCTCTAATCGCTCAGAACACCAGCTCTCAGACACTCTTATCCGTGCTTGCCTCACAAAATCAGGCAGTCAAACAACTTGTCAATGGTATCTCTAGTCCACTTCAAACAACCAAGCAGTTAAGCGATGCGATACAAACAGCAATTCTTCCAAATGAAACTGACGAAACTGGGTGGATTGCAACACAGATAGAATCACAAATCTCATCGGGAGTAGATCCAAGTGAAATCGCAGTACTTGTAATAACGAATGACCAAGCCACGACATTGTCTACCACCTTCTCCCCGTATGAGATTGACCATCGTGTGGTCAGAACCACCAACGCATTGGACACGCTCCTTGGACAACAACTCTTCGCACTTTTGAAGACACTGTCGACACTTGCGAGCCAAGATGAGAATGAGTTTTTGTACACTGCTCTTTCCAGTCCATGGATGGATATACCACCCGTTGCGATTATGTCGCTCACGCGTGCATTTTCCAAGCAAAGAAAAGAGTCGTCATTTGCCTCATTTGTTCTATCAGGATGGACAACTATAAAAACGTCATCGATTGCGAAACTCACGAAGGAAGAGTATGAGCAGGTAAGCGCAGGTGTGGTAAAACTTCTTGAACTTGCACAGATCGCACATACATTTGCACTCCCAAATTGGATAGCAGACGTCTACAGCGAACTGGGGATACTGAAGTGGGCGCAGTCACAATCAGATATCGCAGAAAACATTTCTATTCTTAAAGCGTTTCACACACTGGCAGTGTCACAATACACCACCGATCACAGTGTCACTTTGCATCAGTTTGTGCTCATGCTCCAAACCATGCGAATCCAAAAGCTCTCACTCTCCATTAACTCAATCGATACAAAGACTGCATGTGTGACAATTGCAACAATTCACAAAGCCAAAGGAAAAGAATGGGACCATGTCTATATTCCGTTTCTTCGTGATGGAATCTGGGGCGGTGGACGAGCAATGAGCGGCATCACTCTACCGGAGGGAATAATTGCGACTCAAACTGACGATGACTCTACTGAAGACGAGCGCCGCTTACTCTATGTCGCACTCACCCGAGCGAAAAACACCGCCACACTAACTTTCGCTGCGACTCAAGCAGACTCTGGTAAAGTTGTCGAGAATCTCCCTTCTCAGTTCCTAATGGAGATTCCAGATGAACATCGCTTGGCTCTTGATACGAGCAAGGCTGATGCACTGGAAAGTGCCCTGCATTCAGTTTTACCAGTGCTTCCACGTGCATTTGCTCAAAGAGAACGAGACTGGATTCAATCAATCGTGGATACGATGTCTTTATCCGTATCGGCTTTGAATGTATATCTACGAGACCCCCAAGCATTCTTCATTCAACACATCATCAAAGCACCCCAGTCAGTTGAATCACATTTGGCGTTTGGAAATGCAGTTCACGCAGCTCTTGAAGCACATTACAAAACTTATCGTTCACAAGAGAACAGCCACCCTGATGATTCTCTTGCTCTGAAGGTGTTTGAAGAACGATTACAACGTGAACTTGTGAGCCAAAATGACTATGAAAGTAGAAAAGTTCAAGGTCGTGATGTGCTCACTGCCTACCTTTCAGCAAAACGAACTGAGTATCCACAAGTATTAGCCACGGAAGAAGGGTTTGGATGGAAGCGCGGCCCCATCCTTGTACAAGATATTAAATTGTCTGGAAAAGTTGATCGTATGGATATCTTGGATGAATCAAATCATCTCTTGCATGTAATCGATTACAAGACAGGCAAACAAAAGTCAGTGAATACCATCGAAGGGAAAGTGGGGATCACGGAAATGAGTGAGCGAGAACGAAACCTCCCTGAACCAATTCGTGGAGCAATGAAGAGACAGCTTCTCTTCTACAAACTGTTGCTTGCGCGAGATCCAATCTACCGAAACTGGAGCATTGGAAAAGCAACGTTTGATTTTGTTCAACCTGACGGAGAAAAATTTATTGAACGTTCATTTGAACTGCACAGTGCGGATGTCAAACTTCTTGAAGAGTTGATCATTGAAGTCATGAACGAGATTCGTTCGTTGCAATTCTTGGATCATGTCACAACATAGAGCTTTGTAGCTACGAAGCTTCCTGTTTCTTTTTTCATGGAATACTCCGTAGCTACATCTGCTCGTATTGATTCGGTACGATACTGATTATGACGATAGCAACTTCTCAAGCTTATTAAGTTGACTATCAAATCCTTCTGCCATACCCATCTTCAATAGGTTCTCCAATTCTTCAGCAGATTTGGTGAAACTTTGATTAATGACGAGAGTTTTTCCATCTTCTTCTACCAATTCAACAACAAACTTTTGAGTTGGCATACTCTCATCAACTGTTCCATCTGGACTACAGAACGAGTCATGTGCAGTAAATGTATTCGGCGCATCAACACTTTCAATTTTCATAATTCCCCATGACTCTTTGCCAAACCATTCTCCTTGGTTTTTGTCGACACACTTCATCCCATAGTGGATATGACCACCTGGCGTAAAGTCAAATTCTTTTGTTGTGGTTTCCCAGCCTTCTGGGCCCCACCACTGTTCAAACATTTCTTGATTGGCATAGGCTTGCCAAACTTTTTCTTTCGAAGCATCAAAGCTTCGTTTTAAAGTTAACGTTTTGTTTTCTAAATCTTTTGTTACCGTTGTTTGCATAGTTACTTGTCTTTCTGTAATAAAGCTGCTAATTTATCATGTTTACTTTGCCAGATCTGGCGATACTGCTCAAGATATCTATCAACTATATGCAGTGCGTCAGGCGCAAGTTTAATTATTTGTTTTTTTCCCTCCTTTCGCTTGGTGATTAGGCTCGATGCTTGCAAGACTTGAATGTGCTTTGAAACAGCAGCAAAGCTCATGTCATAGTGTGAAACCAACTCACCCACTGAGAGTTCTGCATTGGTCACACGGTATAAGATGTCACGCCGTATTGGGTCCGAGAGTGAGTGAAAAACAGAATCTAAGTTCCGGCTATATTCAACCATTTGGTTAAATGATAATTGACGGACAACTAAATGTCAAGGTTTGTGTTGCTTATCAAAACGACTAGAGTTGGGATGTTCAATTGGTAGTGTTCACCTCATACCGAAGTAGTACTCCGCCACTTTGAAGCGTTCGAGATTCAAGAAGCTTGAGGTTGCTTGTCGTATTTTGATCCGTAAATAATCGTCTCCCTTTGCCCAAGATAATGGGTGCAACACAGATGCGGATTTCATCAATAAGTCCATTGTTCATGAGCGATTGAGAGAGCTTTCCGCTCCCAAAGATATACAGTGGCTTGTCCCCTTGTTCTTTAAGCTTCCTTAATTCAGGAACAGCATCACGGAGTATTGTGGTGTTGCTCCAGTCTGCTTTTTCCAATGACGATGAGCAGACTACTTTTGTAATTTGATTCATGAGTGCAGTTACCGCTCCCTCATCTTTGGCTGTTGGCCAATACTCTGCCATTCCTTTGTAGGTTTCTTTGCCAAAGACAAGCATCTCAGCTTCTTGTAGTTGTTCGAGACTTAATGCTTCTAATTCTTGCCCCCACACGAGCTCATGAAACGATAAATCCCACGGCTTCTCTCCTTCGAAACAGCCGTCGAGTGTAATGACGTTCCACATGATTATTTTTCTCATATTTGTATTGACACTATTCTACTAGATACTTTTTAGCTGTTTCTTCATCAAATATCTGTTCTAACGGTACCTCTCCAATATATAACGGAGAAAGATCACCTTGCAAAGCTTTTGCCCGCACTCCGGGATCATGACTAATATGTGAAGCTGCGAGTAATCGGATAACTTCAAATAGTACTCCTCCATTAAATGGCAGGATGAACTTCTGTCCCAATGTAAGCTCGTTTCCCTTTATGGCCTTACTTTCACATGCCCTGGCATCTGCAGTAGAACGATGAAGGTATCCACAGATTTTGCAGACATATTCGTTGGAATTCTCTCCTTCAATTGTGGTAGTCATATGTAAAGAAAAAACTCGGATGAAATCATCAATTTTCTTCTATTTCAACGGAGTCACAGTACCTCTTTCCTTATCCAACACATAAATATACTCCATGGGAACTGTATCAACAGGCAAAGGAATTCCAATACTGTTTCCTTCTTCTCCTTTTTCGAGTAAAGATGTTTCATCAGCTAACATTTCTCGAAACGATGCTAACCTCGTGTCTGAATCACCGGAGATTCCTTTTTGTGTCTTTAGATAGCCTGGTAGAGCTCGCTCATCTCGAGTTTCTGGTTGATCGAGAAGCCATGATTTCGGTAATGAGAACACAAGTAACACAGTCTCATCTTGTTTATGACTACTGACATCACCTTTATTTTTTCTCTCCGTATCGTGTGGCCCGTTATTTTCTCCATGCCAAATGGCTGATGAAGGACTGAGGGTACCAAAAATTCTACTAGTCTTTCTTCCAGGTTCCGAAAAAGATCGTATTCCTCCATCAACAATGATTTCACTTAAATGTGATGCTTTTGTTGCGTGAAATAGAGTGAATGCATCACTCGTCTCAGAAAGTCCTGAAAATTCACTAAGTTTCCCTGCATCAACCATTCTTCTAAAATTCAAAACAAATTTTTTCCATTCTTCTGGAACAGGCTTTAACTTCTCTGGATAATTAACTTCAGCGACTTGATTGTCTTCAATAAAATGAATGGGCTTCGGTTCAGACATACTCGCATAGTATAACTTGTTCAGACCAAAAGACGGGAGAGAAGTTGCTGGGAAAAAATAACCCATTTTCTGAGTCTAAAAACCAATTCTTTCTACATAAGTTTGGTTTAATATTGTCGCTAGTAGCACTGGAGTTGCATGTACAGATATAAATGGTCCATTGACACCGTAGGTATCGATAGCTACAAGTTGTTCTAGAAGAGGTAAGCTTTCAGTATCCTTGAGTACCACGACAACTCCTTTTTCTATTTCATCGATAGTTGCCCCTTCAACGACCTCATGAATAATGACATTCATTAGGTGTGGATCGATGTTTTTCCCTCGAACATCAGCACGGACCTGCTCCAAGGAATATGGCATATTAGCT
>CAZWYZ010000032.1:0-3195 GCA_964638785.1 uncultured Pseudomonadales bacterium
AGATTCGAATGCAAGTTACTATACACTTAAATATGGAACGAGCCCTGGCGCTTACCAGTATGGCGCAGCAAACATTGGAAACTCAGGTAGTTTTGTGGTGAGTTATTTACAACCTGGAACAACCTATTACTTCGCTGTCGCCGGGGTAAACTCCTGTAGCACGAGCTCATTCATTACAGCGCAAGCAAAGACGTCTTCACAGACAGCTGCAGCAGCACCAACGAGTCCGACAGATCCATCAACACCTTCGTTTACAACGATCGTATCTCAAGTATCAGATTCACTGCCTGCTGCGCAGGAACCAACATTGCTAGTTAGCGATGAAAGCCTTGGTGAAACGGGGGCACCTGCAATTGGCGAGGAGAACATGCTTGCAAATGTTGCTCAACCAGCTGAAAGTGCTGCGAAACCTTCTATGCTTCCATACATCATAGCTGGAGTAGCTACCGTCGCTATTCTTGGCTTACTCTTGATCTTTTTCGTTCTTCGCAAAAAGAAGACAGTCGAAGAAATTCCAGTGACGAGTGTTCCAGAGGCTCCAATCGTTCCAAAATCAACGCCAATTCCTCCTTTAGGTGGATGAACGTGAATTTATGCGTACAGTACTTGTCTCATGCAGTAGGAATCGAATTGTTCAGTCTCGTCTAAAAATACACACGTCATATCGTCTGCCGACGCTCAAACACCACCACTTGACTGGCCGCAGTTGCAACATGATGCTCAACGTTCTGGTCGAACAACTGCCACTGCAGATAAGAATGTTCGTGCCCGATGGATTTGGCTTGGACCAACAAAAGTGCTGAGAAATAAACTGAGTAAGACCGGTTGGACTGATGATTTAGCTTCAGCACAAGGAAAAAACCTCCCACTCCCAGCATCAGTGCCGTATACCTTCGCAGAAAGCATGCAGCCAATTATTGTAAACAATAAAGTTTTTGTTGGAGATTTAACTCTCATGAAAGTTTGGGCGATTAACTTGGATGATGGGTCAACAGTGTGGTAAGCATCATACGCTGGTGGAACTGCATGGCCTGGTGTTGCAACGAATAGTAAAGTCGTTTTTAATTCGTTGCGTGGTTATGTTACAGCATGGGATGCAAATTCTGGGCAACAGGTGTGGCAGATTGATACCGGCCGCACAATCTCTTCATCACCCGCACTCGTTGGAAATGCAGTGATCGTGACCAGTCAGAATGGAAAAGTCTATTCCATCAACATTGATACAGGTGCAATTAATTGGCAAAAAGATACAGGTGCACCGATTACTAGTCATCCAATGGTCTTTCAAAACCGCGTGTACGTTGGAAATGAAGCAATGTATGCGGTTGCATTGGATCTTGGCAGTGGAACAGAACTTGCTCGCCAGCGTGTAACCGGTCAAAGCTTTCGCGGTTTGTGGCCAGTGGGGGTCGGAAATAGAGCAATCTTTCATACCGTTCCATTTCCATACATTGGGAGTGAGTACGCATATGATGGAGTGATAGATGCAAGTAGTGGGTCATTTCAAAATGAACAACAAATTTTACGCACAAAACTCACTGGAGATTGGAAAAAATGGCAACATATATTTGCGTTAAAGTTTGATACTTTAAGTAATGATTATGTGATCCCACTCGGTCCTGTGGGTGGATGTGGTGCCCCACCAGAGCCAGTTGTGTTAAGTCAGACTGATCAGCCAATCAGTTGGTGGCCGACGTATTATGGAAAACTTTCATCCTGTAGTTTTGGATGTCGAGAAGGAATGGAAGTTGATATCTCAAGCTTTGATCTGAACACGGGATTAGGAGTACAACTTCCTGCAGCGTCATCTCCAATCACATCGTCTGAAATTGATAATACATTTGGCATGACAATGGGAGGATCAATCCTCTATTTACGACAAGATTTTCGTGGCACAAAAGCTGTGGACCTAAAAAATCTCACCTCTTTTGCAATCAGTGCACAATATCGCTGGCGTGACTGTGGTGGCTTCTTAGCCCCGCTCAACTATTTAGATGGGAGCTCAGGCAGTCCTTGCGATCCTGTACCAATCCAATTACCAAAAACTGCAACAACAAATAGTTCTGGACGTGTTGGACCAGCAATTATTCCAGACAGAATTTTGTTCACTGAACCATTTGCGCTGACAGTTATGGAGCATTATTAATGTATGAAGATCGTTCGAATAGTCATTAGTCTCATTCTTTTTGCTTTGGTAGCAATTCCTTCACCTGTCTTTGCTGCGGCATATGATCAGTATGCATGGCAAAAACCCGTGAGTCAGAACATAAATCAGTCTTCAATTGAAAAATATCTCCCTGAATTAAATGCCCAGGTTAGTAAGATTGTGACATCACCAGCACTTGCACCACTCGTACTCCAGTATGCTGATCAGCCAGACGAAGGGTATGTCTTGTATCAGGAAAGAGGCAGAATTATCACGACATTAGCAATGGCATATCCTTATGTGAATGCATCGCTTCAAACGCAGATTAAAACCTATGTGAAAACAGTATATGCAGCAAGTGGGGCAGAAGCGTTTTGGACGTTACCATTCAAGAATCCAACGGAAGGCGCCACTCGTAATTTAAGTTCCATTAGTTCTGATACGATTCCAACTCATTTACAGTTTCGCGATCTTTCGACACTGCATGTAGTCTATGGAGCATGGCTGTACGGTGATAAAACGGGAGATTGGGCAACTGTACAGAATAACTGGTCAGCGATTAAGACCTATTACCAAAACAATAAAAATACCAATATTTTATTTGGTAGCCTAGATGGGCATATTGCCATGATTCGATTGGCACGCCAATTTGGCGATACAGCCACTGTCAATTTAGTTCAGTCTGACATACTCACTCAGTTTCAATCTGCCACAAATCCCACAACTATGGAAAATCGTCAAAAGGAATCGAGCTATGGTTATTTTTATGATGCACGAAAAGCACCATACTTCCCTGGTCAACCGTGGATGTATTTAAACATTAGTCCAGAAGTAGCTCGATTTATCAACGATACCCCCGCATTGAGAGCGGACTATCTGAACAGACTTTCACTCTTTGAACAACGATTTTCACCCTGGTGGTTGCAACAAGTTGGTATCTTTAATCGGTGGACGGGCGACGAAGGTATTGGTGCGACGCCTGAATTAATGGGTATGTTTTTCCCGGCTGAACGTTGGGTTAAGAAAACGTCCCCGGGCATTCTTGATCA
>CAZWYZ010000032.1:3205-10566 GCA_964638785.1 uncultured Pseudomonadales bacterium
TACGTCAGGTCTATTCCAACAGGTATAGGTGACTCATTCTGGATCGAAGCACTTGTTAGTACTATTGAGGCGAATGGACAGACATGTTGGACTGATATACGAGATCAAACGACACAATGCGAGTCTGCTCCATCTCTCACCCCTGTTCCAAGTACTACTCCATCGGCATGTCAAAAAGCGGATATTACACAGGACTCGTTCGTCGATTTATCAGATTACTCGATTCTCGTCGCGAACTTCTTCCGACCGAGTCTGACAAATCCCCGTGCAGACATTAATGGAGATGGCGTTGCAGATATTACAGATTACGGTTTGTTGTCTCAAAGCTTTCTCCGTTCATGCCTGTAGCTGTGCACGTGGTAGAATAGATTTGATGTATTCAAATCTGTGTTGTTCTCCATAACTCACTCCCTTTTTCTCTTTTGTATTTCTTATCTACTACATTTTTATGCTCTCTACTTGGCAACGTCTCCAACAGTACCCCGAAAAAATTGAATTTCTTCGAAAACGTGAAAAAGTTCTTGATACGATCAGGTCTTTTTTCAAAAAAGATGGTTTTCTTGAAGTGGACACCCCACTCCTTGTCCAGTCTCCTGGAATGGAACCATACCTGGAAGTCTTCGAAACAACATTAATTGACAGTGATTCACACAAGAAGCGTGCATTCTTGCTGACATCACCAGAGTATGCGCTGAAAAAACTGCTAGTTGCAGGTATTCCGAAGCTTTTTTCAATCTGTAAGAGCTTTCGTAATGGTGAAGGTCTGTCCCATAAACATAATCCGGAATTTACGATCATGGAATGGTATCGAACGAATGCGAGCTACACAGAGATCATGAAAGACTGTGAGAATCTATTCCTGGAATTGGCACAAGCAATGGGAGGGTCACATGTGTGGGAGTATCAAGGCGTTGAGTATGATCTCTCCACACCATGGGAGCGAATCAGTGTGGCAGAAGCCTTTCAAATCTACTGCTCAATCGATAGTGAGACATTACTTGATGAGCAAAAGTTACTTCAAAAAGGACGAGAACGCGGTTTTGAGGTTACCAGTGAAACGACCTGGGAACAGATATATAACCAGTTCTTCTTAAATGATATCGAACCACATTTTGGAGTTAAACGACCTACAATTATCTATGACTTCCCTGCTTCGCAAGCGAGCCTGTCCAAGAAGAAGGACTCAGATCCGCGGTTTGCAGAGCGTTTTGAGTTTTATATAGCTGGTATTGAGATGGGAAACGCATTTTCAGAACTTACCGATGGCGACGAGCAGCTGAGACGATTTGAGAGTGAGCGAGCAGAACGAGAAAGCTTGAAAAAAACGATGTATCAGATTGACCTTGATTATATTGCTGCAATTAAAGCTGGCCTTCCTCCAACAGGAGGAATTGCAGTCGGAATTGATCGAATTGCCATGTTTTTTACCAATGCCCCGAGTATCGAAGACGTCCTCGTTTTTCCTGCATCTGAACTCTGGAGTGAAGAAAAGTGACAGATTTGCTTCCAAGAGGTAAAATAGAGGCTCCTACCTGATCAGTGAAAAGGATTTTTATGGCATTAACCGGCGGAAACATCAAAAAGGGCACATACATCATGTTCAAGAATGAACCGGTGTTTGTCACATTTACAGAGTTTGTCAGCCCTGGAAAAGGTTCTGCCTTCATGCGCACGAAGCTCAAGAGTTTACGCACAGGGAATGTGGTGGAGTTCACCTTTAAATCAATTGAAACTGTAGAAGAAGCTGATGTTGCAACCACTGAGATGCAGTATTTGTATCAAGACGGTGAGGATTTTGTATTCATGAACCCTCGCTCATTCGAACAAGTTACTGTTCCAGGCAGTGTCATGAAAGAATATGTGCCGTACTTGCAGGCAGAACAGATGATGTATGTCGTATTCTTCAACGAAGCACCAATTGGAATCAGATTCCCAGGTAAGGTATCCCTCAAAGTGGAATACGCAGAAGATGCGGTTGCAGGGAATCGAGTCAACGCACCGAAAAAGAAGGTTCGTCTGGAAACTGGATATGAACTAGAGGTGCCACTGTTCGTGAAGCAAAATGACCTTATTATTGTTGATACGACAACTGGCCTGTACGTGAGTAAGGCATAATCATCCGTTTGGTACTGGGTACGATCAGGATCGCACTTTCGTTCTTGCACTTTTCTCTCGACATCAAGTCTGTTACCATAGAGTTCTCATGAGATTGCCTCATTTCATTTTTCACACCAGGCGCCCCAAGTACTCCGTACAGCCTACGCAGTCACGCCCCAAGAAGAAGTCGTTTTTTCAATCAAACACGTTTCTAAAAGTGCTTCGCTTCCTCTCGTTCGCTACTTTCGCTGCTACCTCTATTGGAATTGTTGGTTTTCTCGTGATCGCCAGTATCGTTTCAGCTACTCTGCCGAATCCGCAGACAGTCGTACGCCGCGAGGGCTTTTCTTCAAAAGTGCTTGATCGTGATGGGAATGTACTTTATGACGTTTTTGATAATGAGCGAATTGTTCCTGTGACAGAGGAAGAGTTACCAAAATATCTGAAGCAAGCAACGGTGGCTACAGAAGATAAAGATTTTTATAAGCACGGTGGGTATGACCCAGTCGCCCCATTTCGTATTCTGTATAACGTGCTCGTGAATAAGCGCTTGATTGGAAGTTCCACACTAACGCAGCAGCTCGTGAAGAACAAACTGCTCACGAGCGATCGCACGGTGGTTCGAAAGTTTAAAGAACTCCTGCTCTCCATGCAGATCGAGCAAGCATTTACGAAAGACCAAATTCTGACTATGTACTTAAATGAGTCTCCCTATGGTGGAAACTCACGCGGAGTTGGAGCAGCGGCAGATCAATATTTTGGGAAACAAGTGAAGGACTTAACCCTTCCTGAATCGGCAATCTTAGCAGGTCTCCCACAACGGCCATCTGTCTACTCACCAACAACGGGAAAGAAAGATGAGAATGGAATTGGATATTGGGTCGGGCGTACTACGGGCGTTTTACGACGCATGCGAGAAGATGGCTACATCACAGCAGATCAAGAAAAGTTTGCGCTGGATGAGATCAAGGTAAAAACGTTTCAAAACCAAGCAATCCAAATTAAAGCCCCACATTTTGTCTTTTATGTGAAAGATCTATTGGAAAAAGAATATGGTGATAAAGTACTTGAACAAGGTGGATTAAAAGTTACCACCACACTTGATACTCGCATGCAACAAGCAGCGCAACTCACGGTAAAAGAAGAGATTGATAAAGTGGCAGCATTAAAAATTACGAATGGAAGTGCCATGGTTATGAATCCAAAATCAGGTGAAATCCTTGCGATGGTTGGGAGTAAAGATTATTTTGCAAAGGACATTGATGGCCAGTTTAACGTTGCGGTTGATGGTCTTCGTCAACCTGGAAGCTCAATTAAGCCAGTCACATACCTCCTTGCGCTGCGTAAAGGATTTACCCCTGCTTCGATGGTCGCTGATGTACCTACAACTTTTCCTGGAGGAATTGGACAAAAAGATTATGAGCCAAAAAACTATGATGGGAAGTTCCGCGGGCCTGTGCAACTTCGCTTTGCATTGGGTAGCTCACTCAACATTCCTGCAGTGAAACTCTTAGCTAAAGTTGGAGTGAAGGATATGTTGCAGCTTGCCTATGATATGGGATTTGTAACCTTAGAGCCGAGTGTCGTGAATCAGCGTCGCTTTGGATTATCAGTAACGCTTGGTGGTGGAGAGGTGCATTTGATTGATACCGTGACAGCCTACAGTTCCTTTGCCAATGGTGGTCGCAAAGTTCAACCAGTGGCAATCTTAAAGATTGAAGATAGTAGTGGAAAGATTCTCTTTGAGCACAAGGAAACAACAGGGAAACAAGTGATCTCCGAACAAGAAGCATTTTTAATTGACCATATGCTCTCTGATAATAATGCACGTCTGCTGTCTTTTGGAGCAAACTCTCAGCTCAATTACGGTGAGCGTGCTGTTGCTGTGAAGACAGGAACAACAAATAATCAAGTCGATAACTGGACTGTCGGATGGACTCGAAATGCAATTGTCGGTGTTTGGGTCGGAAATAATGATAACAGCTCAATGAAATCTGTTGCATCTGGTTTGACAGGTGCTTCTCCAATTTGGAAACGAATCATGAACGATTCCATTGCTCATGGATACAAAGATGAGGCATGGGTCATTCCACCCGGTGTCACTGCAACACTTGTCGATACCATATCTGGATATCCAGAGCACGATGGTTTCAGTGCTCGCACAGAGTATGTCATAGATGGAACACTCCCTTCTCTTCCTGATGCAATTCACACAAAGTTAAAGTTATGTCGTGGACAGAATAAACTCGCATCCGAGGCAGATCTTGCACGCGGTGAGTATGACGAAAAAGAATTTATTGTCATGCGCGAAGATGACCCTGTCAGTACTGATGGGAAAAATCGTTGGCAGGAAGGGATTGATAGTTGGATTAATGGTCAGGGAGACAGTCGCTACAAAATCCCAACTGAGAACTGTGATAGCACAAATGACATTTTCGTTGATTTTGATCCTAATATTGATCGTCAAAACTTTTCTGGAAATGAAGTGGAGATGAAGTTAAAGACAGCAACTGATGGCGATATCGATAAAGTAGAGATCTATGTCAATGATGCTTTAAAGACGACCCTCCGCGATCGGCCGTACCAAACAAAGCTTGTTCTTGAGTCAGGACGATACAAAATATATGCTCGTGCATATCGAAAAGATGGGAAGACTGGAAATACAACAGATAAGTTTATAGGTGTCGGTGGGGTCGCATGGGACCAGGCAACGCCAAGTCCATCTCCATCTCCGAGTCCAACTCCAACACCGTAAAAAGGGTTTAGATCGTTCCAACTAAGGTTGCATTATGCTGAGTGCGAACCGTTGTCACCAACTGCGTACGAATACTGGTGGCATCCTCTGCAGTGAGCTGCTTATTTGCCTCATATGAAAGTGAGAAGGTTGCATTTTGTTTGTAGAGGTCTTTGAGCTTTACAGAGTGAACCGCTGAGTTTGCTTGCTGCATGGTCTCCATGATACGGCCAATCTGTTGATCGTGCGGAACAGTGAACGTTAAGTCTTCTGTGATCGGTGTGAACTTACTTTCAGGAATATAGTTCGGATACGGACGAACAAGTGAGAGAAACTTCTTCCACTCAATGTCAATCACACACGGTGCCGATGGATATGTTCGAGTTGTTGCGGTGTATCGTAGCGACAGTAATGGCTGTGAAGGGATGAAGACACCTATCTGCGTATCACCAGCAAGAATAGAAACAGTATGACTCTGTTCAGTCTGGATATATCGAAGGGTTGGGAGATGATATTTTTTTGTAAGTGCTTCAATCATTCCTTTGACTGTTCTTTCGGAACTGGTAGTCGTGAGTGTCAAATGATATTCCTCAAATGGCAGTGTCGTGCTTGCAGCATCTCGTGAGGAGCTTTTCATCCGTGCTTGTTTTTGGTCTGCAGTTGCAAACTCCGATGGAATATATACATTGGCAAACTCAAAAATGACTGGTTTGTCATTTCGATGGTTTTTATCAATGACATCAATATGTGAGGCCCACAAAGTGCGTCGTAGGTGTACCAAATCATCTGTAAGTGGGTTTTTGAGTGCAATATGTGATGATCCTGCTGACCCCAGATATGCTCTTTCAATTGTGCTTTGCAGCTCTGAAATCATTGAGTAGGTGTACACCTCGTATGCACCCAGTGCTGCAAGCAGCTGCTTTGTATCCCATTCAAGTTTAAACTCTACATCACTGACTCTATTGGTTGGAACTGCTCCAGTCATGAGCGTACTAGGCAGATTATGGTATCCGTAGATACGTGCAATTTCCTCGACGATGTCTGCTCCAATCTCTAGATCAGGTCGAAATGTAGGAGGAGTTACTTTGAGTTGTTCACCATCTTGGTTCACGATACATTCAAGTGTCTCCAGAATATGGATCACTGTAGCAGTGTCGATATGTATTCCCAGGTACCGATCTATTTCACCAAGCTGGAAATAGACTGGTTTTATACTGCTGTTGCCTGAAAACTCATCATACACAGTACTTGCGACGTGACCACCAGCAAACTCACACAGTAGAGCTGTCCCAGCTTCCAAGACTTCTTTGCCTAAATGTGGGTCAACATTTTTCTCATTCAGTTGTGCAGCTACAGTTCGAATAGCATGTGTCATTGATGCAAAACGAACCTTTTTAGGATCCAGTGACTCAATCCAGAAAAGGACATTTTTTGTGTTGTCATCAATGGCAGTATTTTGAGTTCCTTTGATTGCAGGCAGATCAATAATCACTCCCTCTTTATTTTCAAAGACAACTTCACCACCGACTGTTTCAAATTCTGTGCCATCGATGATTGAAAACTTTTTTCCTTTTTGGGCTTCACGAATAAAGATTTCACCGCCTGTCGCCATAACTTTATCGTAATCAAATGTATGGCATGGGTGACCCAAATCATGCGTAACATAGTTACTTGTGTCTATGATTGCATCATGGGAGTTAATCCCGACTAAACGGAGTCTTTTTTGCATCCACTCCGGAGACGCTTTCTTTTGCACATCAGCAATGGCCACACAGAGCACGCGTTTACACAGAGCTGCATCACTATGCACTTGTGGGAGAGGGAGTGTAACTGTATCTGTGCCAACTGTTATTGAGGTGTTTTTTCTTGCTTTCAGTTGAGATGGGAATCCTGCTTGCGTGAGGATTACCGCTGCTTCACGCGCAACTCCTCGCACAGACATACAGTCAACACGATTCGTGGTGATTTCGATGTCATAGACTTTCTCATCTTCGATATCATATATTCGTTCAACAGAAGGACCAGACAATGAGAGGTATTTTTGGATTTCTTCTGGTGTTGCTGATGTCTCAAGATGTTCAAGCAGCCAAGTATGTGGGATAAGTATGTTCATAGTTTAGAATTGCTCTAAGAATTTTAAATCACCGTTGTAAAAGTTTCGAATATCATCAATGTGTAGACCAGGTCGCAGTGTATAGGTTCGTTCGATGCCCCATCCAAATGCAAATCCGGTATATTTATTTGGGTCGAGTCCACCGGCTTTCAAGACATTTGGATGAACCATTCCAGCCCCACCAACTTCATGCCATCCTGACTTACAAAATTTACATTTTTCCCCGTCAGCAAGCTTCCCTGTGCCGTCACAAATCGTGCATGAGAAGTCTACCTCAAACGACGGTTCAGTGAATTGAAAGTGAAATGGGCGAATGCGAGACTTCGCTCCTGGTCCATAAAACTCTTTTGCGAAGTGATCAATTGTCCCTGTGAGATGTTGAATGGTGATTCCTGTATCAACAACGAGGCCTTCAAA
>CAZWYZ010000033.1:0-10170 GCA_964638785.1 uncultured Pseudomonadales bacterium
CACACATCTTCCCTGCGGGACACTCTGGCATTTTTCCAAGTAAACAATAGCCCCCTCCACCGCACTCACTGTCTGTTCGACAGACCTTGCCACAGAAGAGCTTATCTTTTGCTCCGCGGCCAATTTGCATTGACCCTCTATATGCTTGCGTTGACGTATCTTGATTGCGTTGGACAAGTGTTAATGATGCAAGTGCGCCTCCGATGAGAACGAATGCAGCGAAGCCACTGATAACAAATGTAAGGAATGGATGTTTGGTTGCTTTTATCATATACATCCAGCGTAATCGGTAAAAAGTATTCGGTCAATATGTGAATACTGTGCACTTTTTACAGTGCAGTCACCGTTGCAGCTTCTGGAACGACACTGACCCAGATCTTCCCACGAACGATCTTGATTGGCTGTCCTTTTTTGTCAGTGAGCAATAAGCGTGAGAGACGATCTTTCTTACTCCACACTGCTTCAATCTGCTGTCCATTTTGGAAGACCAATGCTTTCCCTGTTCCATTGGTTTTGTAGTACATGTGTTTATGAATATCCACTGGACCTTCTTCACGTAAGAACAAGACAATCACATTCTTTGCAAGAAGTTGCTTTTGATCATTGATATCAACATGCTTCTCTCCTGCCATACTACGAAAATACGTATTTGTCATGCTGTCGTAGTCCCATTTGACTGCAAAGTCTTGGAAGCCTGCCCAAAATTCATAGGAAACGGTTTTTACTGCGCCTCGTTTATCCGCAGTTGCTTCGTCGGCAAATGACCACTTGGTAAAGGCAGTCATCCAGTCTGTGCCTTTCTTATCCAAGTTTGTCAGTCCTCGCTTTGCTGCAGAGTACTCCCAGAGTCGCTGTGTCGATGATTCCATCGTATGCTCGGTTGCAAGTTCTCTGCCGGCACCCAGTCGATCATAGTTACGCACGAACACTGGATATCCAATTGAGAACTGGTTTAAGTCATTGGTACCAATCCAGCCATAGTCTGCAAGATGTTCAAGTGCACGGACACGAGGGTCTGTATCTGTTCCATTAGCACCACCGACGTGTGCGTAGAGTGGGAAGTTGTACTCACTTGCATAGTCAATAAACATTTGTCGGGCACTACGTACTGGTGCAACAATCGCATCTTTGCTCTGGGCATCACAGTAGTATCCAGCCATGAAACGAGTAATTCCACCTTCAACCACTGCCTCATAGACGATGTCTGCACTTCCAAGACCTGATTGAGGTCTGGCTTCTTTATGGTTTTCGATCATGACAAAGAGTGGACGTCGTTTCATCCATGCATCTTTCACTTTCGTGTTAAATTTTTCTCCATTGATTGGACATTCCTCTGTCTTTGGAAGTGAATCATCAGCCCCAACACCGCCACTACTCTTTGGAATGGATGGAGAGATTAAATTTTCAACCAATCCACCACCAGTGAGGTTACTCACGAGTGAACTCCCTCCAGCTGACCCCATGGCCAAACGAAATCCTCCGAAGGAGAGAAGTGTGGTAACAACATATGCTGCGACCAAGATACCAATGTGTTGTGGTTTCATATGCATCCTCATAGAAGACGAGAGCCATGTCTCTTCTTCCCTTTAGTATTCTCAAACAAAAGACAATATAAGTAACAATCGTATCACACAGATTGTTTGCTTTGCACGTGTCAAAATGAGTCCAAAAGAAGTAGTACGCAAGAATGAAGCTCACATCTTTTTCTCTTCCTCTTGACCTTTTGCTCGTTCCCTTTTACCCTTCCCTCATATGGCAATACAGAGACAAGCAGAAAATCCAGGTGAGACACTCGTTATTGGTGAACCAATTCGCTACTCTATACAGAGTTCACGAAAGAAGAAAGTTCTCCCGCAGCAATCAACTGAACAGACACAGACGATTGATGTGGTCAGAAAAGATATGATCTACACTGCCATTGTATTTCTAGCAATCCTCGGAATTCTTGCCGTACTGTACTTCAGACTTGCTTAAACAATCTCCACTTGGTGTGGCAGAAGTTCGTATGGATTCATTGTTCCATCCGAAATGTGAACTTGAAGTTTCCCTTTGTAGATACTGCGAACTGGACCTATGTACCCAGATATACCGACTTGCTCTGTCCATTCATCAGAAAGTATTCGTACGCGTTTGTTTGTATAGACGTCGAGCGATTTTTTCGTCCAGACTTCAACGCGGTAGTCAAAAACTGTGCGCTGATAATCTTCGACGCTGCGGACAAGTGCTCCTTTGTCCCCTCCTCGGGAGAGCTCTTCCACGAGACGAACTGCTTGATGAAGGAACGTTGTGTCGGTAGCATGCGTGGTTATCGCGTGGTAAAGCTGATAGATTGCCGCATCGTCAATCAGTCCATACTCAATCTCGGTAGTTGGATCGTCTTTTCTTTCTTTTGCGAAGCTTGTTCCTGGTCGGATGGTTTGATAGTTTTCTTGACTCATAAAATCCGATTGTACAGCATGAATCAATTGGTGGGCTACTCGATCAGTTTGCCATCGCGCATAATCACGACTCCATCCACAGTGATACTCGTACCAGGAAGTCGCATTTCTTTGACAATATCAACATGCATTGCTGATTTATTTATTCCTCCACATTCTGCATATGCTTCGCCAAATGCCATATGGATGGTTCCTTCAATCTTTTCATCAAAGAGCGTGTTGTACATGTAGCGTTGAATCCCTGGATTCATTCCGATTGCAAACTCTCCCAGTGTCCGTGCACCTTTATCGGTATCGAGCATGTGAAGCAAGAGTTCTTCATTCTCACTTGCGCTCGCTTTGATGATTCGTCCATTTTCAAACCAGAAGCGAATATCACGAATGAGTTTGCCGGAACGAAGCAATGGAAACTCAAAATAGACATGTCCATTCACGCTCGTATCGACAGGAGCCGTAAAGACCTCACCACCTGGCATGTTGCACTCACCATTATCGGGAACAAAGGTTCTTCCGGTCGCAGAAAGAGTTAAATCGGTGTCTTTTCCTACAACATTGATACTCTTGGCATTCGTTAACCTTTTGGCAAGTTTGCTGTATCGCTCTCCTTCTTTTTTCCAGTCACGCAATGTTGATTCAAAGTAAAAATCTGTAAAAGCTTCTGTGCTCATTCCTGCATCTTGGGCGAGTGATGGAGTGGGTACATAGGTTAAGACCCATGGTTTTGTCATGGTGATGGCACGAACTTTCTTTTTTTGTTGAGAGGAGAGAATGAACTTCTTTGGATCAACCGATGCCATCGATCGAGAGTTCTCTTCACCATAGATCGTGATTATCTTGTCTGCCCATTCCACAATAAACTCATCAATCACCGGTTTTTGAGTCAGTTGATGGTCAACTGCATGGGTAAAGTACACACTACTAAGTGTGTCATCGGAGATATCAAGATACGGGTATGCACCCAACTTCACACTTTGCGCATACACTTCACGAGCTAATGTCAGTGATGGGATGCCAAGACATCGGATCCAGATTTTTTCTTTTTGTTTTGCTTCCACTGAGTACTCCAAAAGAAGTTTGGCAAGTTTTGTGTATCGTGGGTCCATACAACTCACTTTCTGTGAAGAAAAATAGTATTTACGGTCTCTGCTGATTCTATTGATGGGATAGGAGCCACTCGCGCAACCCATGCGCAGCAACTGCTCGATGGCTTATGGTATTTTTCACATCGTTTCCAAGCTGTGCCATGGTTTTGTGCTGACCGGCTGGTACAAAGAGCGGATCATATCCAAATCCATCGTCACCCATCATTTCTGTGGTGATAATACCATGCACTTCTCCACGAAAAACGTGCTTTTCATTTTTTGTTGGATCATACAGGACAATGACACACACAAACTTGGCGTCTCTGTTTTCTTTGCCTTCAAGCTCCTTAAGCATGTGTCTGCAGCGATCCTTATCTGATCCTTTGATGTATCTTGCTGAATGGACTCCTGGTTTTCCACCTAAGCTTGCGACTTCAATTCCAGAATCATCTGCGATCGTAAGATGTCGTGTTTTGTCCCCAATTGTTTTTGCTTTTAAGAAAGCGTTCCCTTCATAGGTTGGAGCAGTCTCATCGACTTCAAACTTTGCGAGACCCACTTCATCGAGTGTGAGAAGTTTGACTGTCTCTAGATGTAAAAGATGATTGAACTCGTGTACTTTCCCTTTGTTGTGTGATGCGACGACGATTTCTAGCATGAGAATGCCCTCCCTGTATATGGTTCTGATGCTACAGGATATGTGGGAGGAAGACAACTTATCTGTATTCAAGCTGAATGCTAGAATCCACACTATGCTTCCCAATCCAAACATTAAAAAAGTTCTAGTGATTCTTGATTCCACCTATCCCACACTTCCAATGCATGAGATCCATGGCCATGATGCGTTCCAAATGCTGGTTGCAGTGATCCTCTCGCAGCGAAGTCGGGACTCGGTCACCGTACCAACAGCTGCGCTTTTATTTCAAAAGGTACATACGCCGCAAGAGTTCATTGATATGCCCATACAAGAGCTGGAGGATGTAATCCGACCGATTGGTTTTTATCGAGACAAGGCACGTGCAATTGTACAGATGTGCCAGACTTTAGTTGATCAATATGATGGTCAGGTACCACGTACAGAAGAAGAGTTATTGTCCCTTCCGCAAGTTGGTAGAAAGACAGCCAATATCATGTTGACTACTTTTTTCGACACACCGCAAATTGCCGTTGATATCCATGTCCATCGGATTACGAATCGGCTTGGCTGGGTTGCAACTTCAAAAGTGGAAGATACCGAAGTAGCCCTCACGCAACGAGTTCCAAAGAAGTTTCATTCGATCGTCAATCGCGTTTTTGTCGCACACGGGCAACAAGTTTGTCTACCGCGACACCCAAAATGCGCGCAGTGCCCTATCGAATCATATTGTCCCAGAATTGGAGTTTCTTGAGTGTCACTCGACGTCAATTTCAAGATGTGTCACGAAGTATTTCATCTGCCAATATGCCAGGTATGGCGCCAGGAGACCGAGCGTAAATATCGTGAGAATGACGAGAACAAGAAAGCGGAGAAAGAAATCCCAGAACGACCCTGTGAATCGAACTTTTCCCGTTCTCATAGATGTAGGCACTGGGTTACTTCGCTTCACCAAGTGTGACGGTAATGGAGGTTGCTTTGGCATCTTCCGTAACCTTAAAGGTAAACTCTTTTAATGCATTTTGAATCTCGATGACAAGTGCTTTGTAGGTTGGCGCAACCACAATTGTGCCAGCGTCTGCGGCATCACCATTTCCTACTGTTCCCGTTACAAATCCTGCAGCTTTTATAACTGCTGCCTGTTTAGTTGCCAAACCAGCAATCTTTGTCCCATTGAGGACATCGACTTTCACTTTTTTCTTTAATGCAGCACTCTCAGATGCTGGAAGTGGGGTTGCACTTGCAGATGCGACTGGTGTAGGCGTCGATACTGGTGTCGGTCTTGGTGTCGCAACAACTTCTGGAGATGGAGTTGGTACAGATGTTGGACTAAAGAGGTTTCGAGCGTAGAGGAACAAACCTCCAATCGCAAGAATAAGGACTGCTAATACCATGAGAATGATACCAATCAGTTTTTTGTTACTTCCACCCTCACCTGCTGCATCATTAATTTCACCGACAACTGCTTGTGGTGAAACTGCGGAGGCATCCGCAAACATATTTGGGGTTGATCCAGGGACAGCACCTTGCATCGCTGGTTGTGATTGCATTGGCTGGTTCATTCCATTCTTCAAATCATGCTCGAAAAATGATGGTAGGGTTGGTTCTGCACTCATACCCATGCTTTGTGGGACTGGAGCTGGAGTTGGCTGCGTGTATGGAACTTGCTCAGCTGGTTGTGACATAGGAACAGGTGACACATTTGAGATGTCTGGCATTGCCATTGGAGCTTGCATCGGCATCACCGGTTGTGGTGCAGCTTCTGGCTGCACATACTGCTGCTGTTGCTGTGATGGCCACACACGTGAGACGGTTGGTTCTGGTGCTGCTACTGGTTGTGGTGGTGTCTCAGGTTGAGCCATGAATGCAGGAAGAGTTGGGCTTTCCATTGGTTCCTGCGTTGGAACATCCTCAATCTCAACAACAACTGGTCGTCGTGCAGGTTGCATCGATGTTGCACTTTGATCTTCATCAAAAACATTCACTATTGGAACAGCATGCTTGGAAGCAGGTTTGGTCGTTGTTGGCTTTGCACTTTTGGGACTCATAATAGTAAGCGTAGCGCAAAGCGAAAGTGAGAGCAAGTCCAAAAAGAGGCGAAAACTTGCATCTACTCCAGTATGTTTAGTATGCTGAGGATATGAAATCAATTGCCGTTGTGCTTATTCTCTTTGGTTTAGTCGCAACAGGCATTGGTGTGTACTTCATCCGTCAAAGCAGTGTGGCGTCTACCGTCTCACAAGCCGCAGAGAACGAAAGTACGCTGAGGTCGCTATTTACCTCAAACTGTGACTACATCTACCTTCCTGATTGTCCACTTGGCGATGGCGCGAAGCTGCAAATAAGTGTTCCCACTTTAGTGGAAGCAACTCTTCAGCAATCAGCGTCGCAAGAAGTGCTTCGATATTCAGAACCAGTGAATAATGAGGTGTTCTCAGGACTAGGTATGCCGAATGTGTTGATGCCAAAGAGTACATATACCGTCTCAGAGATCATTTCTCGTGTGTCACTCTCGTCGAATGTAAACTACAAAGTCCTGATTGCTCTCTTTCGTATCCAAGGAAGAAAAGCTTGGGATGGAACAGCACCACTCTCAAACCCCTTTGGACGTCGTGAACTCTCATTTGCAGATCAAATGGCTGGGATGGCATATGCACTCAAGGTTACCTATGATGGCCAGGTATCAAACCCCACTCCATCTCTCGTGAAAGGAAATAAGGTGTATGAGTTTCCAGAAACCATGAATATTGCCAGTCGCTCAATGTATGTGTATCTTTCACGGATCGTGAGTGATGAACAGTTTGAGGAATTAGTAGCACCACCATTAACAAACGGAAAATCATTTCTTGATACGTGGTATCTTCTCTACCCCAACGATGTGTTGAAGTATTAATTGCAGAAAAATGAGACGTCTCTTTTTTGGATACGCTTTGTGTATTCGCTTTATGGATTCACTTCTCTCCACGTATAGGTTGGAGATTTGATTTGATCTGGTGCATTGATGAGCAGGTCTGGTCGATAGATGAAGAGACTCGCTGGTCCACTATTATTTTGTGGTCCATTGTCTGGTGGAATTGCTCCCGATCGGAAATCTCGCAAGAGTCTGATACCGCCACGTGCAGCGAAGGTTCCTTCACCGATGAACTTGCGTTCTACGCCGACAGCACCTGTTGACTGGACAGTGATCGTTCCATCTGCCACATACATTCCTTCAACCTGTCCACCTGATGTTTGAGTAAATGTTGATGTTCCCACATTTGGATAGATGATGATATTTCCTTTGACGATAAATCCGAGGAATGATCCATTCGCAACTGTGATTTCATTTCTAATATGTAAATCTCTGGAAACAAAAACAACTTTCTTTCGGTTTCCGTTTAAGTCCCAGTTTTGAGAATCAATAGTGAGGTCACCGTTGACGAAATATGCATTTCCATTGGCAGGTGGTGGATTGGGCAGACGTGCATCGGTAGCATTATTTCCTGCTTGCCCAAGATCTGTGGTTGGCGTGACCCCCATACTAAAGAGTCTATAGAAATAGTCATAGCCCTCAATAAACGCTGGCGGATTTGTAGTGTATATGACACGTGCGGGTGAACCAACATTCCCTGATTGCCCACTTGGGGCTTTATCCACATCAATCAGTGAGCCTGCATTCACAAGCAGCGAGCCGACAGTATCAGTCCGTCCTGTGATTGATGGCAATGAAAAGTATGGGGAACAACCGGTTCCTGCACAGAAAGTGACTGGGATTGGGTTGTCCACTGCAACTGAGCCACTTGGAGCAAGTGCGGCAAGATCACCACCAACTGTTTGGAACCACTGTTCTGCGACACTACTGACAAAGAATGGTCGTGCAGGAATCGCTGGGATTGGCACGTTCGGATACGTTCCACCGGCTGGACATGTCACGAAATACCCTGCTGGTGGAGTGAATGTAAGGTTGTAGTTTCCAGATGGAACACCAGTGATGGTATACGTTCCAGTTGCGTTTACAGCACCGGTATAGACTGGACCTGGTGATGGGAGTCTACTCGCAGTAACTGTTCCTTGTGCTGTATATTGTGTTGCTCCACTGGAGACTGCACAGACTCCTCCAGTCAACACGGCTCCATTTTGCGTGTCATTCTGAATTGTCGAGGTGACATCTGAGTTACATACTGGCAATGTGAAATCAGGAGACGGACGTTCTCCTCCTGGCAATGGGGCAGCAGAACATGCTCCTGTCGTTCCTGCGACAGAGACAATTGAGTGATAGGTTTGTCCCACAGCTGTTGGCAAAAGCGCGACTTGTGCAGTACACATTCCACCAGAAGCACAGCCAAGCATTGCGGCAGTCCACACCGAGTTGTTGACAATTACGTTTGGGGTTGGTGTTCGATTATCAACAATTCGGAAGTTATAGCTTGTTGCCCCAGCTATTGCTGGCCATGTCCAACTGGTCAGTTCTGGGGTACTTGGCGAATCTGCACATACACCAGCTGGTGGGTCATCAGGGACTGGAAGCGTACAAGCTGCTGTCGCACAGGTTGCACTACTTGGGTTGGCTGTGAGTCGGCATTGAGATGCGGTACAGGTATACAGCTGCGCGGGACCAACATTGATCGCTATGTCCTGCCAGCCAAGTGGAGCTGCCGTCAATGTGTTTAATGTCTGAGTCAATACTCCATCGACATAGACGTCGACTATTCCTCGAGCGGATGAACGGAAGGTACGAAGAGTGATTGTCGGTGAGTACGTTCGATAGGTGATGGTTGCACCACCTGCAGTGGCATAGAGATACCCACCACCGCTTGGTGCAGAATCGGTATTTACTTGCCAAGTTGCCCCACCAGTAACAATCGCTGGTGCACCCTCGTAAACCACGCCATTGTCACGAATATAATCGACGACAAAGTCACCAGTTCCACCACGTAGTGTCATTCGTACGACACGTTGGACTGATCCACAGTCTCCAGAAGTTGTACATGCTTTATTACAACTCACGCTCTGACAATTTGTTGTACAACCTGAATTTGCGATACCATTGAGTGCTCCTTGATCGCATTGTTCACCAGTTCCAACAATACCATCACCACACACTGCACAGGAGCGAGACACATCTGTTGCTGTCAGCGTTTTCCAGTTACTGTCTGAGTTTCTTAAGAGATATGAGTTTCCAGTATCCGTATGCACACAATTAGGTTGTGAGTATCCATTTTGGCTTCCTGCACAATACGTATTGTTATCATAACAATCAGGCAGATTATCATACCAATGTCCTGGAGGATTAATGTGTGTACAGAAACCTTGCCCTGGTCCACAGAAACCAGTTGAGCCACACGTTTCACCACATTTACGCGTTGCATCCAAACAAGAACAGTTTGCACCAGGGAGTGTATTTCCAGGGGTACAAAAAGCGTTTTCACAGATTCCATTTCGACAGGTTGTTCCAAAACCTGCCGCAGATGGATTACGACACTGTGCACTACTGGTACATGGCTGACCGCAAGATAAATTTCCTGGTGGTGGAGTTCCTCCGCCTCCTCCACCGCCACCACATGTTGTGGTACCACTACAGTACCCACCAATTGCGGCATTGCAGCCACCGCTCCCATTGCCACCGTATGATCCACCACGCAAAGCACATGACCCTGCATCCATACAGCCATCACAGGATCCACTTGGTGGACCTGGGGTTGCGCCAGGTGGAGGTGTTGGAGTAGCTGCTATTGAACAGTACCCAGGGCTACACCCAGTGATGCCACAGTTTAAAGCAGAATCTCCAACACACGGATCATTGGATGAACACACATTTGAAATTGTGCGGCACGTCGTGGTGTTACAGGGCAAAACAGTACCTGGAACGAAAAAATGTACACATTGATTTGTGAAAGAGTCCCAGCTGCAGCCTGAAACGTCAATACGAATGCTTGGCGCACATGCTTGTGCATAGACTTGCGATTGATGAGCACCTATGACGAAAAAAAGGAAAAAGAAAGCGACAATGCTAAGTATTACCTTTCTTTGTAAATTG
>CAZWYZ010000034.1:0-9671 GCA_964638785.1 uncultured Pseudomonadales bacterium
CGGAGAAGGAGACGAAAAAAATGAGTATTCCACGTTCAAAAAAACTATCGCTGCTTATTATTATTTTGGGAACACTCGCGCTGCTATTTGGAATTATCTGGTGGTACATTGCACGTGGCGCGTATGGACGTACCCAAACAGAGTTATCCACTCGTTCACAGGAATTCATTCAGGAACAACGAGCTCTCAGTGGAAGTGAATGGAAGAACATCTCATTAGGAACGCCTGTACCAATGGCGGGCGATGTTGGAACGCGCTTCTCCACCGCATGTTTTACAGTTAGTGTTCCGTATGTTGTCCGCGATCAAAAGATTGAAAATGCAACTGGTTCAGGCACCTTTGCAGCGCGTATTCATTCTCCACCAGCAAGGTTGGTTATTTGGGCGCGCCCACTCCGTGGCCCATTTGATGAAGATACGGCGATCACGCTTCGTCGAAGTAAGACTGATATGTACACCGAGAAAAATATCAGCTCTCAAAAGACAAAGAACGCCAAACTTTTTCAGTCTGAGGATGAGCTTGCACTCTTTTTTTCAAGTAAATCAACCCTCTACTCATTCGCGTTTACGAATGTCGTTGCCTCAAAACTCCAAGAGAACGATTTGCAAGCGTTGCTTGATGGCTTTATCATTACCTCACCGACATCAAAAGAATAAAACAATGAAAAAAAACTCACTTCGTCTCTTCAGCTTTCTTCTTCTTTTTGCAATGCCAGCATCAACAACATACGAGATGCGTGATTTTGGATTTGGCGCTGGTGGAAGTGGCGTTGCTGATTCAGGAAATTACTCATCGATTAGTATTGTGGGTGAGCAAGGCTCCTCGGATAAAAATATTGGGACAACATATAACCTTGGCCCTGGGCTCATCTTTACCCAGCAAACGAATGTCCCTGCTGCTCCAACATTTACCAATCCAGATAGTTCCTATAATAAGTTAAAGTTTGTCTTGGATACGGGCAGCAATCCAACTGATACCGTCTACGCAATTGCCATTTCTACTGATGATTTTGTAACGACTAACTTCATCCAAGCCGACAATACGATCGGTCCTACTGCTGTGTATCAAACGTATTCAACATGGGGTGGTGCGAGTGGTGCAAATGTGATTGGTCTTGCAGTGTCCACAACCTATAAAATAAAAGTGAAGGCAGTTCAGACGAAATATACAGAGACAGAGTACAGTGCTGCAGCTTCAGCTTCAACACTCGCTCCGACATTGTCCTACGATATCGACGTGGCTGCAGCGGATAGTGAAACTGGAGCCCCGTATGTTGTCGCATTTGGAACGTTGAATGTCGGTAGTGTGACAACCGCAAGTGATAAAGTCTGGGTCGATATTGACACGAATGCTGCCAATGGCGCTGCCATCTATGTGTATGATGGTGCCGGTGCATTGGTCAGTGCAAATGCTGGTGCGAGCATTGTATCTGCAACCGCAGATCTTTCTTCCGCTCCGACAGGATATGGTCTGCAAATTGCAACAGTGACACAAGGAGCTGGAGGTCCACTTGCGAAAGTTTCCCCCTTTAACGGAACAGCAGAGAATGTTGGAGTGATTACAACTGAGTCAACGCAGATTTTTTCAACAAGTTCACTTCCAGTCACAGCGGGACGAGGCTCGGTGTACTTAAAAGCAAAAGCGAGTAGTACAACCCCAGCAGCAGCTGACTATTCCGATACCATTACCATGATTGCAAGTGGTTCATTTTAGTGTGCCAGAGATGCTTCCATATTGCCCAGGTTCCGATGCAGATCAATGTCAGTACAAAGAATGTAGAGAACAATGCGATTCGATTGGTAAGGAGCAGATACAACTCACAGAGTAACGCGGCAACAATGAGAAATTCCAAGCTAAAGTCGATCAAAACATACACCACTGAGTTGAAAAAATCACGCACTTTAAACTGATAGTTTGTTGCACTTGGACGAAGTTTGAGAGGATGTGCATGAGTGAAGTCACTTGGCGCACACTCTGAAAGAGCTTCAAATCCTTTGCGCTGCACATCGAAACACAATGTTTTCTGTCCAGTTGGAACGATCAATGCAAACTCCCCAAGAATATTTGTCTTCGCAAAACTCTTCAGCTGCTTGCGATCACTATTGTGCAAAGATACTCGAGCACCTGCAATTGCTTCATCCGTGAGACTGTTATGGATCGTTCCATGAAATATATGCCGAGCATGAACGGCACGTTCAAACTGGAGATGTTGAATAAGCGCAGGAAGTAGTTCGACCATTGGGATTCCAAGGCGTAACGATACTGAAGACAAAATAAAGAATAGGATTGCGACTAGCGTTGCGAAAAAGAAGAGGTCCCAAAATCGGGGTGAGCTACTGACAGTATGCACAGACGACCGTAGCGTGTGGAAGATGTTATCTCCAATGTTGCTGTAATACGAAACGAGCAGTGCAAACGAGAGTGGAATTTCTTTAAGTGTAACAGTGTCATATGGGTTCGCATCAGAAAATTCGATCACTACAGGGATAGTTTTCTCCGTGTAGCCAATTGCTTTCAAGGCAATCTCGTATTTTCCTTCAGAGAGATTGAATGCTAGGAGACCCTTTTCATCAGAGCGAAGTGTGCTGCGTATTTGTGTCGAACCAGCAGTGATTGGTATATACAATCTGCTTCGCTCATCAAATCGTTTCACCACCGCTTTGACATTTTCGATTGGCTTCCCATCTTGGTCGACGACGATCATGGGAGGGACGAGGCGTATCGTTGCAAGGTGTGTTTCTTCGATATCACCAGTTTTCGTTTCAATGCGTAAGACCAAGTAATAGAGTCCAACTTGTGAAGGCGTTCGCATCTTCCCTACATATCGTTGGGTTGCAATTTCAGTCAAGGTCGTCTGTGAAAGATCTGGTTCTGTCTCCTGATCATCTGTCAATCCAAGTACCGAAGCAGATCGCAAGGATGCGACGGCAGACCCAATGAGATTACTCTGCGCAATTGTCAGTTGCAGATCAATAACTTGGTTCGCAACCACAGTGATTTTTTGTGTAGAACCCTCTAGTGATGGCTTTCCGTACACTGGACTGCCATCTTGCAGGACAACGAGCGAGTCCGTCAGAATTTTCGGAAAATCTGTTTTCGTTTGGGCGGTTTGAAAGGTATATGTATCTGAGGTGGCGACGCGAACTCCGTCGACGATTGCGTCAAAAATAACATAGTAGTCAGTTTCAGGTTTAAGATCTGGAAGCCTGAGCTGGTGCTTGAGCGCAGGTTCACTTGTCGTTACTTTCAAGGAAAGATTGCGTGGACTTGTTCCATAACGGGCAGCAATTTGTGCAGCACTGCTCACTGAAACGGAAAACTGTGCAGATGAGTCACGAACAGATGTCAGTGAGACGGAGGAAAATTGCGGAACTACTTGTGAAACTGTTGGCTCAGAAGTTGTGGGAACGGAGGTACCTTGTGGAGATTCAGTGGTAGGAACATAGAGATAGGTAACATTGTACGATGAAATGCTGCTTTGTACTGGCGCTGGTATCTGGGCATGAACCGAAGCTCCGACACGCTTCTCACCCGTATAGGTTGATGTCGTTTTGAGCGAAAATCGAACACTTTGATTCGGAAGACCTGATGGATACGACGGAATACTCCAAGTGATCGTTCTGTTTGAGGTGTTGATGACAGGAACGGTTCCACCATATGCATTCCCAGCACTACCATCAACATACGCGAGAATGTCTTGTGTGGGAACCGCTTGCCCCTCTGGTGTTCCCAAATCCCACGATGCTTGAAGTGTGAGGGGGCCTGTGAGAGCTGCATCACTTCCATACACTATTGTGAAGTCGAGCGTTGAGTCTTGTCGATTTGTGTCATTATTTTGTTCCGGAGTGAGTGTCACCGTTAAATTTGTTGAGGCTGATGGAACAGTTGCGTTGACCACAATTTGATCATTCACACTTGTTTCTATCCAGACGTTTTGTGAATCAATTGGACTACTACCTGCAGTTTGAGTGGAGAGTACAGTCAAGTACTCAGCGGCTGATGCGTTCAGTGGAAATCCACCCGTGATAAAGAAGGCATAGGGGGTGCCGACTGTGAGGTCGTTGATCGAAAACGTAAGTGTATGCCCTGAGATAGACGTCGCTGTTGCTGATTGAAGTGGAAGCGCAGTGAACCCGCTTGGAATTCCTGCAGTCGTCGTCGTGTAGCTGCTTGCAGAGGTTGAGAAATGTGTGCCACTTGTCCATCGGCTATCAAGCTGGAAAACAACCTTGCCTTCCGTTGCGACCGTTGTGGGCGTGATCTCAACGAGAATAGGTCCTGGAGCAATTCCAGCTTTGGTTCGATCAAGTCGAATGAGCGCTCCAGATAGAGTTGCTGCCTCTGCATGCGGTACCAGTAGCATGAGGAGAAAAAGCGTGCAAATAGAAGCAAAGAAACGACTGGCAAACGTCATCCATTCATCATAGAGGAAAACAAGCACAATCAAAAGAAGAAGCCCGATGGTTCGTATTAATTTGGCGTATTCACACTTGAGGATTCTTGCTACAGTTGAGTATGTGTCACATCAAATAACTCGACACATCGCTACCCTTCTATTATTGACAGGGGTCTTTTTGTTATGGAGACCACCTGCGTCTTTCGCTGCCACTGGAACCTTCCAGCAGATCAATTTTCAGGGGAAAGTTGTCAATAAAACCGTTGGCACAAACGTTACGGATGGATCGTATACATTCGTTTTTACCATCTATGATGCGTCATCGGGTGGAAGTACATTATGGACAGAGTCAAAGAGTGTGACGGTAACGAATGGAATTTTCCAAACACTACTGGGAAGCTCGACCCCGCTACCTGGTTCGGTGGACTTTAATACTGACAACATCTATCTTGGGATTAATTTCAATGCTGATGGAGAAATGTCTCCTCGTGTACGCTTTAGTGCTGTTCCTCAAGCAATGAACGCACTCAAAGTTGCAGGATTAACTGTGACAAATACGACAGGTACACTAACAGTTCCAAACGGCACAACGATTGCATTCTCAGGTGCAAATAATCTTACGTTTACGACTTCAGGAGTAACAGGACTCACACTTCCTACGACAGGGACCCTTTCTACACTTGCTGGAGCTGAATCGCTGACGAATAAAACAATAGGATCAACTGGCTTAGTATTTAGTGGAGCCACCACCGATATTACGACTACTTCTGGAGAAACGTTAACCCTCACTCCTGGAGGTACTGGACAACTCAGTTTAAATTCCTCAAACACCTCTGCGTCGGCTGTTGATATCAATGCAACGGGAACCGTTTCTGGTGCAGCCATCACGCTTGATACCACGAATGGAGGAATAACTTTGACTGCAGCAGGTGCGAGTAATGGTGACATTACACTCTCACCGACTGATGATTTATCCATTAATGGAACGGCTGGCTCAATTCTGAGTATTGGCACGTCAAACGTCACGCAGACTGTTGCCATTGGATTGGGTACAAACGTCGATGTTTCCATTACCGATCCAAACTGGAGCATTACTGGAGCTGGTGTCGGGACATTCATTACAGGATCTGTTCTTGGATCACAGACGTTTACCACAAACAATATCCAAGATTCAGGTGCGCTCACTATCAAATCAGCGACATCAAATGCCATTACGCTTGATTCGGGTACAACGGGAACAGTGAATATTGGAACCGGTACTTCTGGAAAACAAATCAACATTGGAACCAATAATACGCTCGCCGACACGATCGCAATTGGAAGTGCCCTTGATGCGTTCTCACTCACATCGACGGGTCTGAATGTGACGTCAGGAGGTGCACTCACTGGAGTAGCCTCTCTCGATACGATATCTTTCTCTGCTACTGCGCAAGGTTTTGCTGGAGCCGGAACAATCACTTCAGGAGCTGGGACGAATTTAACGCTCGCCTCGGGAACAACGGGAATTGCCTCATTCGATTCCGGAACAACTGGAAACGTGAACCTTGGAACTGGGAATAATGCCAAAACAATTAACGTTGGAACTGGCACCGCTGGAAATAATATAAACATAGGAACGAACAACACCACGAAAGACACCTTATCTATTGGTTCTGTGTTAGATGATGTCGAGATTAATTCAGATTCCTGGAGTGTGACAAATGCGGGTGTTCTAACTGTTGCCTCATGTACAGGATGTGGTGGAGGTGGTGGAAATAGTTTTACCACGATGAACGTTGCGAGTGGAACTGATCCTGTTGCTGACAGTTCAACCGATACCCTCAACTTCACCGATGGAGATGGAATTACGCTGACAGGCGATAGTACGACAGATACCATTACCATCGCCGCATCGCTTGGGACTGCAATTGCAAACTCTGAGATTACTGCCGACACTATTGATTGGAGCGCCATTAGTGATGCCATGACACTGGATGCTGCGACCACTATTGCATACGGAGCAACCACAAACAGTATTGGGTTGGACTTAAACGTCACCAATACGACTGCCACTTTAACTTCAGTCATAGGACTTGAGATCACTCCAACAATTGGGACGCTCAACGCTGCTGACCTGACGTTGATTGGACTCAACATTAATCCAAATACGAATGCTGACAATGATGCAGGAGATGTCGTGTATGGAATACAAGTGGATACGATTTCTGCAACCTCTGCTACGGAAACAGGAATCCGATTTGGAACCGGGTGGGATAACGAAATCCAGTTAGCGAATGCTCAATATATCAATGGATCAAGCGATAATGATATTACGTTTACTGACAATGGGATTTCTTTCAATATGGACTTTGGAGAGGACTCACCTGGTCGGTTTGCAATGAGTACAGCAACGGGCTTTGACTTCGCAAGTACTGCGGATGGAGCAGGAGCGATCTCTTTTGGAGCGACACAAGGTGGTGTCAGTATCGTTGGACTTGGGACAGCTGGTGAAGATATTTCATTCAACGCGTTTTCTGCTTCATTGACGATGAATGCAGGTGAAGCAGTAACAGATGCTGTCTTAATAGATGCATCAGCAAATAACGCAGGCATTCGTCTCATTGCTGGAGATAATGAAGCAACAACAATAGCAGATGGCAATGACATCGAATTAAAAGCGGAAGACGATGTTATATTGTCGCTCACCGCTGCAGGTCAATTGAGAGTCGATGCTGCTACAAACGTCGACTCAACAGTTGTCAGCAGTGGGACTGTACTCTATGCAATAGACGCTTCTCCAGGATCAGCAGGAACGAATTATGGGGTGTACCTAGATTACCAGGCTATTAATGATGCAAATGCGAACCAAACCCAAATTGGGATGCGTATTGATTACACAAACTCCGAGGATGCAACAGGAGATACTTCGTATGTGTTATCACTTAACAATGCCAATGATGCCTCAGGAGCTGCAACAGATGCAATCTTGACCATTGAGAATAACGATGCCAATACATCCGTTGCGAACGGAATAGTCTTTTTGGCTGGTGGTGCGAATGCCCCAGATTTTGTCACAGGCTTAAACTTTGATGCTGCTGATTTTACAACAGAGATCGTTTTGGAAAATGCAGAGACGATAGATAACCAAACCGATGGCAGAATTACTTTTACAACGACCACAGTGCGAATCACTGGACTTACAAGTTGTGACACGATCGACACTGACGTGAATGGAGTCCTTTCGTGTGGAACAGATTCTGGTGCCGGCGGTGGCGCTGCGAACTTGCAGGAAGCATATGATGGTGATGCTGACGGTTCTGATGCAATTATCTTGATGACCTCAACTGATGGATCCATTATTTTCCAAACAGTTGCTGGAACGCAGTTTCAAGTATCAGCGAGCATTGCACCCACTGTTGATCTTCAAGTACTCTCAAATGCTGGTTTTGGCACTGTGACCGATGGTGTTGATGGCTTAGCAATTAATTTTGTCCAGGGAGATGATGCTGACGCTACAGATACAAATGCTGGAATCAATATTGCCTTAACTTCAAGTTCAGGTGATGCAGATACACTCGTGGGCTTAAACTTTGAAAACATTACTCCTGGGAGCTCAACGGAAACAGCAATTCGTATCGGGACTGGATTTGATAAGGACATTGAATTCTTAGATACAACAGCGACCGTTCGTATGGCAGATGGTGGTTCAATCTCCTTTACTGAAGCTGGTAACAGCGTAGAAATAGCAGCGCTAAAGGAGTATTTTTCGTCTTCCAACTATGGAGTGTTTGAAGCAGGAGGCTTTATCAACATTGATGGAAGCTATTTTCAGGATCAGTTCATGACTGCAGCGACAACTGCGACCGCTGATGTTGTCAACCATTCAGTACGATATGGAGATAAGCATGATTGGGTATTTGATGAAGCAGGCACTTATTCTATCGGAGTTGGAAGCAACGCTGCGGCAAGTTATGGTTGTTCTGTGAATCAAAATTCTGTAGGGTTAGGAAACATTAATGGGTATCTTCAACTCACACCAGAGCTGACAACAAGTACTGCTGGTCTCCGTGGTGCGGCTTGCCGTATGACCATGGGTACACAGACTGGCGCCGCGACAACTGGAATCCTAAACGTTGCGAATAAATGGATCATGTACTGGAAAGTGAAACCAACCTCAAACTGGACAAATGCACGAAGTGCACGTGCTATGTACTTTGGAGCGAATAATTTCTCCATGGCTTGGCATGCAACGATTCCATACGGAACAAGCGCAAACCCTGCTCAGGGCGGTGCAGCTATTATGATGTATAACGGTGATCCGACGAATAATAATGTGGGTTCAAATTGGAGAGGAATCGTTGTAAACGGCACACTCGCAAATCAGACTGGCGTGCCGTGTGGAGTGAGTGTAGTAACAAGCGCGTTTGCACTGTTACGTATTGAAGCACGAGCAACCAATGACGTTGGTTTTTTTGTTGATCCTGATATCTCAAATGGAATTAGTATGACGAATTGCGGGAATGCGACAGTGAATATTCCGAGTGTCAATATAAATCCAGCACTCAACATTGGAAATAATCTTGCAACTGGTCAAGTTGGGTGGGGATCGTGGTCTGCGCAAGTCGATTTGTTCGCTTTTGTACAAGATGACCCGCGTGATTTCTCTTCACCTGCTCCTCTTTCATTAGCAATGTCAGATGAGCCATCTGTTCCGCAAGCACCGAACCCCATTGATGGAGCTGATCTTGCTGAAAACTATTACTTTCCGTTTGAACATGACATCGGCGACATCGTGAGTCTTGGGAATAAGCCAGGTGATGCAAGCCAATCAGCCCTGCCATATGATCGAAGATTGTTAGGTGTTATTTCCCAGTCACCTGGTCTAATTATTGGAGAAAGTCACGAATCAAGTGCACCTGTTGCCATATCAGGTAGAGTTCCAACGAAGGTTAATGGCGATGGTGGCCCGATTGCAATCGGAGATCCGATAACTACCTCAACCGTTCCAGGAATAGGTATGCGAGCAAAAGATCCGGGAAAAATCGTAGGAACTGCAATGGAATCTTTTTCATGCTTGCCTGATAGTGAGTGTCTAGGAAAAATTATGGTGAATGTGAACGTTGGCTATTATCTTGGTGATGAGGGCGACACTGCATTACTTGTTCAAAAAGAAATTGCATCAATTGGTGCGACTTTAACTGAGAACGAAAAGTCTGCGCTGACTGCGACAGCAAGTGGCTCGCTAGGAGTGAGTATAGAGGCAACACAAGGTCTTTTTGCTCAGTTCATGGATTTC
>CAZWYZ010000035.1:0-8998 GCA_964638785.1 uncultured Pseudomonadales bacterium
CTTAGCTCAGCTGGTAGAGCGCCACTTTTGTAAAGTGGATGTCCAGGGTTCGAGTCCCTGAGGTGGCTCATCTATAGATGATTCATACATATTGCTGAGTTACTCAAGCGGTCAACGAGGGCAGACTGTAAATCTGCTGGCTTTAGCCTACGAAGGTTCGAATCCTTCACTCAGCACAAAAAGAGCTCCTAGCAAAGCGGAAAAGGAAAGAATGTGCTCCCCGCAATAAAGCAGGTGGGTTAGCTGCCACATACCATTACAGTCCATGGACTCTGCAATCCCGTAAAACACAATTTTGTCGAGGAAAAAATATTCTTTCCTCTAGTTTCCAAACTTTGTAGGAGCCTCAACGATAATACAATGAAACTGAAGAAATAACAACGAAAGTAAAGCTTCTCCGATCAACCTTTTATGCGTCGACAATTCCTGTCACAGCAGCCATCGCTTGCTGTTGAGGTAACTTCACCTTCCGTTTGACATGAACAAATAGGAAGAGTGCATAGCCTAAGGCGATCACACCCCAGAATGCAAAGACTTTCTGGTGCCCAATCTTGTCTGATAAAAACCCGTTGAGGATGGGTCCAAGAATGTAGGAGAAACTCCCTGCCATTGCAGTGAGCCCAATAAGATCTGTCCCGAACTCCTTTGCGCGTGCCACATAGTCTTCAAATACAGCTGAAATTGACGGATACCACAGACACAAGCCGGTCGATGCAATCAGCGTCAAGAGTAAAATAAGCCAGATACCTTCTGCAAATCCCATCAGGATGAATCCTAATCCAGCCAACACTGCTCCGGCATATGCAAGCTTCTTTTTCCCATAGGGTCGTGAGAGTTTGGCAATTAAAAATCCTACAAATAAGCCAGGTACGCTGTACAGACTGACAAAAAAGCCACCCAATGGATGCACGGTTTTGAGATGCTCTGCAAAGAGTGGTCCAATTGAGAAGAACGCAGATTCGATGAGGAAGAAGAGGACTGTGAACCCAATCAATGGCCATAGTGCTTTTGCATAGATTTGCCAGATTCGAAACTCTGTTGCAAATGAGTGGGACGGTTGTTGCACAGGGACGCGTGTGTGTCGCTTCTTATACAGACCTATCCATCCTAACAACCCAAAGAGTAGGAGCGCTGCTACATAGGCTCCGATAGCCGCACGCAGTGGAAGTGTTTGCTCGTATGCATACAACGTACTGGCAACGATCGGTCCAATGACCCAAGCGAATGTGCGAACAATACTTGCAGTGCCCCACGCCCATGAATGTTCGCTTGTTGAGACTGATTCATGAATTGCATGGAAGTTTGCAAATACCATTGCCTCAAAATAGATACCCCACGCAATCATGCCGATCACCGCAGCAGCGACTGAATGGAACAGCAAGAAAGGCAGTGGGAAGTAGAAGGCAAACAGGAACACAACTCGTAGGAAAAACCATGAGTTCTTCTGAGGGAAGAATTTTGCGAAACAAAAGTCCATTAAAATACCAGCCATTGAGGAGGATGCCAGAACAATACCCATCAAGGTATCATTCCCATTGGTTAGATTTTAAATAAAGAGTGGAGCGACAAAGCACATCATTGCGTCAGCAAAACTTAAAACAGCCAACGCAACACTAAACAGAAGGTAGGTATTCTTGCCTGAGCCGATGAAAGAACTTGCATGCGTAGATACCATGCGTTCAGTGTGCGATAGATCTTCCACATTTGTCAAGAAATGCCTGCAATTATGCACTCATAGCGCCAACCCAGTCTTTGACCTTGGAGCCATACTTCTCGTGATTCACCACAAATTTCAGATGTGCATGGAAATAGTTTTCAGGATCACCAGTTGTCATCCACTCACCTTGCGTTTTACCGACCACGACTCGCTCGGTTTGTGCAACTTTGGTGATGGCATCAACTGTCCAAAGTTCCCCATCTTTTCCAAGACTGAGTGGGTTTAAATGCTCAAAAATACTTGGTTTTAAGAGGTATCTTCCGTAAGACGCCAGGGTAGATGGAGCTGACCCAACATCTGGTTTCTCCACAATGTTATCGAGTTCATTCTCTGTACCAGTTTTCAGCGAAATGATTCCATACTTATCCACAACACCTGGATCAACTTCTTGCGACATGATGATTGCAGCGACACTAGGATCAGCGTTGAACATATCAACCATTACCTTCGCGTCTCCCACTTCACCAAAAACGACATCATCACTATAGATAACTAAAAACGCATCTTCACCTGCAACGAAATCTCGAGCGGATGCAACCGGTGATCCATTTCCATAGGGGAAGGCTGGATCTTGTACGATCACTGAAATTTTTGGAAAATCTAAGATGTGTTGAACTGGCTCGTAACGCTCTTCTTTTCCTTGGCTTGAGAGCTGTTTACGGATTCGATTGACTGCATTATTAAAGTAGTCTTCGTAGATTGGCTTTCCTTCTGGTGTCGCGACGATGATGATTTCTTCAATCCCAGCTTGGATACATTCCTCGACTACAAATTGCATGACAGGTCTGTTTCCAAACGGGAGCATTCCCTTTGGAATTGTTTTTGCGATGGGTAAATAGCGGCTCGCAAAGCCCGCGTCTGTGATGATCGCTTTTCGAATACTCATAGGTGACTACTATACCATGAATCACAACCCTCCAGCTGGAGGCACATGCCACTTGCAATTCTGAGGCTTTTCTTGCTACGCTCTTATCATGGATAAGCGAGTCATTCTTATTTTAGTTATTGTTATTGTGATCGTAGCAGGCGTTGGTGGAGCATTATTCTTCCTCAATAGATCTGCTACTCCAGTCGCGACTCCCACTCCAGTGGTATCTGCAACACCAGCTGTCTCTTCGCAGACTGCACCAGCGCTAACTGCAAGTAGCTTTACACCACTCGTTGCTGGTGAGCCAAGTACAGTTGACATCTATATAGATACCAAATCAGTAAGTGTTGATGGGTTCCAGTTTATCGCGACATTAGCAGGAAACTCTCTTCCAACGGTTCCGGATGCAGACACCGCAACCGATGGAATTCAAATTCAGGCAGCAGCAGTACCTGAGCTCTCAGTGTCAACAAATAGTGTCACCGCGCAAGATGGTACTTTTGTCATTCGCTTTGCCATGATTGCTGCGGATGGAACAGTTGGATTTTCAACCACATCCCCAACAAAAATCGCAAGTATCCCTGTTTCCACTGGGACCGCTGGAAAAGTGACACTCACCTTCAATCAGCAAAATTCGCGTGTTCGCCTCACCACAGGAGGGGATGATGCCCTCATGAGTGTGACAGATGCATCGTTAACTGTCACGGCGACCACTGCATCAGGCGCTTCTGGGTCCGGCATCGTCACAGCATCACCAGTGATGAGCACACCAGCACTCACCACCACGACAGCTGCAACCACAACCACCACATCGCCATTCTGTTTAGCGACCTGTTTTACGGATAGTGACTGTGCAGCCGGATTCGTCTGTGAGACCGACCGTTGTGTGAACCCTGCTTGTCCAACATCCCAGACTTGTGGCTGTGGAGCAACGTCAGGGGCAACACCTGTCTTGACGACACAAGCAAGCTCAACCCCTGTAAGTACTCCTTTTGTATCTGTCACGCCAACACCGATGATCACTCCAGTACCAACGATTATTGCAATGGCATCGTCCTCTGCAGAGTTACCAGCATCTGGCTCGTTTGAATACACACTTCTCACCCTTGGAGCTGGATTGCTCCTCATTGGTGGGGGAGTATTCCTGACAGCAAAACAAGAAGCATAAGAGTCTTTGACCCTATCCGTATATACATGGTACAATACCCCAATCATGAATCCTTTGTCTGCCATTGGTAGCCTTGTCTTCTATCCCATACGTTTTTTACGAGAAGTCGGTCAAGAATTGAAAAATGTTACCTGGCCTACACGCCAAGAGACGTTTCGCTCGACTGCGATTGTCATCGTGATTAGTATTGGAGTGGGACTCTATATTGCAGCATTGGATTTTGGTTTTACGAAAGGATTTGAGGCTTTATTGTCACTCAAGAAATAATTATGTCTGATACCGCACCTATCCCAGAAGTACCGGAGACACAAGAAGTCATTACCAGTACCCCAAACCACATTATCGTCACGCAGTCGGAAGACAAGCGCGCACGATGGTATGTGGTGCATACCTATTCTGGCCACGAAAATAAAGTTGCTGAGACCTTAAAACAGCGTGCAGAGACCATGGGACAGATCGACAAGATCTTGGAGATGTTAATCCCAACACAGGAAAAAATTCAGATTAAGCGTGGGAAGAAGCAGACAGTTCGAGAGAAGATTTTCCCAGGATACATGTTGTTAAAAATGATATTGACTGATGAGTCATGGTTATTGGTTCGCACCACCCAGGGAATCACCGGATTCGTTGGAATGGGAAACAAACCAACTCCAATCTCACAGAAAGAAGTCCAAGCAATTCAGAAGTACATGAGTCAAGGCGCTCCAACCTACAAAGCAAACTTTGAAGATGGTGAAGCAGTCAAGATCGTCGAAGGCCCATTTGCTGACTTTATCGGTACAGTCGATGGAATTAACGAACCAAAAGGAAAAGTTACGGTTCTTGTCTCTATCTTCGGCCGAGAGACTCCAGTGGAACTCGATTTCCTCCAAGTTACTAAGCTGTAAGAGGCTATGATTGAATCAGATAAAACCTCATTATCATTCGAACGTCAAAAAACGAAAGTATTTCGAGATGACACTGTGCAAACACTTCAGTTGCCAGGGGCGGCGCTTGATTCGATTCAAATTAATAGAAATCATACATTCGATCCACATAGGGCCATTATCGATTTGAATAATTTCAGAAATACCATTCTTGCGTTGCGTAATAGTATGAGAGAAATCATGGCAAAAATCTCGTATGCAGATGAAAATAAAGGTTCGTTAGTAGGTTATGTAAGCCTAGAAGATAAATTAATGAGAGAGTTTATTAAGCGCATGTAAAGCTCTATGGCACACCTAGAACTACAGGAAAAAACTCTTTCACGATTCAGAGATTCATTTCGTCGATCTGAAAAAACGCAGTTTCTTCCCATTATCACCAGTGAAAACGTCTATCGTATCTGGGAAACGACTTCCCATGCAAATGCATTGATCCACCTCAACGATAATCTACTGGGTGAAGAAGATAATAGTACCGAGGTGGATGAAGTGAACGCAATCGTGGCTGATCTTTTCGGAGGCGATTTGCAGAGTTTTTTGAGCTTTCTTGAAACATTTTATGAGCCCGTTGGTGGTATGTTTGATGGAGAAGATGGAGAGATACTGCTCCGCAACCTAAAAGGAATGAGAAGCTTCGACTAAACGTTGTGCTATAATAGCACCATACCCATACCTCGGGTCGTTAAATATTGAGGGAGTAATGCCTTACAGGCAGGACGAAAGAGCTTCTACTTACCGACACATCGGTATTTCTTTTTTCCTCCTTTTTGCATTGATATATCGTTATTTTTAGGAGTATTTTATGGCCAGAAAAATTAAAGTCATCTTTAAGTTAAACCTCCAAGGTGGCGCTGCGAACCCAGCACCTCCAGTTGGACCTATCTTGGGTCAACACGGTGTGAACATCATGGAGTTTTGTAAGGCATACAACGCTCAAACGCAGGATAAAAAAGGACAGACAATCCCTGCAGAAGTGACCGTCTATGAAGACCGCACATTCACCTTTGTTTTAAAACTCCCTCCAGTGTCAGCTATGATCAAGCAAGTCTTGAACTTGAAATCTGGCTCCAAGACTCCAAGTAAGGAGACCGTTGGAACTCTTTCAAAAGCACAAGTCAAAGAGATTGCTGAAAAGAAGATGGGTGATATGAATACGACTTCAATTGATCAAGCGATGAGCATGGTCGAGGGAACAGCTCGTAGTATGGGAGTGACAATCGCATAAACAAAGGATACATATATGGCAAAATCAAAATACAAAGTAAAAGCAATGGATGAACTCCCAACTGAAGAGCAGTTGGCGATGGAGGCAATGGAAAAGAAGTCTCAAGAAAAATTTGCACAAGAAGAGAGTTTCGATGAGTCTTCTGTAGATTCAATTGAATCTACTTCAGAAGAGACCACTACTGATGTGGAAGAAGAGAAAGTCGAAACCAAAGCTGCTAAAGTTGCAGGCTTTCGAAGTGCACGCTACAAGCAAGCAAAAAGTCATATTGACCGAACCAAGACCTACTCACTTTCAGAAGCAATTAAACTTTTAAAGTCGACTGCTACTGCAAAGTTTGATGAGAGTGTTGAAGTTCATTTGGTTTCAAAAGAAACCCTTGGAACTGTTGAAGTGTCCTATCCACACAGCACAGGAAAAGTTGTCAAAGTCGCAGTCCTTTCAGAGGATGTCATAGAGCAGCTCAACAAAGGCGTGACGGATTTTGACATTTTAGTGGCTTCACCAGCTGACATGAAATCACTTACGAAATTTGCACGATTGCTCGGACCAAAAGGCCTTATGCCAAATCCTAAAAATGGAACATTGGTTGCTGATCCAGCAAAAAGAGCAAAAGAGCTCAGTTCTGGAAAGACAAGTGTCCGCGGTGAGAAGAAGGCCCCATTGCTGCACACCACAATTGGAAAAATTTCTATGGATGCCAGCGCAATTGAAGAGAACATCAAAGCGCTCCTCAATGCTGCCGGTCAAGGAAAAGTTCTCAAGGCTGTGATCTGCACATCCATGAGTCCAGGCGTAAAAATCAGTCTCTAAAGTGAGTCCGTATGGCACGTCGACTAGATGCCTTTGAATCACGACATGTCGTGCACATGAGTACGCAGTCATATCAAGATAGAGTTGCCATTCATGGTGTCCCTACAGATGATTCGCTCTCGTACTGTATGTCAATTCGAGGTGAAGGTGCTCGGCACAGTGGGCCTGGACAAGCCAAGAAAAGAGAGATTGATGAGACATTTGCATTGTGGCTTGCCTCTGGGAAAAAGAGATAGAAGGCAGCCTGTGCAGGTTCATGTGATATAATCACATACAAGTGAAGATTCCAAAGACAAGAGGTGTATGCCAGTTGGCATCATAAGTCCTCTCGAGGAAAATCAAAATAGTCATTATTGACCATTTTTATCTACCTCGTTTTGGACAAAAAACGGGGTTTTTTAATAGCTACAAACAAAAAAAGAACGGAGGTGAATACATCCTATGCCAAACACAAAAAATATTAGTGTATTGGAAGATCTTACCGAACGTGCATCGCGCGCGAAATCAATCCTCGTCGCCCAGTATGCAGGTTTAAACAGTAAGCAGCAAGTGAAGCTTCGCCAGGAGCTCAAAAAGGTCGGTGGAGAGATGCTCGTCGCAAAGAACACATTAGTTGCACGAATCATCAATAATGACAAGGTAACTCCACACTTAAGCGGTCAAACTGGAGTCATTTTTTCCTACGAAGATGAGGTCAATGCCTTGAAATCATTGGTCGCATTCACGAAGGAAGCAGATGCCTTAAAGCTCAAGGTTGGAGTCATTGCTGGTAACGTGTATGAGGAGAAATCCCTCATCGAATTAAGCAAGCTACCAGGCAAGTTAGAGCTTATTGCTCAACTCTTGAACCGCTTGAATACCCCAGCCTCAAAACTGGTTGGAGTATTGACTGCAGGACCAAGAGATTTGGTTTATGTTCTGGACGCAATCGCGAAGAAAAAGCAGGCATAACGTGTGTAAATAGTGTACTCAAATTGAGTCACACAAATCGTAATTATTTATTCTAAGGAGGGCAAGTAACAACAAGCAAAAAGCTGTAAGTTACGAGCTACAAAACGTATGGCAGATATTCAAAAAATGATGGAAGAGATCGAAAAGATGTCTCTTCTCGAAGTATCCGAGCTTGTGAAAGCTTTGGAAGAGAAATTTGGTGTTAGTGCAAGTGCACCTATGATGATGGCAGGAGCAGCAGCTCCAGCTGCAGCAGCAGCCGAAGAAAAGACAGAATTCACAGTCGTGATTACTGCCGCTGGTGACAAGAAACTCGAAGTAATCAAGGCAATCCGCGTGTTCAAACCAGAACTCGGACTTGGTGAAGCAAAAGCTGCTTCAGAGAAACTTCCATTTACTTTGCTCGAGAACGCAAAGAAAGAAGTTGCTGAAGATGCAAAAGCAAAATTCACAGCTGCAGGCGCAACTGTTGAACTCAAATAACATTTGAAGCTTTTAGGATTTCACATTGGTGAAATAAAAATGAAAACGGCTCGTCGCAATACGGGCCGTTTTTTTATGTTGAAAAGAAATGAGTAAGACATCATAGTTCAAAGAACAAAGCCGATTTTGAGGCTTTAAAAAGGGAGGTTTTCCAAACAAGATCAAACAAAAAAAAGAAAAAACAGAATGCTTATTTTTTTAAGCAACACACAATACATATCACAGATGTCTATGTGATCCTTCTCAAACACTAATACATATTATTTTTACTTTTCCTCAAAACGTATTTTGGATTGAGTTGTACCTATAACTTCTCACCACAAACCGAATATAACACTAACGCATTTCACGATGGAAAAAGTTTTCCAGAGTTTTCCACATTTCTTTCATTTTTCTCCCACCACTTTATTGTGCGACATGTATAATCGTCATTACTACTTGATACTCTTTGATGCTTCGTGGTAGTTTGATATCTAGTATGAATAGTAACGTAAAAGGAGGCAGCATGCCCGGGAGAACACCACGCAGTACTGATGATGAGATAAATGAAGAACCCTCCCCTCTCAGAACACCTGCTCCAAAACGAAAGTTGGATTTAAAAGATCTTCCTGATCTTTTGACAATTAAAGAAGTAAGCGAGATCCTCCGCGTATCGCCACTGACACTCAAGCGTTGGGGGAAACGAGGGAAACTTCCAGCAATTCGTATCAATTCTCGAGGTGATCGTCGCTACAAAAAGGAATCTATCCTCTGGGTTTTAGGGATGAGTGTCCAAGAGTAAATAAACTCGTTTTAAAACAGCGATTATGGAGTGCGATATTTTCCCAAGAGTACATCCAGAAAAAAGGTT
>CAZWYZ010000036.1:0-8859 GCA_964638785.1 uncultured Pseudomonadales bacterium
ACTTCCACCAGTTCCACCATCACCACCGTCCGGACCACCTTTCAGCGTCCGACGGTTACGAAAGAATGAGATGCGACCATCCCCACCCTTGCCTGCTGTAATATGAATTTTAACGAGATCAACCATAGGTGTATTGTATCTTGAGTTTGCCTCAAATACTACGCGAGGGAAATTGCCTGTTTTTCATGCCACAGTGCCGGAAAACACCCTGCTATGTTTTAGATTGTGAACCGCCACGTGCACGGAGATTTCGGCGTGTTTCGAAACGGGAGATGTCATCAAGTACTTGCTTCAAAACGAGCCGCAAGGTTGGTTCTGTCTGTCTTTTCGCCATGTATGCAACAACAAGGCTACCTCCATCAGACTGTGGATAGACACATCCTTCTGTGAACACAGAAATCCCGATATCTGAAGGTCGAAGGATTCCATCTTTGCCATATCCATTTGAAAATGGGGCCACACGGTCAAGCACGGATTGATACTCTGGTGATGGCAGTGAGGCTAACGCACGTGTCGCTTTGATGGCAGCTTGAAACTGCTCATCTTTCTCCCAGTCATCTTTCGATTCAGCAGTGGCAAGAAATGAAAGCCCTTTAATGATGTCTTCAGTCGTCAGGAAATTGACTGCCTTACTATTTGGATCTTTCGTCACTTTTTCATCCGTATTTTTTTTCGCTCGTAGTGCACCGGCATCCCACCGTGCAATTCCATTTTCTTTCTGCATGCCAACTTTCTCATGCAAAAAATCGTTAAACTTTTCGATTGCATTCCCTTCTCCTGGTACTCTGCTTGATACCTCTGCCAAAACATCGCCAGTTTTTCCATTATTACTAAACACAATCATGCTATGCATGTCAGATCCTTCTTCCTGCTTCCACTCTGATTGTGGCGTATTTATGAAGTAGTAGAGTGCGACAAATAACTTGAACGTGCTTGCGACAGGAAACAACTCGTCACTTTTGCGAGAGTACTCGTAGAGGACCTTTCCTTCTGAGTCAAATCGCTTCAGTTCAAGTGCCATGTCCTTATTTTGAAGTAACGCATCTATATTCTCTTCAACAGTGGAAAAAGAATCGGGAATCTTTGAATGTTCCGGCAATGCATGTGTAATCACTCCTGCCCCGACAACTTTTAAAAAGTCTCGTCGTGAAAGTTGATACTTCTTTTCTTGAGAATCACTCTCTCCTCGACGTGTTGTCGCGAATGGATTCATCTGATACAAAAGTTCTCGCATTGCGAGTTGCAATCGATTTTTCTTCTGTTCGTTTCCTTTTTCCATACGTCATTACAGTACCATATTTTTTCCAATCCGTATTACCATGCTTGACAATGATCTACTGGTTCTTTACGATCACCCTATGTCAGATAGCGCTCAACCAGCGTCCACATCTTCTAAAAAAACAATTCTCCTCATTGATGATGATCGTTACAATCGTGACTTCTACCAAGAGCTTCTCCAAGATCACGGATATGTGGTTGATACTGCAGAAAATGGTCAGGTTGGGTTCGATAAGATGAACACCACAGCTCACTATGACCTCGTTTTATTAGATATCGTCATGCCGACAAAAGATGGCATGGAAACGCTCACCGACTTGAAAGAGCGACCAGATATAAAAGAAAAACATGGTCCAGTGTATATGCTCTCTGCCTTAGGCCAGGACTCCGTGCTTGAAAATGCTAAGAAATTGGGAGCTGCAGGCTACATTGTAAAAACAGATATTACTCCTGATCAGTTCTTACGCAAAATAGCTGAGCTTCTCCCGAACGCTCCTACTTCTCAAGTGTAGTACAGATACTATAGACTCGTTGTATGCGTTTCCTTCACAACATTCCGACTCTCATCGCTAGACAGAGGCGTTTGTACAAAGCCTGGGCGCAGTCAGTTTCAATTGATTTTATTGATTGTCCACATGAGCGTGTTGATAACAAAGATTCGTTACGTGAGTTTGTGTTAAAAATCACCAAACTCATTCATCAAAGATCTCAAGGACCAATCTATATTGATCGCTTCGAAGACGAAAAATTGCATCTTGCTGGATACACTGCAATGGCACTGCATGACACCTTCTCCATCACAGTACACTTAGACGAAATAGATAACCGAGCTTTTGTAGATATTTTTTCATGCGAAGAGTTTGATCTTTCAAAAGTAATTGAGTTCTCAAAAGAGTATTTTGCGGCAACAAAAGTGAAGTTTACTGAGCTGGAAAGATAGAGTGATTCTATGAGTACGCTTGAATATTTGCGTCAGCAACAGAACGAAGTGGCTCCTCCTTCCCAGGATATCGGGAGTATTGAAAATAAACGTGATATTGAGAAAGCTGTAGAGATTATTCGTTCTGGTGGGGTTGTTGCCGTTGAGTTCCCAGGAACCGGTGGACTCATCTATGATGCAGGAAATGCATCTGCAGTTGAAATGGCAATGGGCATAAAAGCCGGCATGTACCGAAAAGAAAATCCTTCTCCAAAAAAAGACATTCAGAAAACAACATCACTCGTCCTCTCTTTAGACCAGGTCGCACCCATTGTAGACATGTCTGTCTTGCGAGATGAAGATAAAGCGCTTTTTTATAAAGGTGAGCTTCGTACACAAGTCACCTACCAGAATTATCCCGAGAATCCACGAGCATCAGCCCAAACAAACATTGATAGAGAAGCAGATCGGCTCCGATCCTTTGGACACGGTCTCAATTCCGATCGGTTCCGAAATAAGATTTCTGGCCTTATTTTCTTAAAACTTGTCATTCAGGACGATGCTCGAGTCCATGGAGAAGAGCTTCCTTCATGGACATACTCGTTCAGTGAGGATGGCAAGAAAATGATTCACGTGTTGAATTTTGATTCAGATCCACAAGTATCTCCACTCATCAAGAAACTACAAGAGTCTGGTATTCACATCATTGGCGTTACGTCGATGAACTATAGTGGAAATCCTGAAGTCGTCGACGTTGAAAGTGAAAAAAAGTTTGCGCAAGAAAATGACCTTTTCTTTTTGGAGAACCCGAGCGCGAGAAACGAAGGCCTTGTCGGATCGTATACCATAGTTCGCCCTGATACAGACACAATCGAACGTCATGGGAATATCGTCCAAAACATCATAGAACAAAGTATTTTTGGTCGACTCTTCTCTTCCCGTGGGAGAGAAGCGCATTACCCACCTGTCACACTCCCTGATGCAATTGTTGAGAGTGTCTTTTCCAAAGTGCCTGCATCAAAAAAAATTGAAGTCTTAAATACCTACGCACGATTACAAAAAGCAGGAAAGGATGATATGACTATTGAGGAAGAATTACTTCGTATTTTTATTCATTCTAAAGGAGAATACTATGATCACTCTTGATCAAGCAAAGGGTGCAATTGAACAAGCAGAGATGAAAGCAAAAGAACTTGGAGTCGCTGTCAGTATTACGATTGTGGATACAGCAGGAACACTGATTGCCAGTCATCGAATGGATGGTGCCATTGCAATTAGCCCTGAATTCTCATACATCAAAGCATTTACCTCTGCTTCGCTTGGTATCCCTTCTATGGGGCTTGCTGACTATGCACAACCAGGGAAACCATATTTTGGCGTGAACACTGTCTTAGGTGGAAAATTGACCCCAATTGCTGGCGGACAACCAATCATGATTGATGGCAAACTTGCAGGTGGAGTTGGAGTTGGTGGTTCTATGGACGTTTCACAAGATGATGCTTGCGCGACGGCTGCGGTATCGACTTTCGCTTAATTTTTAAGAACGAAAGAAGTTGGGTTATCTCATCATCTGTAAGAATTTGTTTCTGCTGTTTGGCAAACTGTTTGATTTTGCGAATTGCGGCAGTACTTTTCCCAAGGACGACATTATATCCTTGCTCATACAGCCACATTCGCACCGTTGATTCTCCCGACATGGGACCAATGAGATAGCTTAATGGCCTGCCAAGTGCCCGGTGATCAGCTGATGTGTAGATTGTGCGTAGCAGATGTTCTATCTTTTCTACTTGTTCTGCAGTAATCACATTTTTCATTTTCTTCATGCTCCTCAGCATGATCAGTGCTTTTTCCTGCGCATCTGCATGGATGCCGACAGCAGTTGTGAATGTGTTCCCACCAGCGAGTGGATAGTGAGTTGGAATATCTACTTTTGTTATTGATGAATAGTAATGGCAAATCTCAGGAATGAGTGAGACATCCCATCGTTCATTTTTTGCCCCAAGTTCAAAACGCATGCGCTCGACATTATAAATAAGGGTCTCCAAAATCGCATTTCCTGATCGTTCCCCGACTCCCATCATGACGCCATGAATTCGAGTTGCTCCTGCGCTAATTGCTGCCATTGCAACCTCTCCATCCATGCCACGATCACGATGACCGTGAAAGTCGATCCCAATATTTTCTCCGACCGTACCATGTGAGTCTAGGTATGATCGGATAAAGGTAATGATTCGATAACAACCCCAACTATCAAGATGCCCAACTGTATCAGCAATGACAACACGCTCAGCTCCACCATGAATAGCAACATCTAAAAACTTTCGAATGAACTCAGGAGTTGATCGGGTGGTATCCTCTGTTGCAATCAACGGGTGCAATTTTTCTTTCACTGCCCAAGCCAGCGAGTTGGATAAGTTTGAGAGAACAGACTCCTCCGTCCAACCAGCGACCCACATTCGGATTGGTGAAGATGCTTGAAAGATCATTACTTCTAACTTTGGGTTAATGACAGCGCAGTGCTTCGCATACTCCATATCAACTGGCATGGCTCGAGCCAGAACGATTGGAACCATTTCTTTCAGATGAGTTGCCATGAATTTGAGCAACTGCTTTGTGATCCTATCTGCACGTGATTTTTCCTCAGAATACACGCCGACAGTCACGGTTTTAATGCCAAGTGCATATGTATGTTCTAGGTATGTTTCTAACTTTGGAGCACTGGGAAGTACAGGTGTTCCTTGCAACCCATCTCGAGTACTTTCGTCATCAAACTCAACCCTATCAAGTTGCGCGAGCGTTGGCCTCGGAATTGGGAGAATTGGAGGCACTGACGGATGTGAATCAATATTCCAATCAAAAAAGGACGGAATATTGTGTATGCTAGTATCCATAGGATATGTCGAATTCTACTACACCACAGTCAAAGAAAACATTGGAATCTATTTGGAGGCTAGAGAAAATCATTCTCGACACCCTTGATTTCAATGATGTTGTCCAAAAAATTGTTGATAGCACCATAACAGAACTTGGATATCTGGATCTTGGATACGAGATTGTCGTGCTGTGCTTAGTCAATCGAGATCAGCAGACACTCGAGCGTATTTCCATCTCACAAACAAAACGGGCAAAAGAAGCGCTCGAAAAAACCAGTGTTCCCTTTCATAAGATCATAATCCCTCTGTCAGAAAAAGATAATTTATTGATTCATGCAATCAATACAAATGAGACACAGGTGTGCGTTTCTTGGTATGACATTCTTCGTCCAACCTTAAGTGAAGAAGAAAGTTTGAAACTTCAGAGTGAACTTGAAATCAAAAATAGCGTCATTCTCCCTGTCAGGTATGGAAATCAGACTATTGGCGCCATGATTTTTAGCATGAGTAAAGATGATTCAGAGATGACAGAAGATGAGCGCGATCTCCTGCATAGCTTCACAGATGTCGTTGGCTTGGCTGTCCAGAATGCATCAATCTACACCGATTTAAATCAAACGAAAAAGCAACTTGAAAGTGCAAATGAAGACTTAAAAGCCCTAGATAAGCTCAAAGACGAGTTTTTATCCATGGCTAGCCATGAACTCAAGAGCCCTATGAATGCCGTCAAAAACTACCTTTGGATGTCATTAAACAAAGGTTTAGAGAACCCTGAGCGACTCAAAGAGTATTTGACAGTCGCATATGAGCAAATTCAACGACTCACTTCCCTCGTGAACGATTTACTGGATGTGTCTCGTATAGAAAGTGGTCGAATTAAACTTGAGAAAACAGATATAGACCTTGCAAAAGCTATTAAAGAAACTGTGGAGATTTTTGAAACACAAGCAAAAAATAAAAACTTGCAATTGATTAATAGAGTCACTGACCCCGTTACAGTCAGCACGGATGATACGAAACTGCGAGAGATTCTCACGAATCTTGTTTCAAATGCGGTGAAATACACACTCACTGGAAGTATTACAATCAGTACTGAGAAAAAAGAAGGTTTCCTGCGCATCAACGTCACTGATACTGGTTCAGGCATTACTCCTGAAGACCAGCAGAAACTGTTTCAGAAATTTTCCCGTGTCAATGCATCGTATAAAGGTCTTGCTGCCGTTGAGGGAACAGGTTTAGGACTCTATATTTCAAAACAATTCATTGAGATTATGGGTGGAAAGATTGGCCTCGATTCGACCATCGGAACAGGCACAACGTTTTGGATTGAGCTTCCAATAGCATAGACAACGTGGCTTTTCTCTGGCAACACGCATTCATACAGCAGAATTATTTTAAGTAATTCCCTGGATTTTGATTCACTCCACCAGATCGAATTTCAAAGTGACAGTGAACACCTGTTGAACGTCCAGTACTTCCCATCTGTCCCAAAACATCACCTCGCTTGACCGTTTGCCCTGACTGCACTGACACCACAGCCATATGTGCATACAGCGTCGTAAAGCCATTTCCATGATCAATGATGACTCTATTTCCATATCCACTGTTGTCTATCCACCCGGCAACAATCACTCTGCCACTATCAGCCGCGAGAATTGGACCACCACTTCGGTTGGCAATGTCATATGCCTTATGGAAGAAACTAAATCCTTGTGTTATTCTCCCTGAAGCTGGCCAGATAAATTGACCTGATGCGCTGACAGCACCTGCATTTGGTGTGAGTCGTGCTGAAGTACGAGTGACTGGGGCATCATCCGGCATTGGCATCTCACCGCCAGGAATAACTAAGTATTGCCCTACCTGGAGTCCGAACTCATCATTCGTAAAGGTGTTGAATGGATAGTCGACGACAGCCTGCGCACCAGATCCACAATCATCCCCTTTTTCAATCAATCCGTAGAGTCTGGCAATGCTACAAATGGTGTCACCTTTTTTTACTTTGTGGTACACACCATCAACAGGCAGTATTTTTAATTTCTGCCCTGGTTTAATCGCATCTTTTTCATTGATTCCATTGAGCCAAGTCAATGTACTGACATTACTTAAGCCATACTTTAACGCAATGCTTTTGAGAGTCTCACCCGATTCAACCGTGTGTTCATAAATCTCTCCACCGCGGTAGCGAGAAACATCTTCACCTTGAACAGTTAAAAAGCCTCCTGCATCGACTTCTTGCCCGGAAGCACTCAAGAGCACTCCAGATGGCAACGTATCGACAACGGAGCCTTCAGCAGCCTGGCTTTGCACAATACGTGGACCAATGGTAATCCCAAAGAATAAAGTAACGAACAAGATAAGGTGCAAAAATGGACGAGCGTACTTGCCCCGCTTTTGGTACAACAAATCGACGATAAGATCCTTGACTACCTCAAATTTTGAAAACAAGCTATACGCACGCTCTTTACTGTATCGGCGCAAAAAATCATTGAAGGCACGAAAGTCTGAAATGAACGTGGGATCCGCTTGTGACATCTCTATCCCTCCTTGAGGCTTCCGAGAAATTCTTTGTTACTCTTTGTTTTTTTCAACTTATCAAGAATGATAATTGTACGCTCATCTTTACCCAAAAGGTCAATCATGCGTCGCATGGTAATAACACTCTGGTAATCAGATTGCGTGAACAAGAGATCTTCATTTCGAGTACCTGATTTTTGGATATCAATCGCTGGATAGACACGTCGTTCAGTGAGGGTACGATCCAAGATCAGTTCCATGTTTCCAGTACCTTTAAACTCTTCATAGACGAGATCGTCCATACGAGAGCCTGTATCAACAAGTGCGGTAGCAATGATCGTTAGACTGCCACTTTTCTTACCTTGAGGAGTATCAAACTCTTCAAAGTTACGTGCAGCTCCAAAGAACTTCTTTGGTGGATGCAAGGCCGCAGGATCAAATCCTCCAGACAGTGTTCGACCTGATGTTGGAATTGCTAAGTTATACGCACGAGCTAATCGCGTAATTGAGTCAAGAATAATGAAGACGTGTTGTCCCATTTCGACTAAGCGTTTTGCGCGTTCAATGGCAATTTCACTTACTCGTACTTGGTCTTCTGGTGGTTCATCAAAGTTACTTGCAGCCACTTGCCCTTTTCCATTGGTGATTTTATCAATGTGACGTCTAATATCCGTGACTTCTTCTGGTCGTTCACCAATTAAGACTGCCATTAAATGAATTTCTGGGTAGTTTGCAGCTATTCCGGTCGCAATCTCTTTCATGATCGTGGTTTTTCCCGCTTTTGGTGGAGAAACGATCATTCCACGTTGTCCTCGTCCAATTGGGGCAACAAGATCAATCAAACGTGTTGAGAGTGGCTCATTTCCACTTTCCAGTCGTAGATGTTCCTTTGGGAACACTGGAGTGAGACTTTGAAACTTCACGCGTGGTCCAACTGATGCAGCATCAATACCATTCACCTTATCCACTTTTAAGAGTCCCCAATAGCGCTCATTTTCCTTGGGTGCACGTGCGGGACCTTCGACGATGTCACCTGGACGCAGACCAAAGCGACGAATCTGTGAAGTTGAGATATATGCATCTCGATCGGAAGGAGAAAAGTTACTTCGCAAGACTCCGTGTCCGTCGGTACTCGTATCTAAAACACCCACAATGATCTCTGCATCAACACCTGCATCGGGAAGAACTCGGCCATCGACCTCACCAGCAAACTCGACTGACTTTGCAGGATCAATAAAACGATTTGGATTGTACTCTCCTGGCATTTGTCCATCT
>CAZWYZ010000037.1:0-416 GCA_964638785.1 uncultured Pseudomonadales bacterium
ATGGTGGATGGTCCAGGCATGTGCATGTACAACTTCTACGTGATCTTCCAAATGATGATGACATTCCCATAGGGTACTCAACGCAAAAAGATCTCGCGCTTAACATGACGAGATTTCCAAATCCGAATACGCTTTTACGCATCCCTGGAATAGACGAGCTGCATAGAAACTGAAGGATAAACTTCTATCTGTTTGTAAAAATGCACTGGAAAGATGACCTCAAGGTGTTCTATACTGGTCCTTCACCTATGAGAAGAAATACTCCTGGATACTTCCGATTTGTGCTTTTTTTGACTGTTATAACTGTTGTAGGAATTGTTGCTCTTTCGAGTAGTTATTTTTGTTCATCCATCCAAGCTTTTTGCGACACAAGTAATGAAGCAGTTGCAGCAGAGAAAGTAAAAATCCTTGCTCCT
>CAZWYZ010000037.1:426-8557 GCA_964638785.1 uncultured Pseudomonadales bacterium
TGCAACATTGATGCAATCAATAATTTCTTCCAAGACTGTCCTGTATTTTTGGGCACCATGGTGCTCAACATGTAGCTCACTTGATGGAGATATCCAAAAAGACTCCACAATTATCCCTTTAGACACGATTATCCTTCGTGTTGATTACGATACCGAGAGTGAGTTGAAGCGAAAGTATAATGTCGTCACACAACATACCTTCGTCAAAATTGATGCAAATGGTGAGAGTGTGACAAGTTGGGTGGGAGGCGATGCAAACTCAGTTCGCCAGCGACTACGCTAGACTGCAAAAAGTTTCTTGTGCGTTTTCATGATACAGGTATTCGAGACGACTTCTAGGCTATGTGCATGCGCCAATGATTCTGCCTCCGGTGAACGAATATCCTCTTGCATCCAGATGAGCGGTGCTCTACCAGTATTAATAACCTCACGGACGATACCCAGAACTTCATTTGAGTTTCTAAAAATATCAACAATATCGATACGTGTATTTTTAGGAATATCCTGAAGCGACGCATATGCGTCTTGTCCGAAGACTGATGTAATATGTGGATTGACAGGCAGGACTGTATATCCTTGATCAATCAGGTACGAAGCAACCTGATAACTTGCTCGTTCGGGCTTATCAGATAATCCAATGATTGCAATTGTCTTTGCGCTTGCAAGAGAATCATGCAGATTCATGAGTGTGTCTCCTTATTGAATAGGTGCCTGATAATCAAATCCATCTACTTCGTTTGATAGTAATCCCTCAGCAATGAGTTTTTTAAGCAGCATGTAGCTAAATAATGATGCACCACGATTATTGAAATGATCAGCATTTGCATAATATGTGGTATCTGAAATAAGCCGTTGTTCATCAGAGAAATCAAAGTAGGGAACACCTTGTGTGTTGGTTTTTTGCATATTCTCGTAGAGATAGAGATCCATATAGTCATCAAGGAGTGTTTCTCGAAGCGCCTGAGAGATGGGGATAGTGACCAGCACAGGCTGCCATCCCTGCTTGAGGGAATAGTCGATAATTTTTTCTAAATCTCTCCTATTCTCATCAAAATATTTCGTGTTGAATTCTGGGGTGTTGTACCATTTGCCATACAAAAAATCGAGATTATCACTAAATGGCTCAATGAAAATTGTTGAGAAATCAGGTTCAGTCAGTAACTTTGTATTTGGAGTCTTTGTTGGTATCAAAATGTCCTTGTTAGGCGAATCGGCTGTGACTGGCTGGCTAGTTTTTGCGCTAAAATCCAGTGGGTTACGATTTTCTTTTGCAAGACGTTCCTGAATACCGTGTGCATACTGGGATCGGAGTAAGTATCCTGAACGGACAAAAGGGACAATCATGGTTTGAACATAGTTTCCAATATGCAGACGTGGAATGAGAAATGGGCTCACAGAGGCATAATAGTTTGTTTGCAAGCTATCATGAACATCGACTGGTTTATGTGAGAACGAAATGGGGGTGACCGGAATAATGACGATAGCCCCTTTCTCAATTTGCCGTGAGTGCTGTCGAAGTTGGGCATAGTCTAAGGAGAATCGTTGGGCAACGCCAGAGAGGTTCAGGCTTTTGATCTTGTAGTTTTCAAATCGAATTCCACTTTGCGCATGCGAGTTCCCAACCGTAACAATCTGATATTTTTCAGGTATTTCTGGATCAACAAGGAAATGACGTGGAAGCATGTAGTCATTTCCATTTGTCGATCGATACCATGTATCGACTACCAAACACACACTACTCACGACCAGTAAGAGGAGGAGTAATTTGAGAATGATTTTTCTCATATCAAAATTGAACATAAATGAAATTCTGAATAGTTGCTTGACGTAACAAGATGATCATCACTATAGCTGTTGTGTAGATGAAAAAACGAAGAAACACTGGTAGTTTGAGGACAATATTTGTTTGTTCATACTTGTTACTGACATATTCAATCAATATTCCAAGGATAAACACTCCGCACACAATTGAAATTTCAAGCACATTTGTTTGAAAAAGCTGTGAGAAAGTTGCATAAATATACTGTGGTCGGATGAAATTGGACACTCCAATAAAGGAGTTACGCAAGATGTAGAGTGCATCAGCTAGAGTGGGCGATCTGAATAGAATCCAAGACAGTGTAATAACACTGTACGTCAAAAATATTGCCAGGACATTCGGAATGCGTACTCTTTTTTGTGTGACCTTTGCAAAGACCCGCTCAATCGCTATAAGTGCTCCATGCATCATTCCCCACAGTACAAACGGAAGGGCAGCTCCATGCCACAAACCACACAGAGTGAAGACAATTACTACATTGATCAACGAGCGCAGGAATCCACTTCGATTTCCCCCGAGCGGGAAATACACATAGTCTTTAAACCAAGTGGAAAGTGAGATGTGCCATCGCCTCCAAAAGTCTTGAACTGATGTCGCGCAGTAGGGAGTCTTAAAATTGACAACAAGCTCAAATCCAAACAGTCTAGCTATTCCTCGTGCCATGTCGCTGTATCCAGAAAAGTCATAGTAGAGTTGCCATGAAAAGAAGACGACAGCGATAACAAGGCTTAATCCTCTATACAGCTCAAGTGATGCAAAGACTTTGTCAACAATAGTTCCCAGGTTATCTGCAATGACGAGCTTTTTAAATAGTCCAAAAGTAAAGAGTTCGAGGCCACTGACAACGCGTGCATACTCAAAAGTGTGTGTCCGTTTGAACTGCAAAATAAGGTTATGGCCACGTTCAATTGGCCCTGCGGTCAAGGTCGGAAAGAATGAGAGAAACAATGCGTACTCAATAATATTTTTCTCAAGTGTCGATTTTCGAGTATAGACATCGATAAGATACGAGGCTGCTTGAAAAGTGTAGAACGAAAGTCCAATTGGAATAAGAATGAAGAGTGTATGCATTCCGAATAACCCAAGATATTTATAGACAAAAAGCTGCCCAAATAAGAAGAAAAGCGATAGCAAAAAGAAAGGCAGTCGAAATCGACCGGCATCGATGAAGCGTATGCACACGTAGGTAACAAGTGTCGTGAGTGCTAGTGATACGGCAAACCAAGGATTTGCAAAGCTAACAAAGCCATAACTTGCGATCAACAAAAGATAATTCTGATACTTGGACGAGAGTTTCCAATACACCAGGAGAAGTGGTACACAAAAGAGTAAAAATCCAATCGATGCAAAGCTCATGTCTATATTTCACTATAATGGAGGAGATGGTGTTCGTATAGGACTGTGATCACCTTGATTCCTGATGCAAAAAAGACTTTGTGTGCATGTGAAGACATCACGAAAATAGTCATTCACTTCAGAGGGAAGATATCTTATACTAACGATCTATTGTGATATCACTCACAGTGAGGGGGAGTATAGATTCAGAACTCATTCATTCATTTTCACTTCAATTCTCAGGCGAAGTAATCTCGCCAAATGATGTCGGCTACGCTGCTGTGAGCAGCGTCTTCACCACTGTTGGATCTCCTGCACTCATCGTTCGACCTACAAACAGCGCCGATATTGTGACAGCCATTCGCTTTGCAAGAGAACATTCGCTTCAGCTCTCAGTTCGAAGTGGGGGACATAGTGGTGCTGGCTTCGGAACAAATACCGATGGAATGGTTATTGATCTGAAAGAACTTGATCGTATTGAGGTCATTGACGAAAGCTCTCATATTGTCCGCATAGGCTCAGGAGCTATGTGGGAAAAAGTTGCAGCGACCTTACAAACACATGGACTCGCTATTTCTTCAGGAGATACAAAGACCGTTGGAGTGGGTGGGCTTACACTTGGTGGTGGAATTGGATGGCTTGTGCGAGTAGTTGGTTTGACTATCGACTGTCTTGTGGCAGCTGAAGTCGTCACTGCACAAGGAGAAATTTTGCGGGCATCATCGACTGAGAATACTGACCTTTTTTGGGCTATACGTGGAGGCGGAGGTAACTTTGGTATTGTTACAAGCTTTGAGTTTTCAGCATACCCAATAGGAAAGGTGTACGCAGGAATGCTTCAGTATGGAGTTGAGGATGTATATGCACTTCTTACGGGATGGCGAGACACAATGCGTAACGCTTCTGATAAATTAAACAGTACCTTACTCTTGATGCCATCCTTTGGAGGTAACCCTGCGGGCGTAATCATCTCCTGTTGTTATGCGAGTGACAATGAAACAGAAGCTGTTCAGGCTATTGCGCCACTGGAGAAATTAGGAACGCTTTTACAGAAAAACATGGCACTCAAAAACTATTCAGAACTGCTTGAAACTGCACATCTTCCAACTGGAATAGAGATAATTTCGAAAAATAGGTTTGTGGATGAACTGAGTACAGCGCTCATAGACACAATTGTCAACTTATGTGAATCCGCCATTCCTGTGTTACAGATTCGAAGTCTTGGGGGCGCTATGAAACGTGTCTCATCGGATGCAACAGCATTCTCGAACCGACATTCAGAAGTCCTCATGGTGTCTCCTTCATTTATCCCGGTTGGAGCGACCAGCGAAGTGCGTGCACAGTCATTACAACCGTGGAAGAAACTGTCAACTTTTGAACAGGGAGTATACGGAAACCTCTTGTCAACAAACTCACCAGAGGATGTCATGGCAATCTACCCAGAAAAGACCTATGCACGCCTTTCCTTGATAAAAAGACAGTATGACCCTGAAAACATTTTTCGTGGAAACTATAATATTCTTCCTTCAACGACATGACACTTGCATCCAAATGGAGTACCAGTTTTGACTATCACTCTCATATCCTATCAAGTAATAGCATCCATTATTCACTACGCATGAAAGGAAATGTACTATGTTGAACTTAAATTCAGTGATGGTCGGGTCAGCAAATAGTGCTGCTATGGCAGAGTTTTATGAAAAAGTTTTTGAGAAGAAAGCAGATATGGTTGATGGCAATTGGCATGGTTGGTCTGTTGGTTCCACTTTCTTTTCAGTTGGAGAACATTCGGAGGTTGTGGGGAAGTCGAAAGAACCGCAACGAGTACTCTGTAATTTTGAGACAAAAGAGGTTCAAGCAGAGTTCGAAAGAATCCGCTCGCTTGGGGCGACAGTCATTAAAGAGCCATATCAAATGGGTCCCGCTTGGATTGCAACATTGGCAGATCCCGACGGAAACTATTTTCAACTTATGACACCTTGGGAAAATAGCTAACTTTTTTTTCTCTGTAGAAAACCAAAAAGTCGCTTGGTATTGCGTTGAACAGCATCCCACCGATGGAGTCTGTCATGTGTTTTCTTACGCGAGAGCGCTTCGGCAATCTGTTCATACTGATCACTGATGAGTTTGGGCAATTTATCAGGACTCACAAATTTATGGTGGCTTACTTCATCAGAAGGGATGAAGGTACCCGAGACGTATTCGCCAAAGTAACTAATATCCAGATGCCCTTTGCGCGTTGTCTTTGTCATGACAATTCGAATAATTTTAACCGTAAATCCAGTTTCCTCAAGGATCTCTCGAGCGATACCAGCCTTGGGATGTTCAGCTGCTTGCAAGAATCCACCCGGTAAACTCCAAGGAACACGACGGTAGGTATGTTTTAAAAGTAAGACCTCATTTTTTTTGTTAAAAATGATTCCGGTTACGCCAATAAGAAACTGATCATTGACCCGCCTTAATACAAAAGCTTGAAGGGTCCGGATGTTTGGCAATTTTTTCCAGAGATTTAAAGTGATACTCATGGATGGTCATTCTACAGTCCGACTGTGTGCCTGTGTTATTGTTTGCGTATGAATTGGATAAGAATGTCTATCTATTTCGAAAGTGCTTGTTCTCTAATCCAGGTTACTGTATTGAACGCACCGTATAGTGTAATTCTCCTGCTGGGACTGTCACAGTTACAGTGTCCCCAACCCTTTTTCCAAGAAGTGCATATCCGATAGGGCTTTCAACTGAGATTTTCCCAGCCTTTGGATCTGACTCATATTGACTGACTATTCTGTACACTCGATCTTTTTTGCCGTCGGAAACGGTTACCTGACTGCCAAACTCAACAACGCCAGTCTGGGATGATTGTGTGATGACGCCATATTTTAGGAGAAACTGCGCTTGGCGTAATTGCCGACTATATGAGGCAAGCTCCATCTTGCCGTAATGATATGCTCCATTCTCCGATAAATCACCCATCTCCCTGGCAACTTTTACTCGTTCAGAAGCAGCTTCACGCTCTTCAGACAATCGCACCACATCTAGCTCAAGCTGTGCATATTTCTCTGGAGATAATGGAATTGGCTCTTGTCGAGGAAGAACAAATGTTTTTTTTATCACACGTTTTTTGGAGGGAAGATCTCGAGTTCATCTCTATCTAGATCAAACCATTGAATTGGTGTCATGTCGTCTGGTTCACCATTGTAATTAACTGTAATTTCTTCACCTTTTTTAATCTCTCTAAGCGCCGTATAGACCATACTCTTGGTCTTAAAGTTTTGTTTCCAGTCTGCATTTGGTGTAAAGGAATGGTTGTAAATTGAGCCATATCCAAAGGCGATACAAGCACTTCGAGTGCTTCGCCAAGGATACATATAGTGATTTAAAATTGTTTTTCCCGCATGTTTCCGTTCAGTTGGAGTCATCGGAAGCACTGGTGCCTTCTCTATGATGTCACCTTTTTGAATATCCTCAGTCGCATAGATACCAAGGCCTTTACGAGGGGTTCGTTTGAGTTCAAATGGAAGATGCATTTTGAAAGTGTATCACATTGTAGGATCGAAAGTTTTGCAGTACTCTGATAAGACATGAAAATACAATTTCTAGGTGCTGCTGGTACGGTAACAGGCTCGTGTTACGTCCTGACAAGTGAGTCGAATCAATCAATCATGATTGATTGTGGAATGTTTCAAGGAACAAAAGAGTTAGAAGCACGCAATCACCAACCAATTGCTTTTGATACCTCAAAGCTACTTGGGTTTGTGCTCACACATGCACATCTTGACCACTGCGGCAGGCTCCCAATGATCTTGAAGCGCGGATACAAGAAACCAATTTGGATGACTCGACCAACAAAAGATATTGCGCAAATATCATTGTTTGATACTGCAAAGATCGCGATGTACGATCAGGACAAAGATCCCATGTACACGAAGGAAGAGGTGGAAAGTGCAATCAGACTTTTTCAAACTGCAGATTATGGCCAAACGATTACAATCGGGGATTTCTCAGTCATCATGCGAGATGCAGGACATATTCTTGGGTCAGCGAGTCTTGAAATTGTGGACCGTAGTAGCTCGGGGGAATATAAAAAAATCATTTTTAGTGGAGATCTAGGAAACAGTCCTCAAGATCTAATCCAACCAACTGAGTTCGTTTTGAGTGGAGATGTTGTAGTACTCGAATCAACCTACGGCGATAAAACGCACCCTGCTGGTAATCCATCCGATGGAATCGCATCAGAAATTCAAGCAATTGAGAAGAGTGGAGGGACTCTTTTGATTCCAGCTTTCTCAATCGAACGATCACAAGAATTACTTCACCGTATCTCACACTTAAAGCAATCTGGGAAAGTAAAAAATGAAACAATTGTGTTCTTTGACAGTCCGATGGGTGAGAAGGTAACGCAAGTGTTTGAGCACTATCAACATTTTTTCAATGCTGAACTCCAGAAGGATTTTAAAACTTCTGATCCTTTTTCTTTCCCAGGACTTGAGATCCTCGCCAAACGAGAAGATAGTGAGCGGGCAAGTGGGGTGAGTGAACCAAAAGTCATTATCGCTGGGAGTGGAATGATGAGTGGTGGGCGTATCGTCAATCACGCGATAAAGCATCTACCGAACCCAAAAACTCGAGTTTTGATTGTCGGATACCAGGGAGAAGAAACACTCGGACGGCAGTTACTTGAAGGAAAAAAGAGCTTGGTAATCGAAGGCGTACAGGTGGATGTACAGGCAACCATTTCTGATCTTCAAACCATGAGCTCACATGCAGATCAACCAAGGCTTCTAGAGTGGTTCTCAAAGATCCGTGGAGCAAAAAAACTGTTTTTAACGCACGGAGAAGATACTCCCAGGAAAGGGCTATCACAGAAAATAACCCAGGACTTTACTATGACCGATATCACTTTACCGACGCACGAACAAGAGGTCTCTTTCTAGCTTTATTTCTTCATCGTACTGCCATAGAAGGTCATGACCATCCCTT
>CAZWYZ010000038.1:0-728 GCA_964638785.1 uncultured Pseudomonadales bacterium
GGCAAATTGGAATAAAGGTCAATATTCGTATTCGCAATACTCCTGATCTTTCCGATTACCAAGTCTTGCTCATAGGTCAGCAAATCCCGATTGATCCTGATCAATACTCGCTGTGGCACTCAACCCAACCAACAAACTTTACGCACTACAAAAACGCACGCGTTGATAAGTTACTTGAAGATGGTCGAAAAGCAACCGAGAAAGAGGAGCGAAAACTCATCTATCAAGAGTTCCAAAGACTGCTTGTCAAAGAGAGTCCAGCGATCTTCTTACAATCGATTAAAACGTACCGAATCCAACGAAAAGTGTTGTTTTAAGTAGCAGTGACTGCTTTCTTTTTATAGAGTTCTGGAATTGAGTTTTCAAACAAAATAATTGCAGATGGTTGCGTTCGTTTCGAAAGAATCGTCATTCCTTCTTCTTCACCTGCAGCAGTAATGATTTGATCATCACCAAAGCCTCCCGATTTGAGTCCGCGGATGAGTGCATCTGAGTTCACTCCTTCAATGACAATGCACACCTGCGCAACTTGTGTGATTGCCGTGCCAAAATTTTCATTCTCTTGTGCTTGCGATGGCCCCAGCTCGACAAATCCCGGTGTACACACGATCTTTTGCGGACTCTCAAGAGCCTTGAGAACAGCAAGTGATTCTTTTGCAGAGGCAGGATTTGAGTTATACCCATTATCAAGAAGTAAGATATTGTGCTCAAGCTGCGTTGGTTCTAAC
>CAZWYZ010000038.1:738-8352 GCA_964638785.1 uncultured Pseudomonadales bacterium
CGGAATTGTAGGAACAGTTGCGAGTCTTGATTGAACCACACCTGCTTCAATCCCAAGTTCGTTGGCCAGCCAAATTCCTGGCAGTGTGTTGACCGCATTATGTGTTCCAAACAATGGAATGAAATAGGTTTGTCCATCAAATTCAAACTCTGTTCCTGCACGACTGACCTGGACATTCTTGAGAGCACTTGCATCGTAGTCGACTCCCTGAACGTATGTTTTCCCCTTCTCTGGCTGAGTAGTACACAATTCTTCAAGCCCAGCTTTGAGCTTTTCTGCAGAGCCGAAACGTTCAAGATGTGCGTACCCAACTGGAGTGAGAATCTTATAGAAGGGTGAGAGAAATTTGACGAGCTCACGAATATCACCAGGGTAATACTCGCCAAGTTCTGCGATGAAAACATTGTGCTTTGTACTCAACGTCGAAAGAATGCAGCGAGCAATCCCAATGGGAGTGTTTATATTTTCTGGAGTCATCAATACCTCTTTTGAACCCACAAGAAGATGATTTGCAATATATTTTGTTGATGTTTTGGCATATGAGCCTGCGATTGCAACGACAATCAAACCTTTGGACTGAAGGTATCGAATTTTTAACCGTGCCGCTGATACCAGCATCGTCGTAACAATTGTTTGTGGGATCATCAAAAGCGCCAGCGCACCACGCAACGATAAAACTGGAGCGAGAAACGAAAGCAATTTGAGCTTGAGAGTCCATTTCTTGGGCAGTACGACGATTGATTCCTTGTCATGTTCAGACAACCAGTGTTGATAGCGTGGCCACTCATACTCAGATTGTTGAAGTATTGCTAGTTTTGTTTCAAGAGATAGAGACATAGTTAGTGAAAAAAAGTGGTGATATCGGCGCTGACTTTTTCTGGATAGGTATGATGTGGAAAGTGATCAGCATCAAAGACATGCAGTTCATTATACGGGAGCAATGCGTGCATGGACTCTGCTTGCCACAACGGTGTCGACTCATCATTCTTTCCCCAGATAAGTAAAGTCGGCTGGGTAATTTTTGCAAGCTTTGTTGTGTAGTCCTCTGTCAACACTTTTTGTAATGTCTGCTGCTGGAAAGCATTTGCAGTAATATAGTCACTCTCAGCACCAAACTTGGTATAGATCTGTGCACGCACAGAGTGACTTAAACGTTCCTTGAGAAAACGTGGGGTCAGTGATGAAAGGTATGCAAGTGTTTGCTGTTTCTTGTTGAGTACATTTGGTATGCCTGATGCATCAATCAACACTATTTTATTTGGGACTCCCTCATAGTTGCCACTACAAAACTCTAAGAGCATTTTCCCCCCGTAAGAGTGCCCAACGCAACCTATCAACTCAAACTCTGGGACTGACTGCGACAGAGAGTGAATGAGCGCTTCCAGCCAGCGAGCATGCTGGGCAGTACTCCACCCTTCCTGTGGACTCCCAGTTCTGCCACAGCCTGGAAGATCGGGGAGTATCAGAGTAAAGTGATCCGAGAGAAAGGGAATCACTGGAAGCCATGCTTCCCATGCATTTGCCCATCCGTGGAGTAAAAGAAGCACGGGACCAGATCCGATCTGTTCGTAGTAAGTCTCTAATCCTGCGACTTGAATAGTAGGCATCCCTTCATTATACTCAGATTTCTTATGAAACGCCTTGCCCTCCTTACATCACTCGTTGTACTAACGCTCATCCTCACTGGATGTGCTCCAAAAGAAGAGCTAAATTCTGATGATTCGCTCAAACTTACGCCAACTGCCACTCCAGTTTCAAATGAGTACGCCACCTCATCAGCAACACCAAAGGCAACCACATCCGCAACACCAGCTACTACTAGTAAAGGAAAAACTATGTCCCAAACAATAGCACAGATCGAAACAGACAAAGGAATCATTGAAGTTGAGCTGTATCCTGAAAAAGCGCCAAACACAGTTAAAAACTTTTTGGATAAAGCAGCATCTGGATACTATAAAGGACTCAAGTTTCACCGAGTCGAAGATTGGGTAATCCAAGGAGGAGATCCACTTGGAAATGGAACAGGTGGTGGAAAAATGACAACAGAGTTAAATGACCTTGCATTTGTTGATGGAAGTCTTGGTGTCGCACGTGGTGGTGATATTAAAGTCAGTAATGATAGTCAGTTCTTTATCTGTACAACAGATTGTGGATGGCTTGACGGTCAATACACCAACTTTGGAAAAGTAATTAAAGGAATGGATATTGCAAAAAAAGTAGCCATCGGAGATACGATACTTTCAATCAGCTCAAAGTAGTATCATGAGATATGCTTATCTTTCTCGTGCCCGTTCTCTTGATTGCGGCAATTATCTACATCTATCGATTCACAGGCAAACGAGAAATATTACAGCTTGATCTAGTCCAGTTCCTCTTTGCATTCCTAGTCTACCCGGTGACATACATCTGGCTTAAAAACTTTTTGTATTTTCTGCTTCGCAGTGAGATTGGAGTTGCCTTGAGTCTTCGAGAGTGGATCAATATTGATACAGCATTTACGGTCTTTTTCATGTACTTTTATGCGTTCGGTATCATTCATGCGTTAACAAAGACGTTTAGTCTCAATTTACATCGAGATCCTCTCTACGATATCTTTGAAGATTCAAAGTATTTTCATGAGTTTATTAGTCATGTTGGAATGTATGTGGCAGCTGTCATCTTGTTTGCAGTCTTGGGAATTTTAAACTGTTTCTTTCCAATTCAAGTTGAACAGAACCGATCAACTCTCTATCTGATCTTAGCGTTAGGATGGATTATGGGGTTCTTTGCGTACTTAGGAGCTTTTTACACGACTGATAAGGGTGTCGATTATCATCGCTATCGCCGCATCATGAAGTTAGCATTTGGATTAAGCTTTTTAACGTTGTCGATCAGTTACTTTGTCATTCACCCACTTTTCTCATTGAAATACAGTGCGTTTTGGTTTGTCTTACTTGGCTCTGCATCCACGATTGTTTCTATGTTTCTGTTTAGTCCAACCCGACGCTTCGGACGGTTACTTGGGAAACTGAAGATACAAGGAATTGACTGAGAATTATCGAACGTTTGGGTCTTTAATCCGCACCTCAAAATTGACCGGTGGGAATGGGTGCTCATCTTTTTCAGGATTGGATATTTCAATTGTTTGCAAGTATGGAGCTATCTCATTGCGAATGCTACTTGTCTCCACTGGAACCTCAGTCGGAGCTGGCGTTGGGGAAGCCACCACCGTTTCCGTTTTTTGGGAGTTTAAAGTGATGTAGGTAATCGAACCAATTGCGACAACTGTCACGATTATCAGAGTGATAATCAGTGGTGCATTGCTCTTTTTTGGTGGCAACATCACCGGAACTTCATTCGCAGGTTGGTCGATTGCTGCGTGCGTCTTCTCAGTAAAATCAGTTTGGTTGAATGTATCGCTCATTGCGTTAACTCCTTTGCAAAGCCGGCGCCACGGACAACCTGCGTGTAGGCGTTGAGTAAAGTTGGTCGAATTCTTGGATATGCGAGTGCAGTGGACGATCCGACGGTAATCTGCCTATAAAAACCTTTGGCATCGGATACTGATTGCTTGGCTGAGGTAATGGTTCGACCGAGTTCATCGCTTCCACGTCGCTTCTCCACACGCTGGGTTTCACTCATCGAGGCAGTAGAGATCCACACATCGATGCGTTCTTTCGTTGTAACAAGGGCCGCAATTGCTTCTTCCACACGTCCAAGCGCAATCATTGATTGCGCACGGTCAGCTGCTAGATATAAAGGGGTTTGAGCTTTTTGAAACCAGACAGCTTCTGCGTCGGCACGGATGCGATCAACCGCAATATCACTGCGCGCACGGTGACTTGAAAGATCAGTTTTTGACGAGGCGAGGAGTGCAGATGCACTTGCGGACCAGCTTGGCTCTAAGGTGGTGCGATCGGAGAGAATCTCGGACAGGACACTTAAATGGGTATCAACGACGTCGGTTCGGATCAGCAAAAAGTCACGCATCGACTGGACTGCCTCCTCCTGGGAAGCAAGGGTTTTTAAGTTTGCGTACTGCTGCAAAGAGACCACACTTTTGTCGTATTGCAGGCGATACTTCTCGAGTTGAGTGCGATATTGATCTGCGTAAATAGCGATATTTGGGTTGGCTGCGAGAGCGGTTGGGATAGGCAAAACAGTCAAGAGAAGGACTATTGAAATGACCGCTAGAGAACGAGAGTAACGTCGCATAGGTTCTATGGTAGCAAATATGCTATACTATCGCTAGTATTCGTGTGCTTTCTACTCCTCGCGCTTTTGCGCCCAAGATGTGTGAAGCCAGTACAAGTCTTACAGGAAAGGTGGTGAACACATAATGGACGCAAATGCACAAGCAGCAAACCCAGCAAAACTTTTTGTTGGTAATTTGTCTTACAACATCACAACCGAACAAATGAACGAGAAATTCGCTCAATTTGGGACAGTTGTTGAAGCAATGGTTATGACCGATAAATTTACCGGTCGTTCCAAAGGTTTCGCTTTCGTGACTATGGGATCAGCAGAAGAGGCTAACGCCGCTGTCACTGCTCTCAATGAAACGGAATGGGATGGTCGAAACATGGTTGTCAACGTTGCTCGACCACGAGCCCCACGAGAAAATCGAGGAGGATTCGGAGGTGGATATAGTAACGGAGGCAGTCGTGGTGGAGGAAGTGGTTATAACCGAGGAGGATCAGGAGGAGGTCGTGACTTCCGACGTTCCGATCGAGGTGGTGACCGCGGAGGATGGAGTAACTAATACTTCATTTTTTCATTCGAACTGAACAATAATAGAAAAGCCCCAATATCAGCAATGATGGAGGGGCTTTTTTAGTATCGCTCGTATCCCTTTTGGTGCAAAAATCTTACTATCCTCATACATTTGATTGTAAGAATGAGATATGGTATACCTGTCGTCTATTGGATTGAATGACAGCGTAATTTTATCTATTGGAGGTCAAATATATGACACAGTCGCAACTTATCGGTATCGTAGCCAAGAGAGCACACATGCCAAAGCGTGCATCAGAAGAAGCAATTGTCATTTTCTTGGAAGAAGTAACCCGTGCACTTAAAAAAGGTGAAAAGGTTGTTCTTTCTGGATTCGGAACATTCTCACTTGGAAAAGTAAAAGATAAAGAAGTTGTTCCTTTCGGAAAATCTGATAAACGATTGACCATTAAGGGACATAAAGTCATCAACTTCAAGTCAGGCAAACCATTAAAGAAACTCGTGTGGTAAAACTGCACGAGCACTCAAGAAATGTGCTAGCATGAGTTCATGATTAAAATTGTTCTTGGTGCAGTCATACTTGGTAGTGTTGTTGCAGTCGCAGCAGCTATCAAGCTCAATCTTGTCCCGAAGCCAAATTTTTCGCTTGCCTTCGTTACCTCAAAATTGAAAACAACCGCCCCGTCAACCAAATCACTTGATGAACTCTCACTTTCTCCAACAGTTGGCGAGTCCAAAGAACTCAGTGTTCCCGAACCGTCACCTGCCGCAGGAAAAGTGGCTGGCATTTCAACAGAAAAGATTGGAGCTGTTGGGAAAACCATTAGCGAAAAAGGATCCGGTGTCGCATCAGCGTTGTCCTCCTTAGTTACTTCCGATGGAGAGAAGACGCAAGTCACCATTGATGTCCAAAAGATCTCCGATCAAATTGGGAGTCAAATGGAAAAGCTCCCTGCAGAGCTTGTACAAAAAGCTAAGGTTGCCTACTGCGAACAAGTACTGACTGAAGCCACTCGTTCGGCCACTCAGTAATAGCGTCGAACGCATTGGCTCCATGATGTCGCTACTAGATACTCTCGTCATTAAAAAGTAAAATGGAGCTACGCATGTGGCCGATTAAGCAATACATTCATCGTCATCCTGTTCGAAGTCAACGATTCCTCGAGATACTCCCGGGATTTGTTTCTTGGTCCCTGATCCTTTTCCCTGTATGGGGATCATTTATCATGCCTGAGATCGTTGCCTACTATATTATCGCGTTCTCAGTGTACTGGTTATTTCGGTCACTCTCTGTCGCATTCTTGGCTGCCATTGCCTACTACAAGATTCGTGCATCATCACGATTCGACTGGATCTCTGACCTTAAACGATTTTCAAATTGGAAGGACTTTCATCACGTCATCGTTATCCCCACCTATAAAGAGCCACTGCATACACTCGATCGCACGCTCACAGAGCTCGCCAAACAAACGTATCCACTCAAGAACATTCACGTGATGCTGTCATTTGAAGATCGTGAAGGAGAACCTGCGCGAGACAAAGCAAAGCAGTTGGAGAAAAAGTTTGGGCACATGTTTGGTGATTTATGGATGACGTATCATCCTGATATCTTTGGCGAGGTCAAAGGAAAATCATCCAATACTGCATGGGGGGCAAAGCGTGCCAAGAAAATCTTGGTGGACGAACGCCACTACCCAATCGAGGCAATTACTATTACGAGTGAAGACGCAGACGCTCTTTTTCATCCATCCTATTTTGCATGTTTGACGTATGACTTCATTTCTAATCCCAAACGCTTTAATCGAATCTGGCAAGGGAGTATTCGGTTCTACAACAATATTTGGGTAGTCCCTGCTCCAGTGCGAGTCATGTCGTCCGTCTTTAGTGTGACTCAGATGTTTATCTTGATGCGACAGGATCGACTTGTGAACTTTTCGACTTACTCAACATCACTCAAGCTTGTGGATGAGATTGGATATTGGGATGTCGATGTTGTGCCTGAAGATTACCGATTCTTCTTTAAAGCCTACTTTGCCAAAAAAGGTGACCTTGAAGTGGAACCTATTTTTCTTCCGATCATGGCAGATGCAGCGGAAAGTCATGGCTTCTGGGCAACGATGATTAATCAATACGAACAGATCAAACGCTGGGCATGGGGTGTCAGTGATGATGCATACATCATTAAACAGTGGGCAACTGCAGAAGGCGTGCCATTCTGGGATAAAACGATTCGAGTGTTCAAGACCATTGAAGATCACTTCTTGTGGCCAGTAAACTGGTTTGCGATCACTATCGGAGCACTCTTACCTCCACTGCTCAATGAAGAATTCAATCGCTTTACCATTGGGAAAAGACTCCCACAAGTCAGTTCTGCGCTGATGACCATCTCATTGCTGTCACTCGTCGTTATCTTCATCATTGACGCACTTTCACGACCAGCACGACCAAAGGAAGTTTCTATACTCCATCGCATTCTCCAACCATTTGAATTTCTCCTGCTCCCTATCCTCGGATTCTTCTTTTCAGCCTTACCTGGTCTGGATGCACATACGCGCTTAATGCTTGGGAAGTATCTTGAATATCGCGTGACTGAAAAAATTTGATACAGTTAAACTATGCAAAAATTGAAGTCTTTTTTATTGAAGCATGAGTACCTCATTTGGATTCTCTCTGTGTGTGCGTTGTTGCGATTGCCGAGTCTTTTAGAACCGTATTGGTATGGCGATGAAGGAATCTATTTGACGCTTGGAACTGCAATCAGGCATGGTTTGACCTTGTATAAAGACATTCATGACAACAAGCCGCCAGGAGTGTACTTCTTGGCAGCACTCGCAGGGTCAGTGTTCTGGTTTCGCTTCATCTTATTACTGTGGAATAGTGTGGCAATCATTGCCTTTGAAC
>CAZWYZ010000039.1:0-213 GCA_964638785.1 uncultured Pseudomonadales bacterium
GATAGCTAGAATCGCAGAAGCTGTGTCAATTGAAATCCGTACAGATTCAGGAGATCCATTTGCAGGTAGTGGAAAAGTTCCAACGTACCGACCGGTATCAAACTCAGAGACAATCACTTTCGCATCCGAGTCAACGAGTGCAAGCAACTTGCCATCAGGAGACCAGATCGGAGGATAGGCTGTTTGTAACTGTACCGGAGTTGTCGATCGAAC
>CAZWYZ010000039.1:223-3208 GCA_964638785.1 uncultured Pseudomonadales bacterium
GGTTCGTTCTATACGACTGGGTAGGCTGAGCGTAATCAAGTCAGCATCCCTGGAAAAAACAATCGTCCCATACACTCTGTCAGCCACCGTGTTTGTCGCTGGGAGTGGAGTGATGCTCACCACATCGGGGCCAGAATCAACGAGTTGAACCCTACTTTTTTGTCGTCTTGAAAACTCAGCTCCAGCTAGACTTATAATAAGAGATACAAAAAGTACTGCGATGAGGAGCCGCGTGTTTCGTTTCTGCGTCACAGGAGCAGATGGGGCATTGTTCGTGTCCTGTAGTATTTCTTTCTTGCTCGTTGGGAACATACGTACTAGTATGCCTCGCAATATTTTTGCAGACAAGAAGGAGTTTCGCTGGTAGAATACAAGGATGAGTCTTTCTCAAGAAATTCAATCCGCACTTTGTACTGCTGTAGAGGCACTTTCGCTTTCAAGTAGCACTGTCACTGTTGAACCAGCATCCAACACGCAGTTTGGTGACTTTTCAACTACTATTGCCATGCAGCTTTTTCCGACAGCCGATAAGTCTCAATGGAACTCTCCAAAACAGCTGGCAGAATCAATTATTGAAAAACTGCAAGAACAGGGGCAGCTGTCTGCGATGATTCATTCTTTTTCGGTCGCTGGACCTGGGTTTATCAATTTCACAGTAACTCAAACAGTTTTCACGGCCCTACTCAGCAAACTAATTACTCAAGAATATGATTTTAAGTCTGTACACGACGCACAAACTGCAATTGTGGAATATTCGTCTCCAAATATAGCCAAACCCTTCACCGTCGGACATTTACGATCAACAATTATTGGTGATGCAGTTGCGAATTTGCTTGAAACAACTGGGTACGAGGTAAAACGCGATAATCACCTCGGTGATTGGGGAACACAATTTGGCAAGCTCATTACAGCTATTATGCAAATGGGCGAAGGAAGCGAGCGTGCCAATATTGCACGTATTTCTTCAGCAGAAGCTCCAGTCAAGGAGTTAGTGAAGCTCTATGTAGAGTTTCATGACAAAGCAGAAAAAGACCCTTCTCTTGAGGAAATAGCTCGTGAATGGTTTACAAAGTTGGAAAAGGGAGATGAAAAAGCGCGAGAACTCTGGCAGCTCTGTATTGACTGGTCATGGACTGAGTTTTCAGCAATCTATCAAGAGCTCGGTGTCAAGTTTACAGAAAATAATGGACGCGGGTATGGAGAATCATTCTTTGAAGACAAAATGGATGATGTCGTTTCTGAGCTAGAAGCGAGTGGCCACCTCAAGACAGGAGAAAAAGGAGCGAAGCTGTTCTTTTTCCCAGACGAGGAGCTGCCGCCACTGATGATTTTAAAAAATGATGGATCGACGCTGTACGCTACTCGAGATCTGGCAACTGATAAATTCAGACTCTCAACCTACGGACGAGATATTTTGGTCATTAATGAGGTTGGTGCAGAGCAAGAACTCTACTTTCGACAGATATTTCGGATTGAAGAACTGTTAGGTTGGTACAAACCAGGGTCACGGGTTCACGTAAAACATGGTCTGTACCGCTTTAAAGACGGTAAAATGAGCACACGCAAAGGAAATACGATATGGCTCGAGGATGTGTTGGTTGAGGCTAAAAACCGAGCTCTTGCGCTCTCAAAGGAGAAAAACGCTGAAACGAGCACAATTGTGGCAATTGGTTCACTGAAATGGAATGACCTCAAACGAAATAGTATCCAAGATATTACTTTCGATTGGGACGAGATCCTCACAATGGAAGGGAACTCCGGAGCGTATATAATGTATGCGATAGTACGCGGAAAGCGCGTGCTTGAAAAGGGAATGAATGGGCACATCGACGTGACCAAACTGAGTGAATTGAACGCATCTGAACGGGCACTCGCTGGACACTTACTGTACTTTGAAGACACAGTAAAACGGGCGGCAAGAGAGTATGCACCGCAGCTACTCTGTACGTTCCTGTACACGCTGGCAGCGCTGTTCAATTCGTTCTATACATCCAACAGAATTTTGGGCGAATCGGAGCACGAAACGAAGCGCTTGATACTCACAAAAGCAACTGTTGGTGTTCTCGAAAAAGGATTGTCGGTTCTCGGAATCGACATACCCGCTGAAATGTAGTTTTATCGGAATATAGGATTAAATTAGCAGTCAGTTAAAACAATTGCTAGAGCTTTTTGATTTAAAAAAGAGCGTGCGTACCAACTATTTTGTATTAGGTAATTATTCGTATTTGGGTATTTCAATTTACCCATAGTAAAAAGAGGACATTTATGAAAAGAACCAAAATTGTCGCAACAATTGGTCCTGTCAGTGACTCACCAGAGTCGATTGAAGCAAATATTAAATAGGGAGTCAACATCTTCCGATTTAACATGAAACATGCTGACCGTGCGTGGCATGAAGAGCGCATTGATCGTGTACGAATGGTGTGCAAAGAGAAGGGCTTAGACGTTGGCATTCTGATTGATTTGCAAGGACCGGAAGTGCGTTTGGAAACACCTGAAAAGAAGGAAGTGACTATCGCCGAAAATGAGCTCGTCACATTCTCACTTTCACCAAAAGATGACAAACACATTGTGATCCCAACACCCGAAGTTTTTCCAGCTGTTCGCGTTGGGCAGCTCTTGCTCATTGACGACGGAAATAGTGAATTTGAGATCATTGAGACACACGATCAAGAGATCAAAGCACGTTCACGCCAAAACTGTGTGATTAAGCACCGAAAGAGTGTGAACTTCCCAGGCGCAGATATTGACCTTCCTGCGATGACTGACGATGACTACAAGAAGATCGAGATGCGAAACATGTCTGAGGTTGATATCGTAGCGCTCTCCTTTACTCGAACAAAAGTAGATGTGGAGATTCTGCGACAAGAGCTCGACAAGCGTGGGGTTACCTCAAAGATCTGTGCCAAGATTGAAAACCAGATAGCACTTGATCACCTTGAGGAAATCATCCAAGCAGCAGATGTTTTGATGGTGGCTCGTGGA
>CAZWYZ010000039.1:3218-8340 GCA_964638785.1 uncultured Pseudomonadales bacterium
TGTTGAGATTCCATTTGAGCGACTAGCGTATGAGCAGAAGCGAATGATTAAAATGTGTAATGAGATGCGAAAGCCAGTGATTACTGCAACACAGATGCTGCACTCAATGGTCCATAACTTGCGACCAACTCGAGCTGAGATGTGTGATGTCGCGAATGCTGTCTATGATGGAACCGATGCTACCATGTGTTCAGAAGAGACTGCAGGTGGAGAACATCCACTTTTGGTCGTTCAAACCATGTCACGAATTCTGTCATTTACTGAAACTGTAGTCGAGAAGAAGTCACAAATTGACTGGGCTATTCGGTAAGAATCAGGACATTTGAATACTAAAAAGGCGAGTCTTAATACACTCGCCTTTTTTTGATCTAGTTATTCTTGTTTCTTCGTGCCACGAAGCTTGGCTTTGACGTCAAACTCTCGTTTCTTCCCATCATCAGTGTCAAATTCTTTGATTCCTGTGATCTTGTAGAGATTGAGAAGATGGTTACTTAAACTCTCCTCGATATCTTTAATTCCATCTTTGACCTCTTTGAGCTTGTACTTGAGCTGCATGCTTTCAGGGCTATTCGCTAAAGTTGCCTTTCGCTCCTTTTGCTTGCGGGTGGCTTGCTTTACTTCTTCCTCGACATTGGTCAAAGCTTCATCATTGTCCAAAATGGACTTGAGCTGATCAGCAAATGTTTTTGCTTCTTCACGTAGCTGGTCAAGTCTGACTGACTGTCTGCGGATAATGCCTTCAACTGCAATCAAAGAATCATCGCCTTGCGGGTCAAACTTGATTGCAAGTGGTGGAACGCTTGCTGGTAGCTCAGGCTCATTTCCAGCCTCCAAGACTATTTTTTCTTCACCAGGTGAAATGTACGAAACTGAATCATCGCTCATAGGAAACTCCTTACTTTTTGTGCATACTCGTTCATACCATACCATCGCTACTACATTCAAGACGAGCTGTCTGATATACTACTGGGCGTGACACAAAAAAGACTCTATCAAATCGCTATCCTCATCGGTCTTCTGCCAACGATCGGGATCTTTGTCTGGGGAATCAACATCTCCCTGAAAACAAAGTCAGAAGTGATCGTGCCCTTCTTTAGTCAAATGAAGTAATCCTAGTAGTGAGAAATCGTATGAAAAAAACTCCAACGACCGAATCGTCTGCTCCTAGTCCAATGGGTGAGAATACCATCTTAACCCTCACCATTCCCAAGTCTCTTCACGAGCCAAAATACAAAGAAATATTGGCAAAGACAAGTCTGCACGTTACCATCCCTGGTTTTCGAAAAGGCAAAGCCCCAACAAAATTGGTTGAAGAACAAATTGGACAAACCAACATTCTCGACAAAGTCCTTGAAGAAATTTTACCTGCTATCTATGCACAAGCTGTCGATACTGCAGGGATTGATCCACTCGTGCCTCCACAAGTGAAGATTGTCTCAATCCGGCCAAAAGAGGACTGGACGGTGGAAGCGCATACTGCCGTCGCACCGAAAGTGAAACTTGGAGACTGGAAGAAGATAGTGAAGGATGCCGCCAAGCAGCATGAGAAAGACTCCAAAGAGCATGAAGGACATGACCACGCTAAAGAGATGAGTGAATCCGATAAAGATCAAGCGTTGCTATCAGCACTCTTTAGCGCGTTAATCAAAGACACAAATCCTGCAATTCCACCGCTCTTACTTGAGAAAGAAGCCCGCCGACAAATTGAAGAACTCGCTCGAACTCTGGCAAGTCATCGTATTGAGCTTGACCAGTTCCTCAAATCAACCGGTAAAACAGTAGAGACATTGCAGCAAGAATACACCATGAGCAGTCTTGCCAACTTGCAAGTTGAGTTCACTATTCAAGCAATCACCGCTGAATTGAAGCTCGATGCAACTGATGACGAAGTCACAGAAGTGCTTGGAAAGAAAATCTCAGAGTTTCCTAAAGAGAGTCAAAAACGCATTCATGAACAAGCAATTGAAGTTGCAAAGCGTAAGAAAACACTCAAAATCTTGACCGATACTGCCCAAAAATAACCCTATTATAGGCTACGTTGCCAATTGCATTTCTCGATGTGGAGCGGTACACTACTGCTGTTGCGGTGATACAAAGAAGACAATACGTATGAACCCGCATTTTTGGTATGAACACACCCGGACGCAGTAGTAAACCAGCTGGAAATATTTCGAGTAACCCGTTTGCACGTGCCTTGCAGGAAATTGGTGGATCCACTGTCAGTCAGGCAAAAGCAATCCCTGGAGAAATGATCAATGATGCAATGACTGCCATTTTTGGTGGTGGAACTGCTTCAACCGCGACTTCCAACGAGCAGAAGCCAAATTCACAAGCGACCAACCCATTTGCAAAAGCACTCGAGCAAAATTCCTTACTTGAAAAAGAACGTACGGACATGGATCTCGAGAAAGCTCGAGCCGTTCGTCACAAAGAAATGCAGATGACAGAGGTCTTTAATTTGCGTGAAGCGAAAGACAAAGAACTCATCAAACAGCTGCAAGAGCAGTTACGTGCCCTCGTGAAAGAAGTGAAAACTCTCGATGCGAGTGTCCAGACTGCTATCCACAGCGATGTTGTGGACCCTGGAACATATCATGTCCACTTCTTCCAACAACTGTTAAATTTTGTTGTTTTGATGCGCAAGAGAGTGCATGAAGCAAATACCTGGATTGAAAACTTTAACTCCCGAAGTAAAAAGCAAGGACACTTTTGGAGTCAGGTCGCGAGTAAAAAGGGCGGCACTGCATATCTAATGAGCCAAGAACACCAAGTGGCGAGAAATGTTGGCTAATCCTATGAGCCAAGAAGCGAACGACGCTCACTATGCAAAAGTGTTATCCGAGAACGTCGCATTTTGGTCAATGGCGAAAACAATAGCAGTTCTTCACCAACTTACACCTGAACGCACCTCGATACTCATTCCTCACATTCAAACTCTTCTGTCTCCGACGAGTGCAAAGACCTATCGTCTTGAGTCTCTTTCACCTGAGTTTGACACTGAACAAGGTTGGCAAGACGTCTTGAAAGCTGTCTACACTTCACCAGAATCAATTTGGACAGCAGTCTTTTACGGTACATTGGCAAATACCTCCATGCAGTGGCCATTGTTTTTGCGAATTCTTCGCACTGTTCGTGAACAGAAGAAACCAGCACGTGGGGCAATTGTCCTCACTCTAGACAATGCGACAATGTATGATGAAGAACGAGGTCGAGTTTCTTTGTATGCTCCAAATGAAATTGCCAGCATGGCAAAATAAAGATCTCTGATATAATCTACTCTTAACGTGGGCTCGTAGCTCAGTTGGCTAGAGCGTTACATTGACATTGTAAAGGTCACAGGTTCGAGCCCTGTCGGGCCCACAGTAAAACTCTTCTAATAAACCCATAGCTTTTGCTATTGTGGTACAATGTGTCCTTCGGAAAATCGAAAACTTCTCACTACGAGACTCTTTTTACGATCTTTCGGAAAATTAATTCGCTCTTTAAAAAGGTACAAAAGATTACTCCCTCACATCTGTGGGCGACTGCTTGTGTATTTCCACATACATAGACAGTCGCTCACAGAATACAGTTCTGACGACACTTGAACCATTTTTATGCATATGTAGAGGAGTGTGAGATCATGACGACGTTACGGATTACTATAGGTTTCTATAACCCTGAGGAATTAGTTGATGCGGTCTTCGAATCGATACTCAGCATGGTTCGGGCAAAGGCCAAGAAGTATATTGGGCCCACTGTAGCGCCCGAAGATTTCATCCGTAAGGTGGTCTCCCATCCTACCTTAAGCGAGGATGCCAAACAATACTTCACCACCAATATGGACGAGGTTGATAAGCTTGCTTGGTATTTTGTGACCAACGAATCCCCAGTGCTGTCGGGTGAGCTAGTCGCAGTGGAATCACTAGACATGGATACTCTGGAAGCCGAAGTTCTCCCTATACTGACTTACGATACCATGGACGATTACGAACCAATCCGTATCAAGTTCGCGCATCTGACCAGCGTATATCCTGAATAGGGAAAGCCACCCGGAAGTTTAACTTTTGTACTTTTTTTATTTGAGCGAGAAGCCGCTTGTGTTGGATACACAGGCGGCTTTTTGCGTAATGTAGTGTCAAAAACAGAGTTGATAGATAGTCATGATTCATGCATAGTAAGAGAATGGACACTTCCTCAAAACAACCAAAATCGCTCTATGACTCCTCAGCAGCGGAGATCGCATATAAGAATTTTCTGGTAGGATTCATGCGAGGTTTGGGTGGGTTCTTCATCACTCTGTTAACTTGGGCAACGCTGTACTACATCTCGGTTCACTACCTTCTTCCACAACTCACCGGGGTATTAAATGAAGCAAAGACGATGATTCAAAGTGTTGAGAGAGTTCAAAATGGAGCAAATAACTTAATGGTTCCACGATCAACTTCGACGGGAACGAGTGAGAGCGGATCTGGAGGAATTGTGATCCCTCCAGAAATGGTGAAACAGTTCCAGCAACTCCAAAAACAGTAACGTATCAAAGTTCCATATTGACGACCGCACAATTCGTTCTACTATAGTAAGTATGTATCAGTATCGTATGTGCACTACCATTCAACAACACACCGCCAAAAGCGGGAATGGTCCTGGCATGTAGATGACTGATAGTACATAAAAACCCAAGACCATCAACCCGCACAAAGAAGCGGGTTTTTTTATACCCGAAAGATTCGGGTACTTGGGACTACATTCATCTAAAAAGTCTCCCTCTCGCGGCCGCGAGGTTGACTTTTACTACCTACGTATAGAGAAAGGAATCTATGGCTGCTGGTTTTTTTGAACTCGTATCATTATTGTCCGCATCAACGGATGAGGATGAGCGAAATATCATCGCACGAATGCAAAAACTGCTCGATGATCAAGGGCAGGAAGTATTTGCTCGCGAGTTGCGAGCAATTTCGCTGCTTGATCAAAAATAAGGTGTGCTTTATGCTGCAAAGCGTTACTGTTTCGTGAGGAGAATCACTATGTCAGAAATTTTTCAAAGTGGGCCAAAGAACCCTGATATTGCAGCTGGAGAATTTAGTGCACGTCCAGCAGTCGAACAGGCGGGAATAGATTGTACCACTGTGAATACGGATTC
>CAZWYZ010000040.1:0-3963 GCA_964638785.1 uncultured Pseudomonadales bacterium
TGCAACGCAGAACAGGGTGACAAGTCCTATTTCTGTTGCCGTTCGTGAATACACACTAGAGGAAATTAGTAAAGGGTTGCAAACATTACGCGCACCTATAAATGCAGAGTTCATCCTTTCAAAGGAATCTCCTGGACCTCAATTTCTACAAGAGACAGATACATTTGACACATGGTTTTCGTCCGGACAATGGCCATTAACCACTCTAGGATTCCCTGATTCTCCCGATTTTAAAAAACACTACCCTACCCAGGTTCTCGATACAATGTGGGATATTCTCTTCTTCTGGGTAGCGCGAATGATAATGTTTGGTCTCTACCAGACAGGCGAAGTACCATTCTCCACAGTGTATCTTCATTCTATGGTGACTGATGAAAAAGGTGCAAAGATGAGCAAGAGTAAAGGAAATGTTGTAAATCCTATTGAGCTTGTTGAGAAATATGGTGCAGATGCATTGAGAATGGCTCTTGTTGCAGGATCAGCCCCAGGAAATCCAATTGCCCTCTCTGAAAACAAAGTGAGAGGCTATCGCAATTTTAGTAATAAGCTGTGGAATGTTGGTCGATATATTGAAGGGTTACATCAGAAAGCAGGTACTGTGAATGCTAAGACTATTACTCTTCAGGAAGAAGACACTGCTCTTCTTGCAGAACTAGATTCATTGATCACAATAAGTACAGCAAATATAGAGAAATTCCGTTTTTCGGATGCTGCAATCGGACTCTATGATTTTGTATGGAACAGAGTCGCAAGTGACTACCTAGAAAAAACAAAGACGCGTACGGATATCGAAACAGTGTTCTCCACATTATTTCGCGTCTTTTCCACATGTTTACATCTGTTGCACCCATTTATCCCCTTTGTAACTGAGGCTATTTGGAGTGAGTGGAAAAAGTCGGGAATTGTCCAAGGCGATGATCTTCTCATCACTTCATCTTGGCCTAGTGCTGGAAAGTCTCAAACAGACAACGTATAGTTTGTTAAGACATGGTCATTGTTTTCTATTTTCTCTGGATTCTGTCGGTGACAAAGGTTTTAATTTCTCCTGCGGTGAAGGGGTTTTCAAAAGTCTTCTTTTTTGCGTTGATTCCAGTTGGAATTTGGATCGTTATTGGGGCACTCAGCTATCAAACCCAATACGCGCAATTCCTAAAAAATAGAAGTTCATTCTTGATAAAAAAAGAATCTTTTGAAGAGGTATTGAAGCGCGTTAAAACTATTCACGATGAACATCCCACCTCAAGAGATGTGTTGCTTCAGTTAGCAATCATTTCTCACCAGATTGGTGATACAGAGCATGTACGTCAGTATGAGTCCCAATTAAAAGTAGTTGATCCTAACCATCCAAGTGTTATTGAGTTCTTCCAGAAAACCCACTAAAAAAGCCCCTTCAATTTTCATTAAAGAGGCTTTTTTTTATCAAAAACAATCGATTTTAAGTTATTTCTTCTCTTCTTCTTTTACTTCAGCTCCTGCTGCTGCTTCTTCATCGGCCTTTGTGGCTCCCTGCTTAATTAATTCAGGCTCTGCAAGCTCGGTTGTTGTCTCTTCTACCTTTTCTTCTTCTTGTGCCTGAATTGTGGCGAGGACCTCTTCAGCTTCCAACGAGATTGAAACCTTTTCTCTATCGAACTCAAGGTCAGCAACTGTAACTGTATCCCCGAGTGTATTGAGTTTTGAGATATCTACTTGGAAAACCTCTGGAAGATCCATTGGTAATGCTTCCACTTCAATCTCATTATGTGTGATAACCAGTACGCCTCCAGCCTTCACAGCTTCAGATTCACCAACGCTTTCAACTGGAATATTTGCAGTTACTTTTTGAGAAAGATTAACTTGTTGAAAGTCTACATGAACGATATCTCCAGTAACTGGGTGTTTTTGTGCGTCACGGATAAGGACTGGGCGTGATTTCTGTTCTCCATCAACAGTTAAATCAATTAAAGTCGTCTCCCCTGCTGTTGAGTAGAGTTTTGAAAACTCTTTTTTATCCAGAGTAATTGCAACACTCTCTTTTTGTTTGGAATAGATGTTGGCTGGAATCTTTGCTTCTCGACGTAGTAACGAGACTTTTCGTCCCAAAATTGTTCGAGGTTGAGCTTGTAACTGCACTTTTGTTGAGTTCATAAAAATTTCCTTCAAATTCAGAAGACTGTAGTATACCACAAGAGGAAAAGACTGGCTGTTTAGAATCCAACTGCGAAGATCTTGCTGGTTGTAAGTTCAGTAGTGAAAGAGACCCCCGCTCGATCAATGAATGCTTTTGGAGCAACAACACTTGGTAGAAATGACTTCGAAAAGCTCATCTCCACTGTGAGTGGATCAGACTGCTTCCCTGCCTGTTTCTGGACAAAGAGAACGACTGAGGACTTCTCGGCAGACACAGGCTGAGTGGTATAGAGAAGAGTGATGTTTGTCATAGATTCACTTGAGAGGAAAACTGGAAAAGAGAGTGATGTTTTTTCATATTCTTGTCCTAAACTCAACTCTCCTGCATCTACAAGGACACCATTCACTTCGACAGAAATATTCTCCGCTCCTTGATCAATCAGATACTTTAGAAGCTTTCTTTCCACAGTTCCTGTCGTCTTGGGATACAAAACAATATCAGTGTGAATAAGGGCATCATTGGCAAAATGGATTTTGTGGACTTGGTTCTCTTTCTGCGTAGGTGCTATAGCACTTTCTGAGGCAGAATTCACATCATATTCTGTCAGGTATCGTGTCAACACGGTACACGTTCTATCAACAGCAAACAAAGCCGGACAGTTCGGTGTACGAACAGATCCATCCCAAGCGAGCGCTTTTGCTGTTTTTGCGACACCCACATCTCGAGAAAAAAGCACTGATTGTGAAGAGTTTAAAGACTCCACAATCAGTGGAAAGAATGCTTCAATTGATTCAGAATCTCCTTTTCCAATCTGATCAACCAGCGTGGACACTCTATTCTGAGGAGACTGGGTTCCCAAAATATTCATTTTTGATATTTCACCACCGGCATCACTCTTTTCCCCAGCTTTTGCAACAGTTGATGTTAGCTCGCCCAGAGTTGGGGCGCTCACAAATAACAACGCATCCACATCAAGACTAAGCTGTTTTCCAACAAACCATGCTATTTCCCTTGCAGCAGTAGGACCATCAACACTCCAAGATCCATCTGAAAGTTTCCAGTTCATGTTTTGCACGTACTTCTGCATTTCCTTTGGCGGTTCCACCTTCCCCTTTATCATGTGATCTAAATCTGATACTTGATGGATCTGTGTACTTTTCACCTTTCCATCTTCGATAGTGAAGACAGCTACCTGCGTCGGCTGACCAAAGAATGGTCTTGACTGAGTCGAGTCAACTGATACGAGAAGAAATACCGCTTTCCCTTCTTTCCCAAGAAGTGAATCCACCAAAGTCACAAGTGCTTTTGATTGCGTTATACTTTCTCGAAGGGTTGTTGTCGACTGGACGAGTTGAGTCGATAAGCCATCAATACCAAACAAAGAATCAAAAATAGGGTTCCCCTTTGAAATATCCGCTTGAATCGCAGATAAATCTTTATACGCTTCATCCAAAAGTGTGGAAATTTGCTGCGTTGAATTCTGTGTCGCAATATCTGGCATAGATGCTTGCTCAATACGAGTGCTTAACAAGTCTGTCGCCTGATGATATGACTGAATACCTGAGACGTATTGAGACACACTGTGTAGTCCAGCAACTACACCTTCATGCGGTAAATGGATTCCAACTACCGAGTATGGCAATGGAATGATATTTGCGACAGCCTCGAGAATCTGAATTTTTTTTGAGAGATCTGCGGTTCGTTTTGGCTGCCACTGAACCTGGGTGTCAGACTGAATATTTTGCGCAATAGTTGATCGAACATTTCCGAGGAGAGTGAAAAAAATAATTGATACTACCCCATACGATAAAAGAAGTAGACCTACTACAACCAGAACAGACTTCAAGACAGTT
>CAZWYZ010000040.1:3989-8245 GCA_964638785.1 uncultured Pseudomonadales bacterium
CTCTTTTTTTTCTTTTAACCGATGATGGTTTTTGTTTCTTTTGTGAAAACACTGTGTGAAGATCCACCTTGGAGACGAGTTCGTGTTGATCAATTTTTCTAGTACTGGTGACCAACGACAACTCATCAACCATTGTTTTTAATGGAACATTTCCCACCCTTTTTCCAGATTGAAATTCAAATGGAAAGTCTATTTGATGACCGGTTAACACTTGATTATGTGAAGCTATTCGTAAACGAGACTCAAAGAGTTCAAGATCTACGACAGTAGTGCCTGAAAATGTTGATCCAGCAATTGAGAGATCATAGAGCGTTGTTACCAGATGTGACAGAACATCTTGATACCACAAAGGTGTCCATGACCCCGCAAGTGGCTGTCTATTTCCTTGTTTAATTTTTTCAAGTAAAAACCTTTGGACGATTGATATTCCTCCTTCATACGGATAGATCACATGGTTATACGAAAAAAGACTAACGTTTTTTAAGTGCCTTAAAACGGAAGAAATAAGTTGTTTAGTTGCAATGGTCGGGATATCCCCTTCTCTGCCGTTTTTACGCTCATAGACTGCGTCGAAGGTTACAAGATGAAGTGGAATGAGAAGATGTTTTTTTAGTACATCAACGATTGCGTCATTTTCACTTTCTTTTTCTCGCTGAGAAACAAAAAGTGGAATATCTACCCACACACAGACGTATCCAGATTGAAAAAGTTTTTTCACACTTTCATCGAGTGTGCTTTTCTGCAACTGAATCGGCTCAATTCGAACAACAGTAAGATGAACCGCTTCAATTGCTGCCTGGAGTTGAGAGGAAAAAACACAGTTATGTGAAAGCAGAATCACTGTGGATTGTGAAGCTTCAATAGTGGTTTGAATACGTGCGTTCATTGCCTTGTAAGCGTACAACGTATTTCACCACTGGAACAACTCAATCAAAAAGAATCAAAGAGCATCTAAAGCTTTATTCACCAGAGCATCTGCCTGTTTATTTTTGTCACGGAGCACATGAGTAAATTCAACAGGGCACCCAAGCGTGTCGATAAGCTGCCATGACTTTTGCGCTAGCAGTAGTAATGGTTCACTGTTTATCTTATATCGCTTCGAAAGTTGTTGCACAACTAAAAGTGAGTCTAAGTAAAAATGAACGGACTCTGGAGCAGGGGATAGTGAGGATAAATAGTCAAGAGCTTCAACAACTGCCGTGTATTCAGCAACATTATTCGTGGTTACACCAATTGCTTTTGACTTTTCCCAGACTATTTTTTTCTCGACTTCAACAACAATTCCAATAGCTGCATTTCCAGGATTTCCACGTGAACCACCATCGGTATGAATATTAAAGTTCATACAGTTTTAGGATTCATCTTTTAAAACAATTTGTAAAACTCGGTATGGACCTTCACCTTCAGACTGAGTTGTCACTTTGTCATTTTCGGCCAATGCCATATGAACCAGTCGTCGTTCATGAGCAGGGAGGTGCAATGACTGCGGATGTCCTGTTTCAACGACGCGCTCAGCCATTCTATTTGCGAGATCACGGATATACTCTTCTCTTGATTCACGGAAATCATTAATGTTTAAAACAATCGGTTTTTCATAGTCTTTTTGATACAGAAGACGCAAAATATGTTGCATAGCGTCTAAAGTTTCAGCATGGCGACCGATAAGCAAACCACTTTCATTTTCTTCACAGTGAATAGCAACCGTAACAGAGTCATCAGACTGTGTAATTTCAACCGTCGAGGATTCAATGCCCATGTGCGCGAGTAGGCCTGACAAAAAGTCTTGTATTTCCATAATTAATCTCCTTATTTTTTAATTGACTTCACTTTTTCTAAGACATCAACAAGTCCACCAGGGCCCGAAATAAACCATTGTTGGACAATACTAAATACTGTTGTCGCAATCCAATAGATACCGAGTCCGGCAGGGAACTGGTATGCAAATATTCCCGTCATAATCGGCATCATAAAGACCATTTGTTTTTGCATTGTCTCAGCCATTTCTTGAGTGTCTGTTTCTTTTTCATTCGCTTTTTGAATTTTTTTGCTTTTACTTTGATTTGGAATAACATCATGTTTTTCCGCACCAGGTAAAATCATCAGAGACAAGAAAAGTTGTGTGAGCGCTGCAAGAATAGGTATTACTAAGCTTCGATCTGGCTTCGAAAGGTCAAATATGAAAAATGCAGTGTTTACTGAGAAACCGTTCTGTGAAGCCATCGACACAAAGTTTTGGAGAACATTATAGAGAGCAATCAAAACTGCGAACTGAGCAATATATGGCAAACACCCAGCTAATGGGTTAATATTGTGCTCCTTAAAAAGCTCCATCTGTGCCTGCTGGAGTTTTTTTTGATCACCTTTGTATTTTTTCTTAAGAGCATCAATTTCAGGCTTCAATACTTTCATTTTCTGTTGAGAACGAAGGGTTGGAAGCGTGAGTGGAATAAGAGCAGTTCGTACAGCAACTGTCAACAGAATGATTGCCAGACCGAAATTACCTGTTTGAATCGAAAGAAACTTAAGGAGTTCAAAGATTGGCTGAATAAGAATTGTGTGAATAATTAATTGAACATCCATAAGTTTTTACCAACACGTAAGAATACGATACCCTCCCTTTAAAAGTCCTCTGATTGTACCATGCTTTTCGATCTGATCGATTGTGTAGTCACTACATGTTGGACTGTGTTTACACTCAAAAGAAACGCCAAAAGCACTATGGAGTACTACGTCTAGGGAAAAGCGTAGCCTTTTATAGCCTTTAATTCCCATGATGAAGAACTGCTTGGAGATCGCTGAAAAAGCTTTTTGTATCATTGATAGACATTTTTCTACGAGCTACTACGACTAGATCAATAGATTTATCAAGATTGCCGCTTGTTTCTATTATGGAATATATTTGACGCTTCAGTGCGTTGCGTCGAGTTGAAAGTTTTTCAGCCTTTTTTGGAACCACCACTGCACAGCGGAGGCGTTGTACCGAATTTTGACGTATAAACGCTATGTGTGTTGAGTTGTTCACCTTATGTGAAGTGTCAAAAAATCCTGGGAGGGATCGTAACGGCAGCCGATGTGATGCCGAAATCATAGTTTGTTTATAAACTAAGCTTCTTTCGCCCCACACTGCGTCTGCGTTTCAAGACGTCTCGACCGGTTTTTGTTTTCATGCGAGCTCGAAACCCGTGAGTTCTGATACGCTTTTTCTTCTTTGGTTGCCATGTTCTGCGTGTTTTTGCCATAAAGCCCTTTTTAATACTCAATCATTTAGGAAGGAACATTGTACCAGATTATCACCATTGTTCCTAGAGGAATTTCATCAAGGTGGAAAAGAGTCTGCTTTATTGAGTGAAACACACATGATTCCCACATTTTTACCCCCACGCTGCCCCTTGAGTAAAACTCACATTTTCACATCATTTTCCACATTTAATGGGGAAAAGTTGAATTTTTATTCACACTCTTGCAAGATGTGGAAAACCATGGTTAAACTGCATCTATATATCACTGAGATTTGTTCTATGGATACTCACCCAGAAGATGTTTGGAAAAAGTCACTTGCCGATCTAGAAGTCTCGATGTCAGGACAGCATTTCCACATGTGGATAGAGAAGGCAAGTCTAGTTGAATTAAGACCGGTAGGGGACACACACGCAATTGCAATCCTGTCAGCCCCAACAGCAATGCATGCGCAAATGATCGAAGGTAGGTTTTACGCAACTGTTAAAGAGACTTTGGATAGGGTAAGTGGACGTAAAGTAGATCTTCAGTTTAAAGTTACTTCTACACAACCTGACGCTTCTTCTCCACAACAAATCCCCATACATTCCACATCTTCTCCACAGAATAACACAACACAACCCTCTCAAGAATCACCGTTGTTTTCCACAATTCCAACAGTTGATTCTTTAAAATTAGCACTTCAAAAAGCAAAACTAAGACCAGACTTTACTTTCGAAAATTTTGCTGTCTCAACAACGAACGAAATGGCGTATGCCGCTGCGCAAGCAGTTTCTAGAAGCCCTGGTACAGCATATAATCCGCTTTTTTTGTATGGAGGAGTGGGGGTCGGGAAAACACACCTCATGCAGTCAGTAGGGCAGAATATCTTGAAAAACAACCCTACTATGACTCTTTTATATTGTGCGGGTGAGGAGTTTACCAATGAAATTGTTGCAGCGATTCAAATGAAGAAAACCATGCAGTTTAAAGAAAAGTATAGAAAGATTAACGTTTTACTGATCGATGATATTCAGTTC
>CAZWYZ010000041.1:0-334 GCA_964638785.1 uncultured Pseudomonadales bacterium
CTTGTCCATCAACCAATGGATATCGCATGGAGAACTCTTGTGCTAAACGCACCATTGCCTCATACACTGGGGCATCACCGTGTGGGTGATACTTACCTAAGACTTCTCCAACGATACGCGCAGATTTTTTGTATGGAGTATTAAATCGAATACCCATTTCTTTCATCGCAAACAAAATGCGACGATGTACTGGCTTTAATCCATCACGAACATCAGGCAGCGCACGTGCAACGATCACACTCATGGCATAGTCAAGGTATGACTTTTGCATCTCAGTGATGATCGATACAGGTCTGATTGTTCCAAACCGAGTCTGATAATCAGCTGTTGGGTC
>CAZWYZ010000041.1:358-1463 GCA_964638785.1 uncultured Pseudomonadales bacterium
AGATTTTATATCGAAATATTTTATCTCCGGTTTGATACTCAATATCCCAACCTCCAACCATTTCTTTGTGTGTACTATCTGCAAAGCCTTTCATGCTATCAAAAACTGTCATGTACTTATAAATCACTATCTTATCCAAAGCCGTTGCTCTTGCTGCTGCTAGGTCGACTACTTTTTGAAAAAGCTCGGTCGTCTCACCTGCTGTGCTTTGCCCGCTGATTCTCTCAACATATGGCTGGATGATTTCGCAATTCTTCCCCCATACAATGCCTTTTTCCTTCAACAAGTTTTTCAGATGTGTATCTGGTCCGAGCTCATCGGTAATAATGTCTATTCTTTTTGCCCCGACTTCAAAAGAACCAAGATCTTTTGAGAACTCCATATGCTTTATTTACTCGGAATATGTGAGTCTCCACAGTGACAGTGTCCACCACATGATCCACCAGCGTGGCCAGCACTACACTCACATTGTCCATCTGTACATTTTTCACATTTGTCGCAACATCCTGCCCCTTTGCAGTCATCACAGTCATGTGAACATCCATCAGCTGAGCACATCTCGCACTCCTGCTCATATTTCATAGCTGATTCTTCGATTTCTTTTTCTGCATGGGTGCGATCTTGGAACTTGTGAACCTTGATCCATTTACCTGGTTCGAGTTCTTTGTAGTGCTCAAAGAAATGTTTAATGCGATCAAGTGATTGCTGTGGAACATCCTTCAAATCTTCCCAAACACCAAAGATAGGATCTACTTTTTTATCTGGAACAGCAATGAGCTTGTGATCAATACCCTCTTCGTCTTCCATTTCAAGCATTCCAATGACATGCCCTTTGATTCCGACGCCAGCGTTGACTTTCTTACTTGCTAAAACAAGCACATCAACAGGATCGCCATCTTTCCCTTTTGTGCCCATGACATAGCCGTAGTTTGCAGGATACCCCATCGATGTATAGAGGAAACGGTCTGCCATGAGCATTCCAGTTTCTTCATCGACTTCATACTTCACATCACTCCCATCAGGGATCTCAATGAAGAACAACAGTTTTTTTAAATCCATAGATTCTCCTTTTTATGCGTTAATTTGCGTACTATTTAAGGCTTGA
>CAZWYZ010000041.1:1473-4800 GCA_964638785.1 uncultured Pseudomonadales bacterium
GATCAAGTGTGAACAAATATTGTCGTACCATAACCCAAGTAAAAGTCTGATCATCGAGGGTGTCGTTGATCGATCGTAGTTGATCGGCAACGAAGGGATATTCTGCAAGTGTCGTCAACGCTCGAAGGCACTTTTCAGCATTCTCTGCATTGATCACAATCTCTGAGAATGCTTTGGCAACAATCACTAGACTATCTTGTGAGTCATCCAACTGCATGACAGTAATTTCGTCTTCTAAGTGAGCTGCGAGTTTTCGTGCGTCCAAGGTTGTCTGTTCATTTCTCATAGCTTATATATCTAAATTAGCAAGTTTTGCGTGTGTCTGAATAAACTTCTTTCGTGGAGGAACTTCATCCCCCATTAAGGTCGTAAACACTTCATCGACTTTCGCTGCATCTTCCAAAGTGATTCGCTTGAGCATTCGACGTGCTGGATCCATGGTTGTTTCCCAAAGTTGCTCTGGGTTCATTTCTCCCAAACCTTTATATCGCTGGACATTGACGACCATGTTTCCGCTTCCCAATTCTTTGGATGCACTGTCACGCTCTGCTTCTGTGAACGCATATCTGACTTCTTTCTTATTCCAGATCTTAAAAAGGGGTGGCATGGCAATATATAGGAATCCCTGCTCCACAATTTGTGGGAGATGGCGATAGAAGAACGTTAATCCTAGAGTGGTGATATGTTCTCCATCAACGTCGGCATCGTTCATGAGGATGATACGGTGATAGCGAAGCTTACTAATATCGAACGTGTCTCCTAAGCCCGTTCCTAAAGCGATCACCAAGTTCTTCAATTCTTCAAAGTCGACGATCTTATCAAGACGGGCACGCTCTGTGTTCAAAATCTTTCCGCGTAATGGGAAAATTGCTTGGAACTTTCGATCACGACCTTGTTTGGCTGATCCACCGGCTGAGTCTCCCTCAACCATGTACAGTTCGCACTCAGCAGCATCGGATGACTGACAGTCTGCAAGTTTTCCAGGCAAACTACTTCCTTCAAAGACACCTTTTCGAATAACAGCATCTTTTGCGGCGCGTGCTGCCATACGAGCGCGAGCGGCCAACATTACTTTATCAATAATAATGCGTGTTTCCTTTGGATGCTCTTCAAAGTACTGATCTAATCCTGTTTTCGCTATTTGATAAACAGCGGACTGCACTTCAGCATTATTAAGCTTCGTTTTTGTCTGACTTTCAAACTGAATGTCATTACTTGGCATTTTCACAAAGATGACAGCCGTTAATCCTTCACGTAAGTCTTCTGATGTGAACATGTCTTTTTCATTCTTCACCAACTCATTTTTAACCACATAGTCTTTTAATGACTTGTTCAATGCGGTACGAAATCCGGTTAAGTGGGTTCCACCATCTGGGGTTTTAATGGTATTGGCAAAACTTTCAATCGTCTCAGAATAGGTATCGTTATACTGGACAGCAACATCAGCAAAGACTTTAAACTTCTCTGCTTGGAATTCACCAGACATCGGAATAACTGGATGGAGGGCTTTTTTATTATGATTTAAGTGACTTACGAGTGAACGGATACCACCTTCAAAGTAAAAGTGCTGTTCTGTTGTGTTCGCTTCATCAATTAATCGAAAGTACAAACCTGCCATGAGATATGCACGTTCACGAATGAAGTCCTCAATGATCTTGGCTGAGAACTCAATCGTTGAGAAGATTGTTTTGTCTGGGTGAAAGTTACTTAAAGTTCCACTTTTGTTTGCAAGGAGCTGAGAACTCTCAAGAGGAAATAGTTCTTTGACTTTTGCTTCCGTAATTTCCTTGACGTTCGCTTTTGGAGTTCCAATGTTATATTCCTGAAAGAAGTATTTTCCATCGCGCTTGACTACAACTCTCATATCATCTGAGAGAGCGTTGACTGCAGATGCACCGACACCATGCAGTCCTCCAGATGCCTGATATGCCATCTCATCAAACTTTCCACCCGCATGCAGCTTCGTCATCGCAATCTCAAGTGCACTAACACCGGATGCATGCATGTCGACTGGAATACCACGACCATCATCGACGACCGAGGCATAGCCATCCTTCGTCAAATACACAGTCACCTGCTTAGCAAATCCGACGATCGCTTCGTCAACGGAGTTATCAACGATTTCTTTGACTAAATGATGAAGACCGATTGCATCTGTGGATCCAATGTACATTCCAGGACGCTTACGAACTGGTTCGAGTCCCTCAAGTACGCGGATATCTGAAGCTTTGTAATCATTGACTGGCATAAGAGAAGAATCTATCAGGCTCTGACGAACGCGTCAAGAACGATAAGAGAATCATCTTAACACAATCTATGCCGAAAATGAAACATACAGAAGGCTTACACACAGTGCACAATAGAAAAAAACTTCACTTACGTGAGCGTCGAAAAGAAAAACTCGTCTAAAACAAGTTTGGCATTGATATTCTTTGTGAGTAAACCGAGTGCCTTGATTGCAGCTTTTTGAATCTGTGGATCTGACTGGGTGTTTAAAATGTCGTGCAAAACATTCAGTGCTGATTCTTTTTTTGCACCGTACCGATCAGCGAGTGCGATCGCCTCTGCGTGCGTAGTTGGGAAAAGAATTTTTTCACTCCCCTGCCCTGCTTGTGTTTTGTATGAAACAACTCGACATCTTGAGAGGATTGTGGGTAATAACACATATGGAGTGTGGGTTATAAGCAGAAAGAGTACTTTACTTGGTGGTTCCTCGACCAGCTTTAAAAGCGCTTGTTGTGCTGGAAATGTAAGTGCATGTGCAGGGTGAATAAGAATCACTTTCTGATCACCTTGAACAGGAGAAAGTGAGAGTGTGCCGTGGAGTGCATGGACCTGGTCAATGGAGATACTGACTTTCTCTTCCAATGGTTTGAGGATGAACACATCAGGATGCAAGCCCAAACGATATCCTTTGATTTGTGAGTATGCAGACACAATAGCTTCCACATCAGCTGGTGTGGCTACTTGACTGGTATGGATCACAAGAGAGATATCGTACATAGGTTGATGTTGCTTTGGATTGTACTGCCTTGCTACACTGATAGAAACTATGGACTCTGCCCAGTCTCCCGCATCAGCATCTTTTTCAAACGTTGGCTTCACCACGACGAGTGCTGCTCAAATTCTCCTTGCCCAAGGGGCTCTTACCCAAGCGCAGTACGATGATCTCTCGCTTGAGCACATTAACTCCAATAAAAGTATCGATGATCTCATTAAAGAAAAGAACCTCGTCAATGAAGAAGTACTGACGCAAGCAAAAGCCAAGGCATATAACGTCCCCTACGTGAAGTTGTCGGAAACTGGAATTGCTCCGCAAGCTCTAGC
>CAZWYZ010000041.1:4810-5953 GCA_964638785.1 uncultured Pseudomonadales bacterium
AAAGTGTGGCTCGACGATATCGCTTGATTCCCTACGCTTTAAATGATGAAGAACGGACTGTTTCTATTGCCATGATCAATCCAAGTGATCTGCTTGCGTTGGATTTCGTCACCAAGAAAACAGGTCGGAAAGTCATCGTCAGTATTGGATCAGAGTACGAGGTGGATCGTGCGATTAATGAACGATACGCTCAAAGTCTCTCAAGTGAAGTCTCTGCAGCGCTCAAGGAGACAGATCAAGGTCAGACTTTGGTAGCGTCAGGTGTTGAAATCGATATCAGTCAAGCGAATAGTAATGAGATTATTCGTGAAGCTCCAATTGCGAAAATCGTCGAAACGATTCTGGCCTTCGCTGTGAAATCTCGTGCGTCTGATGTGCACATTGAACCATTAGAAACGCGGACCCGCGTGCGTTACCGTATCGATGGTATCTTGAATGAAAAATTAGTGCTTCCAAAGAGTGTTCATCCGGCATTAGTCTCTCGTATTAAAATTCTCTCTGATTTAAAAATTGATGAGAAACGTGTCCCACAAGATGGACGTTTCACTTTTCGAACTCAATCAGATGAAGTTGACTTGCGTATCTCCACTCTTCCGACGGTACACGGAGAAAAGATCGTGATGCGTCTATTGAAGAAGTCTGGAGCTATTCCTACTCTCTCTGAACTGGGCTTACGAGGCACAGCGCTGACAAGACTGGAAGCTGCAGCAAATGTTCCGCATGGAATCGTGCTTGTTACTGGACCTACTGGATCAGGAAAAACATCGACACTCTATTCACTTCTGCACAAGATTAACTCACCCAAAGTGAACATCATGACACTGGAAGATCCAGTGGAGTATCAAATGGAAGGAATCAATCAGGTTCAGATTAATCCAGGTGCAGGACTGACCTTTGCGTCTGGACTTCGTTCATTCTTGCGTCAAGATCCCAATGTCATCATGGTCGGTGAAATTCGTGACAGTGAGACAGCTGAACTAGCCGTGCAAGCATCACTGACTGGTCACTTAGTCTTCTCAACCCTCCATACTAACTCTGCAGCGGGTGCACTTCCTCGTTTGTTAGATATGGGAATGGAACCGTTCTTACTTGCATCCTCAATTACATTAGTCATGGCCCAGCGTGTTGTTCGAAAAATTTCTG
>CAZWYZ010000041.1:5963-8133 GCA_964638785.1 uncultured Pseudomonadales bacterium
AGAGAAAGAAGAGTACACTCCAGAACCAGCAGTGGAAAAAGATATCCGTGATGTCTTAGGCGCACTGTATGACGGTTGGGCAAAATCAAAAGGAGTCGAAGGGAAACCCATGAAGCTGTATCGCGGGGTAAAGTCAAAATCAAATGATGATACCGGATACTCAGGGCGAATTGGTATTTTTGAAGTGATTACCATGAATGACAAGATTGCTCGATTAGTGCTTGAACATCAGACTGCCTCAGATATCGAAAAACAAGGACTCGATGACGGCATGATGCTCATGAAGCAAGACGGATATTTAAAAGCGTTGGATGGTATTACCACCATTGAAGAAGTGCTCCGTGTTGCCCAAGTGTAAAAACTATGCAACTATTAATAGAGACTTTGGTTTATAAGGAAGAACTATGACTATTGAAGAGATGCTCACTCAATGTTCGACGCTCGGCGCGTCAGACCTTCATTTGATTGTAGGGTCCCCTCCTTGTTTCCGTGTGAATGGAGAACTTGTTCCCATTGAAGGTGAAGCAGTCTTAGATGCGGCTCACTCTCAGGCACTCATTTTTGGACTACTCTCGCAGGAATTTAAAGATCAGCTTTTGGTAAACAAAGAAGTAGATTTCTCATTTCAATTTAAAGATATTGGTCGATTCCGCGTCAACGCGTACTACCACAAAGGAACACTTGCTGCTGCTCTTCGTTTAATCCCGGCGAAGATTCGAACAATTGAAGAACTCCGTTTGCCACCAATCCTGCATCAATTCACAACCATGAAACAAGGATTCATCCTGTTTACTGGACCAACTGGTCAAGGAAAATCATCATCACTGGCAGCAATTATTGATGAGATCAACATGAATCGTGGAGAACACATTCTCACGATTGAAGATCCAATTGAGTTTATCTACACACGGAAAAAAAGTATTATCTCCCAGCGTGAACTGCATGCAGATACGCACTCATGGGAAGTTGCACTCAAGTCAGCGTTGCGTGAAGATCCAGACGTCGTCTTGGTTGGTGAAATGCGAGACTATGAAACGATCGCTGCAGCACTCACCGTTGCTGAAACTGGTCACTTGGTTTTTGCAACACTACACACAAACTCTGCTTCTCAGACTGTCGATCGTATTATTGACGTTTTCCCTGAACATCAGCAGGCACAAGTGCGAATGCAACTTGCAAACACATTACAGGCGGTTGTGTCACAGCGATTGATGCGCACGCTCCAAGACGATCGAATTCCAGCGGTAGAAGTATTGCTGGCCAATGGTGCCGTCCGCAATATCATTCGTGAAGGAAAAACCTTCCAGCTTGATAACGTCATCTCAACGTCATCGGATATGGGAATGATCTCACTGGAAGCAAGTTTGGCAAAACTCGTCAACCAAGGACTGGTTTCCTACCAAGACGCAGAAGCTGTTGCACAATGGCCAGACCAACTCGCTCGCTTAGTAAAACGTTGATATGCTCACCTATTCCTATAAAGCGCGAACGCAGAAAAATGAAGCTGTCACTGGAAAAGTTGAGGCGCAGAGTCTCAAAGATGCCAGTGTCATCTTACGTGAGCGTGGGTTATTTGTGATCTCACTGACTGAGTATAAAGAGCTTGGGTTACTTACCATGCTCAAGTTTTCGCGTATCTCTTCCACAGATGTCGTCAACTTCACTAGACAACTCTCAACCATGATCACGGCAGGCTTACCGTTAACGGAAGCACTCGGAATTTTAATGGTGCAGTCGAAACCCGCAATGCAAAAAGTGATCGAAGTGGTCAGACGCGATGTTGAAGGTGGATCAACCCTCGCAAAAGCATTGGAAAAGCATCATCCCCCATTTACTGATGTGTATGTTGCCCTTATTAAAGCCGGAGAATCAGCGGGTGTTTTGGAAAAAGTGCTCAATCGCCTAGCTGACACGCTTGAGAAAGAAAAAGAGTTTAATGCGAAAACAAAAGGTGCCCTTGTCTATCCAGCAATCGTGATGGCTGCAATGACAATCGTTGGATTCATCATGATGATTTTCGTGGTGCCAAAGATGACCTCGATGTATAAAGACTTCGGTGCTGAACTCCCTGCACCGACGAGAATACTGATTGCGACCTCTGATATTATGGCGCAATTCTGGTACGTTTTTGTGATCGCAGCAATCTCTATCATTCTAGGAGTTCGGGCAT
>CAZWYZ010000042.1:0-8099 GCA_964638785.1 uncultured Pseudomonadales bacterium
TTGACTGACTGTCGCAAGACGAAGAGCCAGCATTGTTGGTGAGAAAAGTGACGTATCCTGAATGAGTCCAAACTTTACCAAAAGTGATGGATCCATTGGGAACTCAAGTGCGAAGGATGAAAGATAGGAGATGACGAGATCTTTTGAAAAGACGTCATTGCCTGCTGGTACTAAGGTGTGATTGGTGAACACGATCGTATCTAAGTGTTCCAAGACTTCTAAGATGTTTTTGTTCTCTCCGTGTTGGATGCGGTCATGGGCCAGTTCAAAGAGGAGAAGGGCTGAGTGACCTTCATTGAGATGATAGATCTTTGGCCTGATCCCAATGCGATGAATCATGCGGGCACCACCAATGCCCAATATCATTTCTTGTTTAAATCGATGTTCACGGTCGCCAACGTAGAGCTGATCGCACAGTTTTATATCCTGTGCTTCATTTCCTTCAACATCAGTATCAAGCAGCAGAAGTGGAACAGATCCAATCATTTGAACCCAAGCTTTGACTTGGACAGCGCGCGCATGAATCGGGACAGTTATTAAAACGGGCTTTCCATTTTCGACCAGAAGCTTGAGGTCAGATTTGATGGGATCGAAGTTTTCAGTGGTGTGAATATTTGCTTCTTTGGAGATCTCTTGGTGCAGGTACCCACCATGATACAGCATCCCTACTCCCACAAAGGATCTGCCATCTTCATGTGCTTGGCAGAGAACGTCTCCAGCAAGGATTCCTAGTCCACCTGCATAGATCGGAAGCTTTTCATCCACTGCAAACTCTGCACAAAAATATGCCACTGGAGGTGATTTGATACAATCAAGCACGGTTGAAATCTCAACGGTGGGGAAACCTGCTTCCATAGATTCCCATGGTACCATTTTTAGAACCATTCTCCTATGCCAGTGACGCATTCATCGGTCCCACCGTTTCTCTTCTTAGGGGTACTGTGTATAACATCTCTTATTGCTTTGATCTTTTTGCTGGGTGCATTTTTTTCGCCAGTACCACAACCGACCCAGGTATCGTCAAAGTTTACGAGTACCTTGATCGGGAGTCTGCCTTCACCAGTCCCCACACCAGTTGCTACCCCACAAGCAACGGCGACACCGAAGCCGTACCCACCTGCTGGTTATCACTGTGTGAATATTCCCATCTTGATGTATCATCACGTGCAGCCACTTGATCAAGCAAAAGCAGCTGGTCATGCAGCTCTCACTGTTGATAGCGGCATCTTCGCAACGCAGATGCAGTACCTGAAAGAAAAAGGATACACCCCTATTCAGTTACGAGATGTTGCTGCCTACTTTGATTCCCAAAAAGCCCTTCCACAAAAACCAATCGTCTTAACCTTTGATGATGGATACGATGACTTTCATACCTTTGCAGTGCCCGTGCTTTCTGCGCAGAACTTTGTGTCGGAACTATTTGTTCCAACAGGATTAGTTGAAAATCCTGGATATCTGACATGGTCACAGATCAACGAGGACAGTAAAAAAGGAGTCGCGATAAGTCACCATACTTGGAGCCATGCAAAGATGACACAAGAGAGTGATGCTTTTTTTGCACGCGAACTCGATATTGCAACCAAGCAGTTATCAGATCACGGATATGGACCGGTAACCATATTTGCCATCCATATGGAACGCATACATCCAAAGATATCCAAGAGCTCTCCAAACGCGGGTTTTCAATTGCTGTGACGACACTGCCCGGCAGAATTCAATGTAAAGAAGATAGACTAGCACTTCGTCGTACACGCATTGGCAATCAGCGACTTTCAAGCTACGGATTGTAGACCTCAGTTCCATATAGTTCTTCCATTCATGCATACGAAAATGAGTTGAGTTTGTTTGTGCTAAAATCTCACTCAAGAAGGAAAACAATCTATGGAAGACTCTCGAACTGAGTGTGATCCGGCATGGGTAACCAGTGAGTTTCAAAAAAGAAAGAAGCGTATCCAAGAGATTGGGTATGCTCTTGTCGCAAAAAAGACAGGCCTTGGCGCCCTATTCCTCTTGCAGGTACTTTCAACACCAAACGTAGAAAATGTTTCTGCAGCGTGTGAAGTCGAGCCTGCCTATTGGTCTTCAATCTTTACAACAATAGACACACTTAGTAATTCAGAGTTGAGGACTTCTTCTTAGTTATTCCCACGTAAAATATCTTGGTAGACTTCATACGCCATGGTTGGATTCCCATCTTTATCTAAAAATGAGAATGGCGCAAAAGTTCCGGGAGCTCCTTGCAGTAAAAATGGGGTGACTGCCACTATTCGAGTGTCACTGCTCCAAATTTTTGCATAGGCTTTTATAAAGTAGTCTTTGAGTCTCTGATTAGAGAGCAGATTTTGATTCCACCCTGTTTCAGTAATGTAGACGGGAAAATCCTTTTGGGTGTATTTTTTAACGAATGCGAGCTCCGTCTCATACCCGCGAAGAGAGTTTTTCCCGGTTTTATCTGGTGAAGCTGAGAAAGCAGGATTGGGATATGAGTGTGAGTTCCACGCGTCAAAGTGTTCAAGCAGTGTGGGTTCAACAGCCAAGGCACGTGTCCAGTATGCAAAAGCTTCCATAGTGTTTTTGTTTCCATCAGCAGCCAAGTCCATAGCTGCAGGCAAAACGGTATAGTCCTTCGCTTCTGTTCCCACCCATTGCGCTGCAAAGGCACTGATTTTGGCAAATCCCTCTGGATCAAGGTTCCCTCCCCACTCATTTGCATGGTTTGGCTCATTAAAGAGAATCACTGTTAACTCTGGTCGATGCCAGTCAAGAGCAGAGAGAAATGAGGTCATTCGCATGACATCAATCCGAGTTGGAACTGTCCACGATCCATTCTCAAATCGAGTGGTGAAACGGATAATAGGGCGAATCTTGAGTGCATGTGCCTCATTGAGAAAATGCTGCCACTCATTTTTTCGCTCTAAATCTTTTAATGTGAGGGGGACGGTCACGAACTTATCTTTGTCATCACCACGAGAGAGTAGCTGATTTGCCCGAGAGATCTCACCTGGAGCCAGAATATGGATGCCTAAAACCTCTCCTCTTGCCTGGGCAGGAGCAACTGCGATGCTTGAAAAAAGCATCCAGAGGAAGACCAGCGTGACTAGTGGGGCAGACCACTTTTTCATGTGGTTCATTATACCGGTTTTGACAAAAAATTGCCTGAGTAAAAGATCCTATAGTATAATGCGGGAGAAACCAAAGAGTTCATCAAGAAAAGGGTGAAAATGATGAACGAACGTGTGGTGGGAGAAACACAGTCACGAACAAATAAAATGATCTGGGGAGGTATTCGAGGGTTAGTTTTCGGACTGCCCTACCTCCTGATCCTTTTTGCAGTTTGTGTTGTGATTTTTGTTTCTCCAAAAACAGACAAGGTAGAGGGATTGATACTCTGGCTTGAAAGAATGAGCCGGAGTGATGACTCATCGGAGTCAAACATCTTTCTTCTTGTCGTCAGTTGTGAGATTTTTCTGCTGGCTTTGGTCATCATGATCAAGGTCGCATAAATGTCTTACCACAAGGTTGTCCGGCATTCCGTAAAAAAGAGTGTCGGACAACCGAAATCATTCAAAATAGAAAACGCAAAAAAATACATTTTGTTATCGATATGATCTACACAGGTGAAGTTCCATCACTGCGCATTCCCCGTCCATGGGAGTATGCCACTCATGTTGAAGAATCCGGACCAACGCTTCGTGAACGCCTTGAATCTCTCTCCAAGCGCATGCGCGATATGGTTGTTCCCTCTGAAGCATCTTTGGATGCAGGAGTACACAAGCTTGCAGTGATTTCAGAAAAAATACTCAAACTATCTGCAGTGGGTGCCATCGGCAGCTCCGTTGCCTATGTGGGAGTTGAGGCGATATCGCGATCAGGAAACATGGCGGAAGCATTGTTGGTGTTGGCAACTGCGCTCAGTATTGGTCTGGCGTCCCGTGAACAGCTACGAGAATCTGATACTAATTCATTATCTGCTTGGCGCTCGCGCGATCGGTGGTAACCACTTAGGCTAATCCCATTTTCACTTTGACCTCATGACATGTCTTCTGGGCAATTGCTCGTGCTTTGGCATTCCCTTCACTGATGACCTGATCAACATATGCTGGGTCTGCCTCAAGCTCTTTTCGCCTGGCTTGTAATGGGGCAAGTTCGGCAGCGATTAATTCTGCGATATAGTCTTTCAATTCCACAAAACGCAAACTGCCATCTTGGAATGCAGATTCAAAACGGATGACTTCACTGGGGGCAAATAACTGGAGGAATGCAAAGAGTGCTGCCAATCCTGGAGATTTTTCACCACCTGCTTCGGAAGCAGTCGGAACACTGCGGATTTTCTTACGAATGCTTTCGAGATCATCTGATAATGTAATGTAACTTCCTTCAACACTCTTACTCATCTTCCCAATTCCGGTGAGTGATGGCACATACCCACCTGGTGTTGCAAATCGCATTGGCTCAGGAAAGTCTGTTGCGTAGTCTTGGTTCATTCGACGTGCCATCTCGCGAGCAACTTCTAAATGTGGCTCTTGATCCACTCCAACTGGAACAAGTGCAGCTTTATAGACCAAGATATCTGCAGCCATCAATGACGGGTAGTTTAAGAGTGCCAACGTCGCATGCTCTGGATATTGTTTCACTTTGTCTTTAAATGTTGGCAGATGTTGCATCTTCGCGATGGTGGTGACCGATGAGAGATAGAATGCGAGTTCAATGTGTTGATTGACTTCTGATTGTTGAAACAGAATAGATCGTTGTGGATCTAATCCAGCTGCAAGGTAATCAATGATCACTTCACGACGATTCTTGCGCAACTCTTCAATACTGTATGGTGTCGTCAGTGTATGGACGTCAGCCACCATGTACAGCGTTTCGTATGCAGGATCACCCTGTAGTTCCAACATCCCCTTCACTGCACCCAAATAGTTCCCCAGGTGTAATCTTCCTGTGGCTCGAATTCCTGCTAAAACTCTTTTTGTTGTATTCATATATTTCTTTCTTGGTTTGTATTGTAGCTTAATCTCTGTGTCCTTTATTGTACACACGTTGTATCGTACAGTGCGTCACGCCATCCTGACTCCACATGTATATCGATGATGCGCAAGCGGTGGTGAGAGACAAGCTTGTATGCAAGTGATTGAATCTCCTTCACTGAAAATAACGCATGAAGCGCCATTGTCATTGATTCAACTGTTCTGCCTCGTTGCCCGACATAGTGCGTAATACTCCCAACAGCATCATTCACCTTCTTGATATTTACTCCGGTTATTTGCTCAGGGTTTTGTTGCCTCAGTGCATTTTCTATTCTGTGTGCCATATTTTTTCCTTTTGGTGTATAAAAAAACCGCCCAGCGGCGGTCTATCGTTTCGAACTTTTTTTGATACTACGAAACTACCGCCAACTCTCTGTTGCGGTCCACCACATTGCTGTTGCGTAATTCATTTTCATAGTCAATCTGTATTTTATCATACAAAAAATCCTTGGCGGGCACACCAGACTGATCCGATGTGTCCACCAAGGACTTCTTCAACTAACCGTAACAATACCAAAGAACGAAGGAAAAGCAAAGGGGCAGTTTTCAAGAATGAATCGAACACGGAACAAAAAAATGGCGTGCGTACTATCGTGATTGAAAGAAGTCGACTAATGCATCGCTTGCCCAAAAGTGTGGACGGTTCCAGAGCATCTCATAGATGTTCATAATTCCTGGCCACATGTGACCCGTTCGTTCTAAAGCCAGGTGGCGCAAGAGAAGCGAGTCCCGCACCATATAGTCAGTCTGTTCTATTTTTGCATCAAGAATTGGAGTAACTTTCTTGGTTACTTGTGGATGAAGTGCGATCCAAGGGGCCAGAGAGTTCTCAACAGACTCAAAGCTTGCGTTTGGGTCTCCTCCCGTTCCACCCTCGTATGGGATGACATGATCCTTTTTCCCGTGAATGACCAGGAGCGGAAGTGATTGTGTTGGTGATCCAAGTGAGAGAAAGGGACTGTCACTGGTAACCTTCCCTCCCATACTTCCTTGGACAATGGCTCCAGCGCGCAGAATCCCCGGTGCTTCTATGGCAAATCGATAGGTCATGATGGCGCCATTTGAAAAGCCAGTCATGAAGATTTTGGAGGAATCAATTGCGTAGTCAGCTTGTAGCTGCGAAATAAGAGTTTTGAGAAACCCGACATCATCAACACCACTTTTCCAGGCCTCACCACAGCAAAACATCCCATTCCAGGAAAGCTTTGGTCGAGTTGCCCCTTTGGTGCCATACGGATACACGACAATGAAATTTTCTTGATCTGCTTTGATACTCAGTCCCGAGTACAGCTCCATAAGTCGTGGATGGTCACCTAGGCCATGGAGTGCAATGAGGAGCATGGTTGGCTTCTTTGAATCAAACCCACTTGGGAGATGTACTCGATACCTGCGTGTTTGCCCATTGAATTCGAGGGTCTTCTCGAGACCACGAAAAAATGTCCCACTATAGACAAAGAAAGCAATACCAGCCAAAAGGAGGATAGACAGAAGAATGAGGATGGCCACAAGGATTTTGCTCCATTGAGTTGAGTACGTCACATCGTCAGGATATCACCCTGATTTGATCACCGCAAAACTAAACTCACAGGACCTATAACTGGTAATAATGATATAATAGAGGGTTCCTTTATCTCAAGATAGAGGAGTTTTTCGGTCATTATTTGGGACACGGCACTGACATACACGTCGGAGGTCGTGTATCAGAAATTGGCCTTGTTCTTTAACAAGTTAATCGGTTGTATTGTTCGATAAAGAGCGAGAGAGGAATGATGAATGGGAGGTGTCGAAATGGAGCAGAAGCATGACGGGTCCAGTTCGAGAAAGGAAGCACGACGAAAAGTTGTGTTTACTATTATCGGGGTGGGCATCACTTTACTGGGGTCCTTGTTCATTTATGAGGCCCAGCAAGCAGGATGGAACACAAGCATTGCAAATTTTGTGCAAGCGATGGGCAGTATTGCATTAAACTACTATTTGAGCCGTCGGTTCACATGGGGTGATCGCAATACTGGAGGGTGGAAGCAAACAGCAATTCGATTTGTAAAAGTAAAGGCTTTCACATTAACGTACAACGTACTTCTGTATGAAACAGCAAAAGCCGGGTATCCCCTTGTGCTGTTCGTGCTCTACAAGTTCTTCCCGCTACTCATCTCCTTCGTTCAGTTTTTCCCCGTAGATATATTCGCCTATTGGTTTTCAACAGGGATCATTACCATTTTCAACTTCATTGCTGGAAATAGGTATGTCTTTGCTGAAATCAAGAATGCGAAACCAGATGAAAGCGAGTTAGAAGAAAAGGAGGTGGAGGAAAGTGATCAATGAGCATGATCTAGAGCTGATCAAACAGATTCGCAATGACGCGCACCTGAAATGGCTCACAAGCCAAACGAAAGTGCCGCCGCGAGAACTGGATGATCATCCACGGCAAAAGCTGTTTCGACGATTGTTGTACAAAAAGGTCTGGGTAGAACGTCGAGCTGCTGCGCTTGATATGACTGTCGATGAATTTCGCAAGTCAAAAGAGTATAAGCAGCCGAAGATGAATCTGATCCCAGACCGGTCGGAGATGCCTGTTCGGAAGAAGCGAAATAAACATCAGTTTTCCAAGAAGTACAATCCGTCATATATCCCGCGTTGGATGTATGAAAAGTACAGGGTTGCGTTCGAAAATAACACGCAGCCAGAAATAACTGATACTACTCAGACAGCGACTATAATTCAGTTACGGGACTCTCATGAGCACATAAATACGCTCATTACTCCAATCTTAGAGCAAACCCATGAGAATAATCATATATTCTTGGTAGGGACGACTGGAGATCAAACATGGAGCGGAATCGATCCGAAATACCTCGATGAATCTGCTATACCTTACTCGTTTGACGAGACTGGAAAGCTGTTCCTGACAGGAGTGCCGGATGAGTACGATGCTTCTTTTTTGGGAGTACCCGTAGACTTTGCGAAGATCTGGCATGGTGAGCGCATTACGCTTGTCGAAGTAGATATACCCAAGGATTGGGAAGGTCGTGAGACCAACCTAAAACGAAATGTGGGTGCGGTGCTCGCGGCCCT
>CAZWYZ010000043.1:0-5891 GCA_964638785.1 uncultured Pseudomonadales bacterium
TCGCACGATGGAAAGTCATTTGTCTGGAAGCTCGATTTCACACCAGGGAAAGCAAAAGATGCTCGCTTCGCTGTCGATAGTCATGTGCGAAATGGGCGACGCTCGAGTGTTCCAGAGGAGTGGCACAAGCTGCACAGTGAACACGGAATTCCACATTTCAGTACCTGGAAAGCAAAATTTTGGGAACTGTATTATGATCGAATAATTCTAACGATCCGCAGTGTGTTTGCGCTCTATCCAAAAGTGAGCACTTTTGAAATAGTAATCAGAGATATTGATGATGATGAAACATCAACCAGTCGTTTCCAAAGAGAAAAGCTTAACTATGAGTTTCTAAAAATTAAACATGTACCAAAAGAAAAACGAGACTAAGCATATGAATACCACCCTCACCATTATTGGAAACATCGCATCAGGAAAGTCGACATTAATGCCCATTCTTGTGAAGTCACTTGGAGCACACGCGGTGAATGCAGATGAGTTATTTCAAACGACCGATCCATTTGCAAAACCGTATCTTGCCGATATGAAGCGATGGGCGTTCGCAAATGAAACGTGGCTTACCATGGAGCGAATTAAGATTCTTCGTACGGAGCTTGAAAAGAAGAATAAAGGAATAACAGTTATCGATAGTGGATTGCTTATGAGTTGGGTCTATACCTATAGTCATCTGCTCGTTGGCAATATCACAGATGATGAATGGCAGCTCTACCATACACTCTATGATGAGCTTACTGGCAATTTATTTCAAAACACCCACGTCGTGAAACTCTCGTATTCTATGGATACCCTCATGGAGCGACTCAAAAAAAGAGGCAGAGACTATGAACTCGCGTTTTATACCCGAGAGTATCTTGGACAGCTTGAAATGGGTCTATCGGCGCTCCATGAGAAACTTCGCGCGAAGAATGTGAAAGTAATTGAAGTCACCGAAGAATTCATCACCGATTTTGAAAATGATCCAAAAGATACTCAGACACTTGTTACCCACATCTCAACGCAGCTGAAAGGGTAGACTTTCAAAAACCAATTGGCAGATTTGCCCGTACTGAGGTCGGTGAAAATCAAGTACTGTCTACGAGTAATATCTTTCTCTTGAATCGGCTAGTTCTTCGGCAATCTTTTTGGCGTAGTCATGTTGAAATCTTGGAAGTCGTCTACCCATGAGCTCTCGTTGCATGAACGTTTGATTATCTTCTTTTGAAAATGTGGGTTTCACTTTATTGGCATCAATCATTCCAAGCGTGTCAGCCTCCATTAAGAGAATTTCATCAGTTGTCTTCAGTTCTTCCACTCTGTCATGCATTCGTACTAGATGCGCAACATGCTCCTTTTGCTTGGTAGTAAAATATGCCGAAAGCTTCTCGTCAATCAGTTGAGTGATTAGTTGGCTACCTCGAACCATGTGGAGTGGTTTCATTTTGTGAATTACTTCGATATTTGTGCTATCCACTCCGTCGAAGAGTCCGATGTATCCCCAGTCATGTGCATAGGCAGCAGTGATCAATACTTGAGAGTCCAGCGACTGATCACTCAGTGATTGGAGTAATTCTTTCATCCAGAATACCACTGCCTTTGTGTGTGGAAGATCAAAATCTTTTCGACCTTTTCGTAAATCAGGGAGGATGGTCTCCTGCAGAATTTGTTCAACCTGTGGATCGATAAATACCATAGGGCTATTGTATACCACCCACTGGATGGAAATGTTTGGTGCTTGGACTCTGTGTACTTCATGATAGATTAAAAGGAAGGATATCAACTCTAAGAAAGATTGAAACGAGACCTATGCCAGAAAAAAAACTCAGTGATACCTACGAGCGTGCAAAAGTTGAAGGGAAGAAAGTATTGTATGTGTGTGCGATGGGGAGAAGTCGAAGTCCAATTTCGGCTATGTATGCAAATCGCAGAGGGGAAGTAGGATCCTCATCACTCTCTGGTGGATATCAATCGTTATATCAAGACAAAAATAACCCAGATATAGATTCCAAGATAGCCTCACTTGTTTCAGGAAACGTACTGCGCATTTTTGGAACTGATGAACCATCATTTCTGTGGTTTCAAGATAAATTGAAGAGCCTTGAAGCTACTGGAAAGATTCCCAAACAGAGTTTTGAAGCGCTCAGCATTACGACGGTGATGAAAGAAATGCGTTCAGGTGGACAAGATGCGGCAGATTTAGCACGCGCAATGTTAGACGATTAATGAGGGAGGATACCTATGTTTACCGATCAACAGGCATCAGAAAAACTGAGTGCAGCAATTCCAGACTTTCCAGAAATGGTTGTGGTTTTGGGAAGTGGCTGGAATGCAGTGTTAGACAGTGTGACTATAGAGCAAGAACTCTCGTATGAAGAACTCTTCGGTGTCAAATCCTCAGTGCCAGGTCATGCAGGGAAACTGGTGATTGGAAAAATTGGATCGAAAAGAATCGCGTTCATGGCTGGAAGGTTCCACATGTATGAAGGCTACAATGCCCAGCAGGTGACAACCCCTGTTCGTGTCTTCGCACAAGCAGGGATGAAAAAAATGATCTTGACTGCTGCTGTTGGTGCGTTGAATGAAAAGTATGCAGTTGGAGATTTTGTCATCACCTCTGATCTGTTGACCTTATTCCTCTCACTTGATAATCCACTGCGAGGACCTGATTTCATTGATATGTCTGAGTGCTTTGACAAAGATATGCGTTTACGCGCAATGCAATTGTGTGTTGAGCAGAAGATACCTGTTCATGAAGGAGTCTACGCATACTGTCATGGACCATACTTTGAGACACCTGCAGACAAGATGGCACTTCGATTCCTGGGAGCAGATGTTGTCGGAATGAGTACGGTGCCAGAAACGATCCAGGCTCGATCACTCAAAGTCGATGTCTTATCACTTGCGTTCGTAACAAACCTTGCCTTCGTCAAACATGACCATCACGAAGTGCTTGCCAATGCGAAAAAAGCGAGTTCTCAGATGAATGCTTTATTGCTCGGGTTGCTTGAGTAAAAATCCAATCTCCGTCTCACCAACTCTATTCATACAATCCAGCACGAGTCTTGTGCGCGATGACAAGGTCTCCCGTGTTAAACTACTTGTATGGATACGCAAATTACCACCCTCATGGATCAAGAAAAATCCCGTCAAGAGCTCACGCTCATGATGATCCCTAGCGAGAACTACACATCGGCTGCGGTTCATGAAGCTGTTGGATCAATACTCATGAATAAGTATTCCGAAGGATATGTCGGAAAACGCTACTACGAAGGCAATGAGTTCATTGATCAAATTGAAGCATTGGCAATAAAGCGAGCACAAGATCTTTTTGGTGTCCCATACGTCAACGTCCAACCATACTCGGGAAGTCCAGCGAATAGTGAGATTCTGTTTGCACTGGCTGCACCCGGAAGCACTATCATGGGGCTCAAACTCTCTATGGGAGGACATCTTACCCATGGGCATCCAAAGGTTACTTTTTCTGGAAAATATTACAACTCCGTTCAGTTTGGCTTAAACGCCCAAGCCCGCATTGACTATGATGAAATGCGATCACTCGCACTCGAACATAAGCCAACGGTCATCATTTTAGGAACCACTGCCTATCCATTCATTCTTGATTGGAAACGTGCACGCGAGATTGCGGATGAGGTCGGTGCATATCTTGTCGCTGATATCTCACATATTGCGGGTCTTGTTGTTGCAGGTGTCCATCCATCTCCCGTGCCCTATGCGCATGTCATCATGACAACGACGCACAAGACACTTCGTGGTCCACGCGGTGCTTTGATTATGGTCACTGAATCTGGACTCAAAAAAGATCCAGATCTTGGGAAAAAAATTGATTCAGCAGTCATCCCCGGCATGCAGGGAGGACCACATAATAACACCACGGCTGCAATCGCAGTGGCACTCATGGAAGCACAAACTCCGGCATTTTCTGAGTACAACAGACAGATTATTGAGAATGCCGCCGCACTCGCAGCAGCTCTCACTTCGCATGGAATGAAGTTGGTGGGAGGTGGTACAGAGAATCATTTGATGATCATCGATTTTTCAAGTGACTCAGTCGGGAAGGGGACACTCGTTGCACGAGCACTCAATGCTGCGGGGATCGTCACCAATCGAAACTCAGTCCCAAATGATCCAAGCCCTTTCTATCCATCAGGAGTCCGACTTGGAACTCCTGCACTCACTACCCGCAACATGACACCAAAAGAAATGACTCAAATTGCTGCATGGATACAAGCAGTCGTTGACGAGATTGCTGATGAGAAACTTCCAGAAGAGAAGACTGAGCGGGCGTCGTATGTTGCGCAGTTTAGTGAACGAGTGCAAGCGAATACACGCATTCAGAGCATTGCAAAAGAGGTAGAGGAGTTGTGTACGCACTTCCCAATGCCGTAAAAAAAAGGTGTGGTACACTTGGCAATAGTATGGCAACATCTCCATCATCATCCAAACCATTTTTAGTCGGAGCACATGTGAGTGCCGGAGGCGGAATTGACTTAGCACCCAAGCGTGCCAAAGATTTTGGCTGCAATGCGGTTCAACTTTTCTGTGGCAGCCCTCGATCATGGTCGACTACTGATATTCCAGCAGACAAGATTGAACGATATGTCGCCAATGCGTCACAAGAAGGAATCCAAGCTACCGTCATACATGCACAATACTTAGTCAACCTTGCAGCCGAGAAACCTGAACATATTGAAAAGAGTAGAGTAAGCTTGAGTGTCGACTTGAAGGCATGTGCAGGGATGCATGCGCGTGGGGTTGTCGTTCATCTCGGGTCACATCTCGGCCGTGGCTGGATTGCAGTTCAAGAGCAAATCGCGAAAGAAATCTCCATGCTTTTAGAAAGCACTCCAGATGATGCAATTTTCTTGATCGAAAACGCAGCAGGGATGAATGGGAAAATCGGGTCTGATCTGCGCGAGATTATTTGGCTTTTACGCAACGTCCAAGGTGGGAAACGCCTTGGTTGGTGTTTAGATACATGTCATGCGTTTGCCGCAGGATATTCGCTGGTCAAACAAGATGGTGAAAAGTATATTTTTGACTGGATCGAAGAATTAAAGCTGGCTGAGTCACTCAAAGTGGTGCATGTGAATGATAGCCGCGATGAGTACTTCTCACATAAAGATCGCCATGCAAACTTAGGAGAAGGGCAGATCCCAATCGAACAGATGAAGGAGTTTGTGAATAATCCGCTGGTACGTCACCTGCCACTCATCTTAGAGGTTCCCGGCCCAAATAAAACAGGGCCAGAGAGTATTGATGTGGACATGCTCAAGCTTTTACTCAAATAAAAACCGCTCATCATTTCAAACGATGACAATGGAAATAAACATATGAACAGTGTCATCTTCGACGGAAAAACCTTCGCAGCAGAAAAAGAACTGGCCTTAAAAAAACAGGTTGATTTATTGCATGCAATTGGAAAAACAATTCGAGTGACAAGCCTGACGTTCAAAGAAGATGAAGGCAGTGTTCTCTACTCCTCATTAAAGAAAAAAGCTGCTGATCGTATTGGAATCTTGTATGAACCTCTCCTGTGTTCACTGACTGATGATCAAGGAAGTTTAATTCAAACAGTTCGTGAGCTGTCTTTTAATGCATCGGTGACTGGTGTCATGATCCAAAAGCCTTCAAAAAAAGTCTGGACTGATCACAATGATGGACGAGCGACACTCGATTTTTCAAAATGGTGGGAAGCGTTAACGACTGCCATTGATCCGAATAAAGATGTCGACTGTTTAACCCGATCAAACCTTGATCGCATTTTCTCACTTCGACGAGTTGATGAGACCTTACTTATTCCAGCGACTGTCAAAGCTGTCCTCGCAATTCTTCAACAGGCAAAGAATACGCTCGATTGCAGTAGTGAGGAATGGATGAAGAAGTCAGTCCTC
>CAZWYZ010000043.1:5901-6637 GCA_964638785.1 uncultured Pseudomonadales bacterium
TAAATCAGACATTGTTGGAAAACCACTGACTCATCTGTTACGTGTTTTAGGTCATACCGTCGTCAATGTGGGTACGCAAGAGTTTGAACTCACTCGAACTCAAGACTTCCCAATTGTGATTAGTGCAGTCGGTCAACCAGATCTGGTTACGGGTGCAATGATCGCAGAGGGAACAATCGTAATTGATGTGGGATCACCAGCTGGAGATATTGAACGGTTTTCAGTGGAAAACAAAGCTGCCTTTTTGACTCCAGTACCAGGAGGTGTTGGACCGGTGACGGTCGCAAGTTTGTTAAGCAACATTCTGCAAATTGTGAATCGTTAGACTCTCACTTCTTTTTTCTTCGCATAGCGCTCACGAGATGAACGCACCACTTTGTCTTTATTTAAATTCTTTGAGTTCGAGAGTGACAGGGTAGCAGCCGGGAATGGCTGACTCATCTGGTTATCAATCATGAGTTTGGTGATGATCTGATAGCGCTCCAAAGACACTAAATCTTCTTGGGTATATTTTTGACCAAACTCTTTCATCATCCAGTCAGCATCACTTGCTCCTAAGATAAAGCTACTGATTGTTCCAGCGTTTCCAAAAATGGCTGCTTTTACTTCCTCTGGAATCTGATCCATGTACTGATTGGCAAGCGTTAAGTTGAGGCGATACTTTCGTGCCTCAGACAAAATTTTCACAAAACTGGTGGTCGCAAAGTTCTGGAACTCATCAATATAGAGATAGAAG
>CAZWYZ010000043.1:6673-8077 GCA_964638785.1 uncultured Pseudomonadales bacterium
CATCGCTGCTAACTGAATTTTGGTAATCATCATCGCTCCCAATAAAGACGCGTTATCTTCACCAAGTTTTCCTTGTGACACGTTCACTAACAATATCTTGCCTTGATCCATAACCTCTTCAATGTTAAATGAGCTGGTCTTCGCATTCACAACTCCACTCACGAGTGGGGAGGTGACAAACTGGCCAACTTTATTGAGAATTGGTGAGATTGCTTCAATACGCTGCTTCTCTGTCATGGTATTAAACTCAGTAACCCAGAAGTTTTTGAGCACTGGATCTTCAAGACGATCAACCACTTTCTTTCGAAACTTATCATCCGTTAACATATGCAAAATATCGTCCAGTTTTGCTTGCTCAGATAACAATGTTAACAGCGTATTGCGCAAAATGTATTCAAGTCGTGGTCCCCATGAATGGGCATACATCTTTTGAAAGATAGAAACGATTCCAGACGCAATAAGTTCTCGATGCACCATCGTGCCACCCTCAAACAAGTTCATTTTCACAACAGCTTCTGGGTCAGCAGGGTCAAGCAAGATGACGTCATTAATACGATGCTTGGGAATGTAATCGAGCACCGTTTCAATTAAGTCACCATGTGGATCAATGACAGCAATACCTTCATTGTGTTTTAAGTCGCTTATGATCATGTTTGCAAGGAGTGTGGATTTACCGGTACCACTTTTCCCTAAAACATACATATGGCGTCGTCGATCTTCTCGCTTTATTCCAAAAATTTGATCCTGATTCTTAAAGTGGACCTTCCCAAAGAGATTAACATTCGCTCTGTCTTCTTCAGAGAGGCTTCCAAAGGTCGGTAAATTTGCTGGTGGCTCCCCAAGAAGCTTTTTCCCCCAGGCAATATTATTGATTGACGCAAAGTTCTTGTTGGGAAGATGTGCGAGCGTTGCCAGTTCATCACTACTTAAATACATATGCGTGTATGGCACACTACGAGTGAGGATTTGTTCGATTAATCTTTTCTTTCGCAACATTGGTTTTCGCAAGGCAAGAGACTGGTATGGAAGATCGACGCTGGTGTATGCAGACTGCAGAGAACTCAATAGTTGTCGACTTCGTTCTTGGGTTGGTGACTGCGCAAGCACACTGATGCTGACTCCATAGCATGACTGCGCGAGTTTCGCCTCAATCTGTGCTTTCTGCGGATGAGGAATGACTGAATCACCGGAAGTTCTGCCAGCAGCAGCACTCTGACCTGATCGTTTCCACCCTTCACTTTCTTTATGAATGCGAAACTGAATCAGTGCCTGCTCATCCGTTCCAAGCTTTGCAAGTGAAGAGAAGATATTCGTTAATGGATCATTCGGAGCTGTTTCTTTGTAGCTCTTTAACGGCAGATACGATGGTGATGTCAATTCAAGTCTGCCTGACTCCGTTGATTG
>CAZWYZ010000044.1:0-1262 GCA_964638785.1 uncultured Pseudomonadales bacterium
GTGGAAGAGTGATAACTATGAAGAGTGAAGAAAACGAAATCCTAGAACAATATGACTTATCAACAGATGAATATCTGTATAAGGTGGAGGATAAATACGCTCCATTAGTTGGTGTATTTTTATTTCGCTTTAGCGAGTTGGAACATACTCTGAATCTAGAAATAGCTGAGCTGATAAGCGATAGAACCCATGAGCCTGGATATGTAGTTATCGAAAACCTTACAATGACGAATAAAATCCAACTATTCTATAAATTTGTCCTTCGTTATGTGTCAGAAGTAGGAAAAGATAAAGATGTTGATAAGTTGAAAAAACTGAAGGATCAACTTATTGAAATCAACTCATTTAGAAATAAGGTCGTCCATGCAAACTGGCATACAATAAACAAGCTGGGAATGGTTCGAACAAAGATTTCCGTTGACGGTCAAGGAGGATATGTTTTATTTAAAAAAGTGCAAATTCTACCTAAAACAATTAGTCATCAGATAAAAGAAATTGAAAAACTCACTCTGGAACTAGAGAGCTTTGCCGAGATAATGAACTATTAAGGGGAACTTTCTTCCAATAGATTCAAATACTGTTTGGATATGCAGTAAACTAAACCAAACCAAAATTCAACTTCTGGGTTCTTAAATGCGTCAACCAAGGTGAGCCAATAAAAATCGAGCAAATTCTATCAAACCCAACAGGGAGCTCAGAAATGGCTCCCCGTTGGTAAGGTTTCTTGTGTTTTGTACATTACTGTCCGTCGTTTCCATTTTGAATGTTAACGTCAACTTTATCGGGAACAGGAATACTGATATTCGTGTCTCCTCCTTGCGCAGGTGCTTGCTCTGGAGCCTCTGGTGCCTGCACATTATTTTCGACTTGTGTTGTCGGTGCTCCACCAGCATTTCTTAAGTAAGGCATCCCGAAGAACCAAAAGACCAAAAACATTGTAAAAATAAGAACTACACCAATAAGTAATCCGTTTGTGCCAGACGAATCTGTGGTAGTTCCGGGTGTATTTACAATTGTAGCCATACTTCTCCTTTTTCTAATTACTACAAGTAGTATCGAGAATGCATGTGTAAGACGCATGAGGAGAGTATAAGAAACGAGTAAGCAGAATCTAACCTTCGTTATTCAAGTGGATTCTATAAAGGAAATTTAGCTAATCTTAATGATTTCCTGATTTCTTCCCTGTAGGGCGTAATGAAATAGCAGAGTGGAGTACAAATTACTTCATTTTTACATTTAAAGTACAGATCTCATTAAAATGG
>CAZWYZ010000044.1:1272-7397 GCA_964638785.1 uncultured Pseudomonadales bacterium
ATTAGTACAGTCAGTTAAGGGGAGATACCTATGGTTACAGGATATTGCGTTAAATGTAAGGAAAAAGGGGTCGAATTGACAGAGGCAGCAATTCATCAAACTGCAAAAGGTGGATTCATGGCCAAAGGGAAGCACTCAAAGTGCGGAACTGTCGTCTGTGCAATGATGTCGAAAGACAATGCTGAAAAAGCAGTTGCAGGCGGCGCGACAAAATCGTACTAATACTCTACATATCTTCATATGGCTACACTACATCCTTGGATTAACTTCAATGGAAATGCTGAGGAAGCATTTACGTTTTATAAATCAGTAATAGGTGGGGAGTTTGCAAAAATAGTGCGTTTCAAAGATATTGCAACTGCAGAATTTCCGGTGCCGGAAAAAGAAGAAAACAAAATAATGTATATTGCCTTACCTATCGGTCCAGGTAGTATGTTGATAGCCAATGATGTGCCAGAGATCTTGGGACGAGTAAATGAGAGTGAAAATAGAAGCAAGATTTTAGTGCGTACAGATAGCAAAGAAGAGGCAGACAGATTGTTTACTGGCCTTTCAGCCGGTGGAGCAGCAGAAGGAGCTATGGGAGATAGTCCATGGGGCTCCTATGCAGGTATGTTTCGAGATAAATACGGCATTGAATGGATCATTGAATTTTCACTCGATAAGTAAATACGATATCTATTCTTCTAACGAGAATCTAGTCCAAGTCGGAGTATGAATTGAAATGGATTCATTACTACAGCGGCTCCTTACCTCGGGTAGTTTGCGATACGCTTCACCAAAAAAAACTGTCCAATAGTCCTCGTACTCAAAGTTTCAAGACAAAGAATGGGAGCTTCCTGAATATTTCAATCTCTGAAAGCATCATTTGTTATACTTTTTATATGTCTCAACAAAAAACACACCCAACCTTTATTTGTCCTTTGTTTTACATGATTTCTGTTCAGCCTTAAAAAACAAGATTACATGGAGGGGTCATATAAAAAATTTTTCAAAAAGCGACCGGAGAGAAGGCAGTCATGTGGGGGCCAAGTATTGTGGGATTTGGTGTCTATTACGTTCAATCAGAAAAAGCTGGTCAAAAAGTAGGATGGCCATTATCCGGATTTTCTCCCAGAAAACAGAATTTGACGCTCTACGTGCTATCTGAGCAGAAAGAAAATGTAGCCTTACTTAAAAAGTTGGGTAAATATAAAACAAGTACTGCATGTTTGTATATCAATAAGCTTGCAGATGTCGATCTGAACATACTGTCACAGATTATCAAAAATTCGTATGAGTACGAAAAAGCAAAAAAGTTGAGTTGATTCGTACAAAATTTCGCACTGTCACATTTGGCAAAAGAATATGAAGTATAAGTACCAAAAACTACATACTCAGGACAGCGTGAAGTATCAACGTTTAATGTCATTGTTTGCAGATGTGTTTGACGATCGTACAAGCTATCAAAGCAGTACACCAAGTAAAGAATACATCAGCAGTTTTTTAGATGACGACTCACACATTGTTCTGGTGGCGCTGACAGAAGATGATGTCGTGATTGGAGGACTCGTAGCGTATGAACTGCAGAAATTTGAGCAGGAGAGACGTGAGCTGTACATCTACGATTTAGCGGTTGCAGTAGCACACCAACGACAACATGTTGGCACAGGTCTTATCGATACACTCAAACAGATTGCACAAGAACGTGGAGCACATGTGATTTTTGTTCAAGCTGACGAAGAGGACCTTGGAGCAATCTCTTTCTATAGGACTTTTTGTACAAAAGAGACTAAGGGGTCAATATTTGAGATAAAGGTGGAGTCCAAATAGGCTTGTTCCTGATACTCTCTCTGGCAGAATGAAATGCAAGCACAATCTTGGTAGAATAAATCGTTCGTATGTGTAGAAATATAAAAACACTCTTCAATTTTGATCCGCCTGCAACAGATGCGGAACTCAAAGCTGCCTCGCTGCAATTCGTACGAAAAGTTACAGGGTTCAACAAACCTTCACAGGTAAATGAACAGGCATTTAATCATGCTGTTGAAGAAGTAACGCTTGTTGCTCGCTCATTATTTGACTCTCTCCAAACAAATGCCACACCCCATGATAGAGCTATCGAAGCGCAACGTGCACTTGAGCGATCCAAAAAACGTTTCGGAAAATGACCATGATGAACGATAGAACCTTCTTTAGTAGTCCAAATGAAGTGGTACTCCTTTTGGTATAATCAAAAACATGTCGTTTCAAGCATACTTAGATAACATAGAAGAGAAAACTGGAAAAACTCCACAAGATTTTATTGATGAGGCAAAAGCAAAAGGCTTTGATAAGAACACCAAAGCAGGAGAGATCCTTTCTTGGTTAAAGGATGAATACCAGTTAGCACGTGGGCATGGTATGGCGTTAGTTTATGTCATAAAGAATGGGCCTAAAATCAGTGATGCACATGTCTCAAGTGGGGGAGTTCATAGTGACGAATCAGACACACTCATTCTCACTGGAAAAAAGAAAAAGTAATAGCATCTACCTGCTATACTTAGTGTATGAAAAACAATCCTTTTGTAAATGCGCTCGGCGCTTCAGCCTACATAGTCAGTGTTGTCACGCTTATGACCTTTGTGACACGACCATTGCAGAATAAACCTGACACTTTTTTCGCTCCAGTTATATTTTTGTTTGTACTCACACTTTCAGTTGCTGTTATGGGATTCTTGTTCTTCTATCAACCGTTGATGCTTCTTATTGAAGGAAAGAAAAAAGACGCGCTCAATCTATTTGTAAAAACGGTCGGCATTTTTGCAGCTTTTACGATGATCGCTTTGATCCTCCTCTCTGTTGGCATACTGTAGATTTGGTATACTCTCTTGATGGCACTCAAAAAATGTGAGAACGGACATACATTTGAAAAAAGTAGCTCTTGTCCTGTTTGTCCGATTTGTTCCAGTGATGAAATGAACGAAAAATATGATGGAGAGTTTCCAAAGATTGGAGCACCAGCATTTCGAGCTCTTGACGCGATAGGAATTACCAAGCTCTCTGAGTTGTCACACTATACAGAAGAGCAGATGCTTGCACTGCATGGATTTGGACCAAAAGCTTTAGGGCTACTCAAAGCGAGACTCGAGAAGAATGGGCTCACATTTTTGAAAAAAGAATGAAAGGAATTGATATGAACAAAGTTGTGCATTTTGAACTTCCGTATGATGACAAGGCGCGTTCCGAGAAGTTTTACGGTGAAACATTTGGATGGGAGATTAATGAGATTCCTGAAATTAACTATACAAGTGTCACCACGACTCCAACTGATGAGCATATGATGCCGACAACGCCAGGCGCAATCAATGGAGCAATTGTCGAACGTGGCTCAACCGCACCTGCACCAGTCATTACCATAAGCGTTGACTCTATTGAGGAGTATCAAAAAAAGATTGAAGCTGCTGGAGGGAAGGTGATAGGACCTATAGGTGAGGTTCCCAACATGGGATATTTTGCGTATTTTTCAGATACAGAAGGCAATGTCATGGGTCTTTGGCAGGACTGGGAACAGACAGCCTAATGACCACATTGAAAGGAACGTACTATGCCAACACAAACCACAAAAAAATTTGAAGGCTTCAGCCAAGAAGAACGTGATGCAATGAAGGCGAGAGCGAAAGAACTTGCAAATGAAGCAAAAGCCGGGAAAAATAGGGCAGTTGGAGAGAAAGCCGTGCAGGAAGCGATTGCTGGAATGACTGAACCTGATAAATCAATTGCAACAAAACTGCATGCGATAGTCTCAATGAACTTTCCAGAACTCATGCCGCGAACTTGGTATGGATTCCCAGCGTATGCGAAAGACGACAAGATTCTGTGTTTTTTGCAATATGCTGGAAAGTTTAAAAGTCGCTATGCAACACTGGGCTTCAATGATACTGCAAAACTCGATGATGGGAGTATGTGGCCAACTGCATTTGGACTGAAAGAAATTGATGCATCAACAGAGGCACGCATTATTGAGCTCTTGCAGCGTGCTATCTAAAAACGATTCAGGTGCTACAGTAGTTTAATTAAGAAACTGAATATTCACAGTATTTTTTCTTTTGGATATAATTGGACACATGCAAAAACAACACTACACAATAGACATCAATGCACCCCGAGAAAAAGTGTGGGAGATCGTCACGAATCCACAGACGTATGCTCAGTGGGTACGAGTATTTGGGGAAGGGTCACATTTCCAAGGTGATTGGTCGGTTGGAAGCAAGATGCTCTTTCTCGCACCAAACAGTGAAGGAAAGATGGATGGAATGATAGCCACCATTGCGGAGAATACACCTCCTGAATTTATATCAATAAAACATATCGGCTATTTGATGAACGGGGTGGAAGATACAGAAAGTGATCGAATAAAGGCATGGGCACCAGCGTTTGAAAACTACACTTTTGAATCAATAGATTCTGGGACTCGGTTTACTGTCGATATTGATGTGGAAGATGAATACAAAGAAATGTTTGAAGAAATGTGGCCAAAGGCATTAGCCAAAATAAAAGAACTGAGTGAAGCCTGAATATATTCAGTAGTGTCAATGAAAGGCAATAATATGCAAAGTCAATTAAATCCCTACATGGGCTTCAAGAGAACTGCTAGAAAGGCCATTGAGTTCTACGAATCAATCTTTGGTGGAAAAGTCACGCTCACGACCTATAAAGAGGGTCAAATGTCAAAAGATCCCAGTGAAGATGACTTGATTATGCATGCAGAGTTAGTTGCTGAGAATGGGATTAGAATGATGGTGTCGGATGTGCCAAAGGGTATGGATTCGATTCAAGGAACAAATGTAAGTCTTTCTTTAAGCGGAGATAATGAAGAGGAACTTCGTGGTTACTGGGACAAACTTTCACAAGGTGCAATCATCCGTGAACCACTCGCGCAAGCTCCATGGGGAGATACATTCGGCATGTTATCAGATCAGTTCGGTATTGAGTGGATGGTCAACATCAGTGGCAAACACTCATAAGTAGCCTATTTCTTCCCACGCGTCTATTCTTCACTTTTGCTATACTTTTTTCGTGACAAGTTCTGTGAAGGAGTCTGTATGAGCCCAAGTATGAAATCAGTGGAGACAATTGACGAGTACATTAAAACATTCCCCAAAGACGTCCAAGCAGTTCTTGAGAAAATGCGTACAACAATCAAGAAAGCTGCTCCTACCGCAAAGGAAGCAATTGCCTACGGGATTCCAACGTTTCGGCTCAACGGAAACTTGGTTCATTTTGGAGGGTACAAAAAGCACGTCGGATTCTATCCAGCACCTCGTGGTATTGAGGCCTTCAAGAAGGAACTCTCTGCCTATGAAGGAGGGAAAGGAACAATTAAATTTCCGTTAGACAAGCCGATTCCATTCGATTTAGTAGCAAAAATAGTCGCGTTTCGCGTGAAACAAAATGAAGCAAAAGAATGACTAGAGTGTGTTAAAGATTACATTTTGTTATTATTTTTAATAAAAAGAAAATAATTGTACATTCTGATCTCCAAACGCTACGATACTTCCCTTGAAAGGAATGTATGAGTAGTGCAGAACAAAAAAGAATTTCAGCTGAGATTGAAGTCTCCCCGCTTCAACTAAGAGACATATTTCCAGGCATACAACAGAGTTCTAGCGTGGTGTATCTAGATTTCTCTCAATTTCCAGAAAACCTTCCAGCTTCTCAACGGATCGACACCTTTTTTGCGAAGACTTTGGCAATGGGAAGAGATCCTCGAAGTCCAGAAGAACGGCAGCGGTTCAATACAGGATTGCTTCAAGAAACCGGTAAGCAGTATCTTATTGGTCGTTACTGTGAAAACAGAATTGCGATGCTTGAAGGTTCTCAAATCGCAAGAGAAGGAAGGACATTCCACTTAGGTATTGATATTTTCACATCTGGTTTAGAGCAGCTGCATGCCCCATATAGTGGGACAGTGGTACGTGCGGGCCAAGAAAAAGGCAGTCATACCTATGGATACTATGTCGTTCTTGAGCACGTGGTTGGGAAAGAGCGTGTGTATTGTCTGTATGGACACCTAAGCGCTCAAATACCACCAATTGGAATGTCCGTACGTGCGGGGCAAGTATTCGCACGGTTAGGGGATTTCACAGACAATGAGAATGGTGGAT
>CAZWYZ010000045.1:0-7311 GCA_964638785.1 uncultured Pseudomonadales bacterium
ATGCGTGCAGAAAAAATACGAACATATAACTTCCCACAAAATCGAGTGACTGATCACCGAATTCATCAGTCTTGGTATGATCTTGAGACTATCGTCGAAGGGTATCTCCAACCTGTGGTTGATGCATTGCATGACGAAAAGAATTGGGAAAAAGAAGGTGATGCGGTCAGCGACGATGAATAACTATTTATTCGCCGGCATCCTGGATTCCGTTCATGATGGTATGGAGTCTCTCTTTCCCAAATACTGAAAGCTGTGGATCTCCCATCCATCCGTCGACAATTTGATTTTCAATCAAGACCAATGGGGCTCCGACGCGACGAACGGCTTCAGCAACAGGTATAATTGGGCCTGCATGTGCACCTTCTCGTCGTTTTTGTTTCAGTGTAACCACGTTTGCATTCAGCGCTCGCACATCGTCTTTATACTCCTTACACAATCCACTCGCTTCAGCACGTAATGATCGCACAGCAATTGAACTCATTTGCTTCAATGTGGAAACTGCAGAAGCAAAATCTGGATGATCGATGAGTTGATCGATAAAGTGAACTGCAGCACCAAGGTGGTTTTTATCTGTCTTTTTAAGATTGGTCTGCATAATTCTTTCAAGTGCATCAGCCAGAACATGCAACATCAATCGTTTGGATGTATCAAAAAGGTCTTCAACTCTCCCTTCATACAGAAATCTTTCATTGAGTTTCTGATCAACCCCAAACCTATTGTGGAAGCTACTCATTATCTTCTCTGCTTTTTCTATTTCATCTCTTTTTGGAGAATAGTGTGAAAATCGATGTAACTTTTCTTTGTCTAACCCATCACTAAGTAAACTGTCCAGCACAAAGAATGCGATTCCAAGTCCAGTTTGTGGCAAGAGAGCATTTCCTTCTAAGTCCGCAAGAAACCATTTTTCTTCTTGCGTATGTGAAGAGACATACTCATGTCGTTTTGGCGTGAGTCCATCAACTGAGTCTGACATAGGTAGTTATTCGCCCGATTCTTCGAGAGTTACTGATAGCGTCGACTTTTTGCCATCACGGACATATTCGATAGAAACAGCGTCTCCAACTTTCTTTTTTGCAATTTGGCTACTTAATGTATTCTCATCGGTAGCAGCAGTTAAATCAACTCCATCAAATTTCACAATCACATCACCTTGGGTGAGCCCAGATTTTTGGGCTGGTGAACCTTCGACAATATCGATGATTAGAGCACCTGCTGGGACATCGTTTAACAGTGCTGTTTGTTTGGGAATAACTCTATACTGTACTCCTAGGAATGGTCGAGAAAATTTTCCTGTCGCCTCAAAATTTTTCAGTGACTCTTTGATGACATTAATGGGAATTGCAAAACCAATTCCATTTGCACCCTCAGCGACCGCGACATTCACTCCGATGACTTGACCTTGCGCATTCAGAAGTGGGCCACCTGAGTTCCCTGGATTAATGGCAGCATCAGTTTGAATGACGTTATCAAGTTTTTCTGCCATAGCAAATCCGTCACCTGCTGTAATTCCGCGTCCAAGACCTGAGATCACACCGGTTGTAACCGTATGTCGAAACTCACCCAGTGCTGTACCAATCGCAATCACAAATTGCCCCACTTTAAGTTGGTCAGAATCGCCAAGTTCTATCTGAGGTAAAACTGCATCGACTTTGAGTATCGCCAAGTCATTAATTGGGTCACGATAGATTTTCTGCACTTCATATTCTTTGTCATCTTTCGTGATGATTCGATACGTCGCATCAGGATCAGACACGACATGCTTATTTGTAACAATTAATCCTTCTTTATCAATCACAAATCCGCTTCCAATATCTTGTTTTATTTCCCTCGTTTTCCCAGTATCTTGGGTGAATCCTTGATTTCCAAAGATACCAAATGGATCAAATCCTTGAAATGGACTTTGACGAAGGATCCGCTGCTGCTTCGTAATTGCAACCGTCACAACACCAGGAGATACACGCTGTGAGGAGTCAATCACAGCAGACTGCTCATCAACAATGTGAACCGTACCATCAGCTGTTGATTGCATCCCCGTTGTCGTTCGTTTGGTAATTGCATCAAGCGGCTTGAGCACAAAAAGTCTGTCAGCAAGTGCTCCAGTGGCTGCTGCTGCAAGAAAGAGAACAAAGAGAAGAATTGCTAATCCGATGACTTTCAGTGATCGCATATACCGATACTATATACAATTTTTACTGAGTACAACCTTAAGAATTTGGCTTTATTGCTTACTTATTTCATCCACAGCACGGTCAAGTTGTGGATCTTTTTTCTCGTCACGAAGTTTTTGGAAATCAGCAGGGTCAATTTTTACTTCAATATCAGGTTTGAGTCCAGTTCCGTGAATCCAGTCTCCACCAGGAAGAATCCATTTTGCAATCGTGACATGGATACCGGCACCTGATGGCAGTTCTTGTGCGTCTTGGACTGTTCCTTTTCCAAAACTATTCTCCCCAATCAATAGAGTTTTGTTTCGGTCACGCAGAGCACCTGACACGATTTCGGAAGCGCTTGCTGATCCTTTATTCATCAACACCACAACTGGGTACTTTGTCAGTCGTCCTTTTCCAGTAGAGTAGTACGGAATGGATTCAGTTTTACCTTGCTGTTTCACAATCATGCCGTCAGGAATAAACTCACTGGCAATGACAATCGCATCATTTAAGTATCCACCTGGATTATTGCGTACATCTAATATGACGCCAGTTATTGAGGAGTCTGCAGTAATGGTAGAGACTGCGTCACCCCATTCTTCCAGTGTTCGTCCGCCAAATTGAGAAACTTGCACGTGCGCAATTTTTTTCCCATTCTTTTCAATCATTGTCATCTCAACAGATGGCACGACGATCGTGTCACGCGTCAAGGTTTTTTCAAACGGTTGACCACCTTCACGTAAGAAGGTAATTGTGACATCAGTTCCTTTTGGACCACGAATGATTGAGACTACTTCTGGCAAAGTAAGACCAGATACATCTTTATCAATATTTTTTGCTGTGTCTTTTATGTGAATGAGGTAGTCACCTGCAATAATACCTGCTTTTTCTGCTGGAAGATCTTTGAGTGGGGACACAACTGCGACAACTTGATTTCGATATCCAAGTTGAATACCGACTCCGTCAAATGATCCATTCAAGTCGTTTTTGATTATCCTTTGTTAAGTACAATGTGTACGGGTCACCAAGACCTGAGACCATACCAGCGATCGCTCCGTCTACCATTTTTTGCGCGTCAAGTTTCGTTGGATCATAGTATTGATCTTCTAAACGTGCCCATACCATCCAGAAATCGGAGAAATCAACGGAACTATATTTATCTGGTGTTTTCGTATTGAGGAGTTGTGTTGATGGCAAGACAGAAACTGCTTGAGAAATTAATGGCAAGCGATCTCCATTTGCCAATCGAAATCCAATCACACCACCTAGGACAACAAGGAGTGCTCCAACCGCTGCATTTCGAAGTTTTTGCATTGTAAAAACCATGAGTTGAAAGTGTACCAGACAACTACTGAAAACTCAAAATGAGATCACTTCAAGATAGTACTTTTGAAAAACCAACTTCTTTTACAAAGTGGTGACAAATGGAAGCAACGCAACATGACGTGCACGCTTGACCTCTTTGGCCAGTTGACGCTGTTGTTTGTTACTTAATCCTGTACCCTCGCGTGAAAGAATCGTTCCGGATTCTCCCATGAAGCGGGATAAGAGTGCTGTGTTTTTGTAATCGAAGGTGAATTTTTCACCTTTGCGAGCAACTGCTCGACGATTTACAAATGGTTTGCGCATTGGTTTTTTTTGCATAATTTCCTTCTATATGTACTGTAGTTTCTCGCATACGCGAGAAGTGACTAAAATGGGATGTCCTCACTGACATCTTGACCATTCATTGCTTCAGCCGGCTTTGCTTCTATTGGTGCCGACTCTTCTTGTGGATAGGCATAATCGGATTGGTTCTGGTTTGAACCAGCACCAGCTCCACCTGCTTGTGGACTTAAGATAATCACTTGATCAGCAACAATCTCGACAGTTTCACGTTCCTGTCCTTCTTTGGTTGTCCACTTACGGTTCTGCAGTCGCCCTTCGACATATGCTTTACTGCCTTTTTTGAGGTACTGACCGACAATCTCTGCTAATTTACTCCATACAACTATTCGATGAAACGTTGTCTCTTCCTGTCGTGCTCCACCACCGTCTTGTGTACTCCAGCTTCGATTCGTTGCAAGCCCCATCGTACACACAGCTGTTCCATTCGGGGTATAGCGAAGTTCAGGATCACGTGTCAAATTTCCAATCAGTTGTACCATGTTCAAAGATCGTGCGGACATATTCCTCTCCTTTACTCTTTAATTTCTTCTACTGTAGCAGATTCTGAGGATTCTGCAGCAGAAGCAGCTTTTGGCTCATAAATAATGAATAAGTGTCGTAAAACATCTTCTGTGAGAATGATATCTCGCTCGAATGCTTGCGCAACAGCCGTATCCATGGAAATGGTAAAGAGGACATAGTATGCCTCTCGTTGCTTTTTGATCTCGTAAGCCAAGGTTCGTTTTCCAAGTGTTTCACTTGAGTCAACGACTCCTTTTTTGGCTAACACCAATTTCTCGATGTGGGTGATAAATGTTTTTACCTGTTCTGGCGTAAAGTTCGCCGGCAGGAGAGTCATCAGTTCGTACTGCTTGACCATAGTTAGTCCTTTCTTGCAGCTGTATTCAAAAGCTGTCTTGATCTCATCCAAAAGGTAATGGATACTACACACCACGTGTATAGCAGGATGAAAACTATGGAAAGTATACCAGATATCGTTGGTTTTCTCAAGAAGACCTTCAAAAAACAGAACAAGTCCAAAGCCGTGATCGCAGTATCCGGCGGCATTGACTCTGCTGTCGCACTGACACTCCTCGCAAAGTCTCTCGGGGTGGAGTCGATTTACCCACTTTTTCTGCCTTATGGTGACCAATCCATAAAGGATAGTGTCCAGATTGCTAAGTGGAACAAAATTCCAGAGCAAAACTGGAGAACGATAAATATAAAACCCGTTGTAGATCTCTTGAGTACGACTCTCAACGCTTCCCAGATACGTCGAGGAAACATCATGGCACGAACTCGAATGATCTGCGTCTTCGACACGGCCAAGGAGCTCGATGCACTTGTCTGTGGCACAGAGAACAAATCGGAACATTACTTGGGATATTTTACCCGTTTTGGCGATGCAGCGAGTGATATTGAACCTATTTCTACCCTCTACAAAACACAGGTTCGCATGGCGGCAGTCGACCTGGGGATTCCGGAAGTTTTTTTGACAAAAGCACCGAGTGCTGGACTGTGGGAGAACCAAACTGATGAGGGGGAGATGGGATTTACCTATGAGGATGCTGATCGTGCGTTGGCTGTCCTCTTGGGTGAATCAACGGAAGAGGTAGATCAAAATCTACTTAAGAAAGTAGATACTGTCGTGAAAGCTCAAGAGTTTAAACGCATGGTCCCTTATTCTCTCTGACGTGATTTTACGCCTCTTTGGAGTGGAACAACCTGGATATGTTCGGATTCTAGTCGAGATGTCAGCGTTCGAACCGAAACGTTTAAACTGTTTGCTATTTGTTTTAAGCTCAATCCCTTTGCGCGTCGTTCAAGAAAATAGCTAGAAAGATTGATTGATCCAAATATTTGCGCGACTCGATCTGATTCAGCCATATCTATGATCCAATCATAAACTCAACGACATCTCCATCACGCATCACATATTCTTTCCCTTCAATGCGCATCTTTCCTGCTTCTCTCACCCCTTTCCAACCGTTGTTGGCAAGAAAATCTTCGTAGTGGACAATGTTCGCTTTGATAAACTTCTTCACAAAGTCTGTATGGATTGCACCCGATGCATGCTGGGCAGTTGTGCCAACCTTAATCGTCCATGCTCTCACTTCGAGCTCGCCGGCTGTTAAAAAGCTTTGTAGATGAAGGGTTTTGTAGGCAGTCTCCGCAAGTCTCTCTAATCCACTTTTTTGAATACCCAGTTCCTTCATATACTCTTGTTGGTCAGCTTCATTGAGCGTAGACAGTTCACTCTCAATTTTGGCACTCACCACAACAATTGATTCTTGAGGCACTCCTATTTCCTTTGCAAAACTCTCTGTTAAAGTTGGACTTTCAGTGAGTCGTCCTTCGTCGATGTTGATTGCAAAGATCTCCGCTTTCGCGGTGAGAAGATTGAGCTCTTTCGCTACCTCACGTTCCGGATCAGATAACTCTAATGTGTTAATCATCGTGCCTGCTTCAATGGCTTCTTTGAACTTTACGATTGTTTCCCATCTTTCTTTTTGTTCCGTGCTGACAGCGCCTTTAGGTTGAGATTGTTTCGAAAGGGTTGAAAGATCTGCTAATTCAAGCTCTGTTCGAATTGTTTCCAAATCATCCTTCGGACTCACAGCGCCTTCACGAATAATCTCATCATCGGTAAATGCACGAAGAACGTGACAAATTGCTGCAGTTTCTCGAATATGGGAGAGAAACTGATTTCCTAACCCTTCTCCGGTACTTGCACCTTTCACCAAACCAGCGATATCAACAAATTCTACAGTTGCTGGTTTGAGTACACTTGTATGCACAAGATCGGCTAATGGCTGCAGACGACTATCAGGAACTTGAGCGATTCCAACGTTTGGTTCAATTGTCGCAAACGGGTAATTGGCAGCGAGTGCGACTTGCTGTTTGAGCAACGCGTTAAAAAGAGTACTTTTTCCAACGTTTGGGAGGCCGACTATGCCGACAGAGATATTCATGATCTGTATTGTATCAGCTCAAGTGCATTTGGTACGGGTTGGATCGAAAAAAGCAAATGAAGTCGGATTCTCAGCACGAAGGTTCCTCACTCTATAAATGTTTGTTGTAAAACTCGACTGTTGATCGCATCGCTTGTGAGAAAGATGAGCCGGTTATATTGTGACCACCACTTGAGTATTCGTAGAAAGAATGTTCAATCGGAGTGGAATCTAGAATTTTTTTGAGGTTTCGACTGTATTCAACACTCACGACCGTATCATCCACTGCATGAAACAGTGAAACTGCCCCGTTCACATCGGTCAAGTAATTTGTTGGTGCAACCGTTTTCCAGTACGGACTTTCAGGAGTAAACTGACCGTGCTGCGCGAACAGTAACTGCCTTCGACTTGGCGTTGTACTCGCACTCGGCTGTGGTGGACGGTAACTCGTATCATTGATTCTATATGTAAGTAAATCAGTGTATGTGAATCCTGCACCTGCCCAAATAGCCACCGCAGGAATGTCAGGTTGACTTGCGAGTGAGCGGATGACAACATTC
>CAZWYZ010000046.1:0-7066 GCA_964638785.1 uncultured Pseudomonadales bacterium
TAAATGAACTCGACACTTCAAAAGTTTCAAGAATTTTGGGCATCTGGCCAGTATGTGAATGCCGTGCGCGAGATCGTTATCTTCATGTTTGCAATCGATAGTGTTGGATCAATATTCCTTCGTGGGGGGATTTGGTTTGGGATTGCGATCGTTATCATGGCGAGTACCGATCAATTTCAAAAGTATCAAGACTCTGACACTGCACTGCGTACCAATCTGGGGTTTTTCCTGCTCTTTTTAGTGATTGGGGGAACACTCATGTATCTCTTGTTTGGATTCTCACCACTTACTTCCGCAAGTTAAGGTTTCTTCTTTTCGTTCTGTCACTTACATTGCAGGAGCAATGCCTTGTTTTCGTTCCACTCCAAAGAAGCGGACTCGGTCTCCTCGGAAGAAGAGATCAATTTGACGCAGTGCGCCGTTACGGTGTTTGGCAATTCCAAGTTTAACGTTTTCTCGCTCATCATCATCTTCACGATACAAGAACATGACGACGTCTGCGTCCTGCTCAATGGATCCAGATTCACGAAGATCTGATAACTGTGGCAGCTTACTACCACCTCTATTTTCGACCGCACGAGAAAGCTGTGCAAGTGAAAGGACAGGAACTTTTAACTCACGCGCAATATTTTTTAACCCTTGAGAGATCTCTCCAATTTCAAGCACCCGATTTTCTTTATAGACACCACTCCCGTGCATGAGCTGGAGATAGTCAACCACAATGAGGTCAATTCCCTGCTCGGCCATTAACCGTCGTGCTTTGGTTCGAAGCTCAAGAACGGTGATGCCTGGTGTATCATCGATGAAAATCTTGGCATCAGCTAAGATTCCCATGGCATCAGAGAGTTTTGCATAATCATCTTCAGAGAGTTTTCCGGTCTTTAATCTCCATGCATCAATATCTGCTTGTGAGACCAACAAACGATCAACGAGTTCTTCCTTACTCATTTCCAGAGAAAAGTAGGCAACTTTTCGTTTGTGTAAGACTGCGGTTTGCATCGCAATGTTGAGTGAGAATGCAGTTTTTCCCACACCAGGTCGAGCAGCCAAAATAATCAAGTTACTTTTTTGCATTCCGGAAAGCGTGTCATCCAAGTCTAAAAATCCAGTTGGGACTCCACGCAAACCACCTGCATTTTTTTGTAGCTCATCCAGTCGATCAAAACTTTCAGCCAACACGTCTTTTAATGGGACAAAGCCTTTTTCAACATGGGTCTGTGAGAGTGAAAAGATATTTCGTTCCGCCTCGTCCAAGAGTTCTTCTGTTTGACGAGACTCATCAAATGCGAGTTCATTGAGTGTCGCTGCAAGACTAATCATGCGTCGCTTGGTGTAGGTATCTTTGACAATCTTTGCGTACTCACGGGCATGGGAGGATGTTGGAACACCTTCTGAGAGGGTTGCTAGGAAGGCTGTGCCACCGACATCTTTGAGTAACTTTTTCTTTTTTAATTGATCAGAGACAGTCACGATATCAATTGGTGAGCGGGCTGAGTACAGCTCAATCATGGCTGCAAAGATATGTTGATGGATCTCTTTGTAAAAAAAGTCTGGCTTAATAAGTTCCGCGACTTGGACAATTGCATCAGGGTCCAAAAGAAGCGCACCAAGAATACTCTCTTCGGCTTGCACATTTTGCGGTGGCAATTTTAGATTACTCATACATCAACTACACTTTCAAACGTTCACTCTCCAGGCAGATGGTATTGTGGTGCACGCTGCGTTAGGAGTTTAAAACCACCATGGTTGTTTGCTCAGGCATAGTTCCTGCATTCACAGTTAGAGACTTCACTGGTTCGACGGTCACACCAAAAGCTTTTTGAAAGTCTGCCAGTGTTTCCAACATTCCAAAGGTCTTCTCATCATGGCCATCTGTCTTAAAATGCATGGGAATAATGTAGGATGGCTCAACTTCTTGAATTAAGTTGACTGCCACCTTACTGTTGATTGTGTAGTGACCACCAACTGGACACAGAAGTACATCAACGTTTCCTAATTTCTCAATGAAGCTATCGGAGAGCTCATGACCTAAGTCTCCCAAATGCACGATCGTGACACCATCAATGACAATGGTATAGACGATATTTGATCCACGTTCTTTGCCATCTGCCTCATCATGAAAAGAAGGATAGCCAAAAATAGAAATCCCAGAGACTTCATACTCTCCACTTGCGTTGATGATGAATGGTTTCTCTCGGGTGCCTGCAGGCTTAATTGCCTCTGCATTATTATGATCAGGATGCGCATGGGAAACCGTCACAATATCAGCAGTCGTACTTGGGAAGGAAAAACCCACCATTTTTTCGTAGGGATCGGTAATGACCGTTCCAGATTTTCCTTTGAGTTTAAACGATGCGTGACCAAGATAGGTGATTTCCATACAAAGCTCCTTATTGTTGAATGCTGTGTGTACAACGTACTTTACCATATCAAAGGAGAATGGAATTTACCAGTAAAGTGAAGTTGAAGACAGGAAAAACCTCCCGGCCACAAACAACTTTCGTTGCCTGTAACGCGGGAGGTTACGGTTAAGACCTAGAAACTATATGGGTACAAACCGGCCATCTGGTAGCCGGGTCCAACTTCGCCAGCAACAGCTTTTTTGTTGGGTGAATACGCTTCAGGCGTATTGTTCCAAGTGAACCCTGTGGCTCGTTGTACGTGCTTGAGACTTTTTTCGATTGCCTTGTCCCACATTGCTGTGGTTTCTTCTTCTGTGAGAACGAGTGATCTGTTGACCATTCGCAATCTCAGATGTTCGTTCACCGCAGACTCGTCATGCCAAAAGCAGTGAGATATACTGATCGTACCTATCTCACCTGCTGCAACTAGCTGGATATAGAGGCCAGTATATGACTCACCCTTCCAATACCCAGTGGAAGGTGTTACCTCATATTCTGACTTCTTCTCCTTTGGCATAGTGAGTAGTGCTAGCATGAGTTCCTTATATGCTTCTAAACTGACCAGCGCAAAAGCTTCGGAAAGTTTTTGCACCCCACTCATTCCATTCGCAATGTTTACCATTGCCTTTACTGAACCGTCACCAAGCTCAAGCTGTCCATTGATAATACGTACCAGTGTGTTTTCCATTTTCATCTTTGTTTGAATATCCCCAACGATGTATTTCGTGGGGATGCGGAGCAAAAAACTACCATAGGAAATGCATAAAGTCGCATGTTCCTTTTCCCAAGAGCCCTTCTTGGGATCAAGCTTCACGGACACCTCATTGAGGTGCTGGGTTAGAAGCATGATAACGATAGTGTCGAAGCTAGCTAGCGATCCTTTAAGCAGTTCTTCCATAGGAGTCCCCACTTTCGCGATCGGTCGCAAAACTTCAATCACCTCTTGCTGTTTTTTAGCAGCCAGAAGCAACGCACCCAACGTACTTTGATCAGACATTTGAATCTCCTGGAAGGAAATATGCTGAATCGGACGAGTCGTGAAAAACGAAGTTCAACACGAGCTACCTTCATGGCAGCACACTGGACACAGGCAAGCATGACCACTGTGCCACCATGAAGAAAAAGGTGAAAATAACGAACTAGGTCTTGTTAAAGAACTGACTTGAGGAAAATGCCGTTATAGCATCCCCACGAGTCTGTCCTCGGGAGTAATCCCGAGACCATCCAGAATAGCCCAAAATAGGCCCATTGTCAAGTATTATAGGCTCTTTAGGTGGTGAAGTTGCCTTAGACTTTACCTGCCAAATCTGGTAGGATCATGGCTTCAACCTGTTTTAGATTATGAGAAAAGAAGTCATCATTGCCATTGCCTTTGGTCTTGTCGTTGGTTTAGTCATCACCATCGGTATGTACCGTGCACGTACAGCTCTGGAAGAGACACCGACAGAGACGACAGCTGCTCTGGTCGAAGACTCTCTTTCTCCCCTTCCTTCTTCTGCTCCACAAACACAAAACGGTCTCATTCTGCGCGAACCAGTTGAAGAAGCTGTTACCACAACTCCAAACATCAGAGTCTCTGGATCAACCTTTGCCAACCGAGCGATCGTCCTTCTCATCAATGAAAAAGAAGTGGTTGCCATGAGCGATGACCAAGGGAACTTCTCAATTCCGGTTACTGTCACTATTGGTGGAAATATCTTAAAGGTGCGAGTCTTAAATCCTGGGGAAGCTGCAAGCGAAGTCACACGCACAGTAATCTATGAGCTGCCATTGGCCGCACTGGCCAGTGAGAGTGGTACCCCGGCAACTGCCGCAGGAACGATACGACGATAACTATGAAATACACCTTACTCACAACTGTTAGTTTTCTCCTAAGTATTCTATTCATTGGAACTTCTTCACAAGCATTCGCACAAGAAACTGCTGCAACTGCTTCTGCAGAGACAGTGACGCAAACACTCAAAGACCGTGTACAGAAAGTACTGCAGAGTGATGAGGGGAAAGTGGAAGGCTTAACGAGTACGCAACGAACAACCTTTGGCTTAGTTGGAAACTTACAAAAAGTCGTTGGTTCAACGCTGCAGATTGCAACTGTGACGGGTCCTACGCGCATCGTCGAGCTTGATAAGGCTGCAGTTATTTTGCGACAAGGAAAGCCTATTACAAATGAAGAAGTGGAACTAAATAGCCCCGTTCTTGCAACAGGTGTCTTCGATCAGGATGGAACCTACCACGTACTTCGTCTCACTGCTCTCTCAGATGCGTACGTGCCAACAAAGCGCGTGACAATCTTAGGAACACTGCAAGCAATCACGACCAAAGCCATGACGGTTTCTGTACTTGCGGGTGCAGATGATAGTCAACTTTCACTTCCGATTACCACAAGAACAACCTACTATGATTTACTTGATACGAAAATTGACAAACGATTTGTGAAAGTGAATGCACAGATTGTGGCAATCATGCCAGACCCACTGACTGCGACCTCATCTGCCCTGCGTGTCTATGTGACAAGCCCTGTATCCACAGTGAGTGCTGTCCCAATACAGTAATCTACTTCGCATTCATCCATGCAGATGGGAAATACCTATCAAAATAGCGCCACTCGTTCCAATCGTAACCACTGATGTCTTCCCTTGGTTTTTCCTCATCAAATGTGCTGACGCTATAACCACTATTTTTTCTGTCACGAACACTTTTTACTTCCTCTCTTGCTATTGCTTGCGCTAACGTTGGACGTGGATACACTCTCACCTCAATATGGTGCGGAATCACTAGATGTTTGTCCCCAGGGAGAGCGTGATGAATTTCGTTTTGAATATGTGTTGGCAGAGACTTGGCAGTCGTCAGAGTTGACTTCACTTCTATTTGTGCTGCCTCAACGAGGTAATACAGCATCGGTATCCAAATGACATCGTTAGATTTGCGGCTGCGGTATTCTTCACCAAGTGCAGTGACCGCTTCTGGCATTGTGTGAGCAAAAGCATTCAATTCTTCGATAGTCTTCGCATCTCTCGTCGGTGAGATAAGTAAAACCGTATAGATCCCATCGCTAGGAGTTGGTTTGCCAAAATGAAACTGTAATGCAATTGACAGGACTCCTGCCTGCTGTGATTTGGAAAATTCATCAAGAGGATCAAGATTCCTCTTTTCAAGTGATTCAATGTATGTCATTACACTCTCCTCAAATTATTTTCCGCCCATGAGTCCACCCAAGCCACCAGACATTGATTGCAACTTCTTTGCTGCCAATTCCTGTGACTTCTTGATTGCCTCATTGAGTGCTTCAACAGCTTGTTGTGAGGAGATGCCTTGGACTGTGAATGCTTTCAGTTTTTGATCTCCAGAGATTACGACACGAATATCTGATTTGCTGACCTCGATCTCTTCAGCTGCTAACTGTTGCTGCATCTGCATTGCCTGCGAACGAAGCTGCGACATATCGCCACCTTTTCCACCAAGCAGACCACCCAAGCCACCAGACATTGATTGCAACTTCTTTGCTGCCAATTCCTGTGACTTCTTGATTGCCTCATTGAGTGCATCGATTGCTTCCTGAGAAGAAATACCTTGAACGGTAAAAGTCTTTATTTTTTGATCACCTGAAATGACCGTACGAATGTCACCTTTGACGACTTCGATCTCTTCAGCTGCTAACTGCTGCTGCATCTGCATGGCCTGTTTTCGGAGTTCATTTAAGTCACCAAGTTTTGAGAGTGGGTTTTGCATAGAGTCTCCTTCAAGAATTTTCTTTATTGTACACTATAAAAATGCTTCCTCAGCCGCTTTGACTAATTTTTCATCGTCCGTATTTCCGCTGACATTTCCATGTGGTGAGCCAATGATTTTCACCGCTGCTCGTCCAAGTTTGACACTATATCGCATTGGAGTCCCAAACACTTCTTGGAAGATTGTTTCCAACAAGAGCATATTACGAGAAAGTTCCATTTGTTCTTTGTGGAATTGATAGGTCGCTTCGAGTGCAATAGACTTCCCTTCAATGCCAGAAAGCTTAATGGCACGCAGTAATCCTTCCATTGGAATGGATTTCATTCGCACCTTTGCAAGTACCATTGGCCACTGTTCCTGAACTTTTTCAAATGGAACAATGATGGCTGCATCGGTTGCATCTGTCTGGGGAGGTGTGGGTGTTATTGGTTTGATAGGCACTTCGATTGTTGGCGCAACGAATGGTTCAATCGGCATGACGGGGACATGAGTCTCATGTGTTGGTGATGGAACGTGCGCTTTTTTTGATTCAGTGTTTTTTGAATGCGCAGGAGCTTGGCTGTGTGGGGTGGGTGCGGGTTCACTGGTTGGTGGAGGTGTTTGAGAATCTTTGATAGGAGCAGGCAGTGTGTATTCAACACAAGCAATTTCAAATGGCATCCATGGCAGAGGTAAACTCGTTTCGATTGGAACGGCAATGTGCTTCATGAGATCAACCAAAACGTTCATGCGCTTGTCACTACTTCGCGCAAACTCCACGAGTTTACTATGCGCCATCGTTAGCACTTCTCGCTGAAAGGCAACACCATCGATTCCTTGTGTTTCCAGTTTTGAAAAGATCTCAACGACCGGTGCTGTTTCTTTTTTTAAGAGTGCCGTAAGGATGTCAGCCGCAAAACGGGTTGAGTGTGCTCCGAGTGCGTCACTCACTTGGG
>CAZWYZ010000047.1:0-631 GCA_964638785.1 uncultured Pseudomonadales bacterium
GACAACTGCACCTGTACCCAAAGATGACACACCCTGGGGTGTTGCCAAACAAATAAATGATGTGACGTGGACAATTAAGGTCGGACAAGACGAGCGCATGGCAACGCCACAAGAAACGCTGATTGCGCTCAATAGCTATCGCCAAACGCATGGATCCGGACCACTTACTTGGGATGATAACCTTGCAAAACTTGCATCAGAGCGAGCAACGTATTTGAATTCCATTCAAACAACAGATGATCACAAAGGCTTTATTGACTATGTTGCAAGTGAAGATAATGTAAAAAAGCTTGGATTCTGGTCTGTGGGTGAAAATAGTGGATATGGACATAAGCTGCTCGGAGTTCATCTGATCGAGTGGGTCTACGCAGCAGATGACGCACACAATAAGAATCAACTTGAAAAAAGTTGGTCGCATGTTGGCATTGGTATCACTGGTTTAGGGGTCGCATTTATATTTGGAGGAGATAAGATTTAACACTATGATTGCTGTCTATACAAAAACCGGTGATAGTGGAAAGTCAGGTTTGGCAAATGGTCAACGACTGGGAAAAGATGATCCAATCTTTGAAGTATTAGGGACACTTGATGAGCTCAATAGCCATTTAGGTTCATGCGTTGTTGTGCTCCC
>CAZWYZ010000047.1:641-6963 GCA_964638785.1 uncultured Pseudomonadales bacterium
GATGAACGGAAAATACTTGATATTCAAGACACACTTTTTTACATCGGAGCAGAGATTGCTGGATCGAAAACGGTGACCCTCCATGAGAAGAAAGTGACTGAGCTGGAGACAGAGATAGACACAATCCAGTCACAGATGGAAGAACACTGGTACCAGAAGTTTTTGTTGCCTGGTGGCAGTGAAGCTGCTGCACGGCTTGATATCGCACGAAGTGTTTGTCGTCGATGTGAACGACTGATTGTCCACACAAGTACACAGATAAAGGTATCCAGTACGATTCTCAAATACATCAACCGACTCTCCGACTACTTGTATGTGCTACGTTGTCAGGTAAATCTCAAACAAGGCAAGAAAGAAAATGTCTTTACACCTGTGAAGTAAAAATACTGCGGACTTTTGTGACATCAGCACTGATTTGATCAACAAGCTCTTTTTTTGATGCGAAACGCTGAACTGGTCGGATCCATCGAATGAACTCTACTGTAATTTTCTCAGTAGCCAACACTTTTTCTGAGACTGATTTCGTATCCAATAAAAACACTTCTAGATTCTTTTTCTCATCCTCAAAGGTAGGGATTGGACCAAAGTGAAGCGCTCCTTTGTACTCTTTTTTTCCGATCCAAATTCGAGCAGCATATATCCCATCCTGCGCATTCAATGTTTTTGGGATTACCATATTGATCGTTGGATACCCTAAAAATTTCCCTCGCCCCTTCCCCTTAATCTTCTTGGTTGTGAAGATTATTTTTTGTTTTTGTAATGTCGACAGTTTATATGCAGCAAACAATAATGCCGCGGCTGCAAGATACTGAGTAGGAAGCAGCACTGTTTTATAGACGTACGCATCGATCACGACTGCGCTCACTGGAAAGACCAATTCCAAAAAGGTCGCCACAGTTGCGGGCGTACGAGCCAAACCTTTGTAGTAGATATAGAGTGCGACCATCCCGGTTGATAATGCAATTGCCACGAATCGAGCAAGTTGGCCTGAACTTACTGCATACACACTCGAAGCAGGTCCCCACCAGAGCAGGAGAATCCCTGCAAATAGGGTCGCAAAAAAGAAACGCAATGCGGTGACATGTTTATCTGGGAGCTTTGTAAGCATCATGCGTGAGAACACTGTTGATGACCCCCATGCAAACGCAGCAGCTAAGGCGAACAATGCTGCTTTCAGTGTTCCATCACCAGTTGCAATATTCACTTGCCCATTTGGGAATGTCACGAAGAATGCAGCTACGAGAGAAAATCCTACCCACGGGATAAAGTGTTTTCCAATCTTCTCTCTCAAAAATAATCGTGCAGTCAGAATAACAATGACCGGCTGTAACTTCTGCAACAAGAAAACGACGCTAAATGGAATGAAATTGACAGACAGTAGCGCTGTCGTAAACCAAAGCGTTCCCAAGAGACTACTAAACAATGCAATCCACATCATCCATAACTTGTCACTTCGTTTTAGCTGGAGGAATAGTTTGATACTTTCATAGAGGATGGGCAGAAGAAAGAGTAACCCGATGACATGCTCAAAAAAAACAATGGTGAGTGGTGGGAGCGCATATAAGCTTCGACGAAGCACGCCGTCAAATGCCCACAGTATTGCTGCAACAATGATAAAAAGCGGACCAATCATAGATTGCTATAGTACCACTTGATTTCTATTTTGTATTCTTCTACAACTAGTATTCCATTCGGAACCGTGTGCAATTCACGGACTGTGCCGCAACTGTAATCTTTACCTTTGGTAAAGGAAGTCAGGAACGATGGAACCTATCACCCCGAGCAGGGCCGTACGACACGCTGTGTATGGTTTTCCATCTTCAATAGTTGAAGAATGGCTGTTCGGCTGTATCTATGAACGCCGAGCAGCACTACCACCATACTCTTTCCTATCCACGCACCCGTGAATACGTTCCGTCACTCCCTCAGGAGGTTTGGACAACGCTGAGCTTTTCACTGTTGAAATTTTTTTCTACAGAAGAGCGACTACGTGCAAAGGCGCATGAGATTGAGCTTCCGAACGTAACGCAGACAGAAGGAACGCAAGCATTTGGTTTCTATACCGATCTTCAAGAATATGTCACCGACCTGAAACAATTTGGAACGAGTGAAGCGCGAACTCGCTTACATGCGCGACTCTATAGCAGCCTTGCAACCATGGACCAAGAAGCTCGACGTAAACTGACAACGCACCCAATCCCCATGCATTTCGTCCCCGATGCCCACTCCTCCCATTTTTTCTGGCGTGCCATCGGTAGACGAGCAAACTGGAAAACAGAGCTTCTTGAACGCAATAACGAAAAACCTGACGGTGCAGAAAAAAGTCGTTTTTCGTTAGAGATCAATGGAATGATCAAAGCGTTTGAACAGTTATTGACCCCCTTGGAGTCATTCTCACCAAAAATGTGGGAGCTCCTTTCTGAAACGAAGAAAGAAGAGTTTTTATGCACGAACCTAGGGTATACCAAAAGATCAATTGAGGTCACGCGTCACCTCACACTTCTTTTTCCTGCACTTGCCGATCAGTATGGAAAAAAGATTGACTGCGTGGTGAGTCCAAATGCCTTGCATGTCTATACACCTTCAGAGTTTCATTTAGGAAGTGCTTCAAGTTTCTTTTATATAAAGAACATTGCCTATGTCAGCAATCTTGGTTTTGTCGGACTTGATCAAGGATTGATGAGTGGGTATATGCTTGAAGATCAGAAAAGCATTCTCTCACAGTTAACGGATCTCACTGTCACGGAATGGAATGTTGAACAACTGATGACACATGTCTTTTCACTTAAGCCTGAACTCGCACGGCTTCCTCCTGACGACGTTTTTGAACAGATAAAGCAGATCATTCCATTTAAGTCTTTGGAGATGACTGAGCATGTTCATCCTCAAAGCTGTGGGGAGAAAGAGTATCGCAATTACATCCAAGTCATTCAGTCAATTTTTGAGAAGGAGATCGCTTTCCTTTCGTCGCATCCTGAGTTTGCTCCCAGCTCACAAGAACGCAATGAAGTGTTTTCACGCTACATTGCCTTTGCACTTGGACTCAAAGACAAACTTCCCAAACGGAAAATGCTTTCCAAGTACCAATCAATTCTTGATGATAGAGAGATTGCCCGTAACCCAAAGGATCATCTTCAAAAAATTGATACTTCAGTTGCTTCCATTTATGGCCATCTTGCATCAATACCGCTTCGACTTGAAAGCATGATTGAGTGTAGCGTGATTGGTGGAGTCCAGGCATCAATCGGTCGTATCAGCTCCAACTCACTGCGATCTGTGTTTGGTGAACGCCTCGTATTTTCCGGAGAGACACGAATTGATCTTCAAAATGCGATTGGTTTATTGCGCGACAACGATATGATTTCAGAAGAGCAAGCTCGCATCTTCGCTGCGCAATATGCCATCAATCCAAACTGGATTGGAGATGTCATCAAGTACTACCCTGCCGGAAAATACTGTCAGGCAGGCACGCATACTGCACACTGGGTTGGTCAGTGCGGTGACCATACCATGTGTCTAGCGTGTAATGCTCAATACAATCTTGATCATGGGATGGTTGACATGAATCAGGAAACAGAAAATACGGAAGCTATGCCAGAATGGTTGCAACAGCTTCTTTCGCAGGTATCCGTATCCAGCGTCAATGTCTCAGATTTCTTCTCCGGATTATTTAACAAAGAAGCTGTATACAAGGATAAGATCCAGGAAGTTTCATCCGCAGCATAAATCCTAACGTATCTCATGAGTTGTGGAGCACTGTTGAAGGAACTATTTGCACTCTGTGTGGGTATACTGTACATTCAAATGGATATGGATCAATCTTCTCAAGAGCAGGATTTTCTTAATCAACAAGAACAGGCGCTTCTTAATCAACAAGAACAATTTTTGTCAAATCTTAAGCGAAGAGTAAAATCTGCAGTTAAAAACGCTCCTGATGAAACACTCGATCCTTCAACTGGTCACACTATTGAAGAGATGCAAAGAGAGAAAGAAGACGAGGCCAAATTTGAGGAAGCTCTGTCTTCTTCCATGGATTCCATTCAATTTCCCAAAATTGAGCTCCGACGAAATCAGGTGGTTTGCGAAAATCCTCATGATTACCCCACGTTACTCGGACTGTCCTTTGCCGAAGTTTCAAAAGACTCTTTCCTAGGGAAGTGGCTGACGGGTGAGAAATCGAACAACATACTCCATATTGACTCAATAATACAAAAAGTCATGAATCGAGTTGTCGACTATCAATCTCAAAAAGTCGCAAAACACGAATTTCAACACCATGTTCCATTCCTTGGGACTCAGATCGACCCTTCTGAGGGTGAGCAACCAAAACTACTTTATGGAGTGGAGTTTGTGCATGATATAAAGTCGGATAGCATTCTCATTCAGCCATTTATTCATCTCGAAGGCGATGTTCCAAAGGATGTATACTTTGACATGATTGAAGCAGTAGAAAAACCTTCTTTTTCTGATTTACAGCAAGCATCAAAAAAGCGTGGCTAACTGCTTAGATCTATAATCCTAGATAAATTCTATCCCCCAAATACCCTGTCACTTCAGGTTTAATAATTGGACCACCAAGCAATGTCGCTGGTTTTACAGTGAAAGAACCAAATTTATCATTAATTTTATCGACAATTGAATAGATTTTCTCTCGCTTTGACCATTCGGGAAGAAGCGACTGTGGAGTGCTGCGTGTCGGCTTACAGTCTCCGATCCACACACCAAATTTAATAACAGGAAACTGCCGATCCCATTTCTTGTACATTCCATCGTAGAGAAGGCTCCAAATTTCATCAGTATGCCGTACCCAGTATCGAAGCGTTCGATGCTCGCTCCAATAGGTATCATGTCCATGCAGAGAAATCCCAATCTTTCTTCCGGAAAGATCCATTGCTCGTAATTTATGAGTTGCCTCCTCTAACAAATTGAGGAGTACTCTGCGGATTTGAAACTCATCATCACAGAGCTTGTATCCGGTAATCGTTCTTCCCACACTTTGTTGATAGAGAACGGCTCGCGTATGCGTAAAGAAGTGTGTTTCTTCTCCACGACTGACTTTACGTAATTCTTTTGACCAATGTGGTCCAAAGTACTGATTGAGTGTCTCATCATCAATTAAGTTAATCTGAATCGGATGCGTTACTCCAAGTAAGCGCAATTTCTCTTCAAGTCGCATACCCACGCCGCACACATCATGAAATGAGATACCTGTCAGTACTTCATCAAGATTCGTCTCATCGATCGTCTCAACACTTCCTTTCGGGCCAATCTCTCCTGCCATTTTTGCAAGTAACTTGTTATGAGAAATTCCAACGTTGCATTGAACCCACTCTCCCAATACTTCTTTAATCCTTTGTTGGATTCGTTGTGCATAGACAGTTGGCTGATTCTTCATCAATCCTTCACAACCGGTTAAATCAAGGAACACCTCATCCAAGGAAAAAACATGAACAGAAGGAGATAACTCACTGAAAAGATCTTTTAACTTTCGTGTCGCAGAAAGCATGATGTCAAAGTTTGCTGGAACCAACACTATCTGCGGAGCGATCTTTTTGGCTTCTTTGACCACAAAACCTGTTTTTATCCCTACTTTTTTTGCCTCATTTGAAGAGGCAATAATACAACTTCTCCCCACTCCTTTGACCACTCCCACCACTTTTCCTCGTAAAGCAGGATTTTCTTGCTGAAGCATTGTTGCAAAGTAAGAGTTGATATCAATATGAAAGATAAGCCTACGACCTGGAACAACTGGCTGCGGGCTTGATGGAGAAGCAAACTGCATAGATAGCTGTACTTTCACTGTTTCCTACTACTGACAGGCTGATCTTACTCAACCCAAATTTCCTCAAGCATCCACATTTCTGTATCTCTGTTAAACAGCAATCGATACAACTCTTTTCCACTCGTAAATGAGTAGAGTCTTTTTTTGACATCTCCATCACGGATATCAGAGATGAGAGTGATTTTTTCGATCTCGAAAATTTGACCTTTCCATTTCATTTTTCTTGGATGGAACGGTCCTTTCCCGTACGACCCAGCAACTTCGACTCGTTCGTTAATACTTTGGAACATGATGGTTTGTATCGTCCATTATTAGCGCAAATAAAGAATGAAGACAAGTGGTTAAAACCGAAAAAGAGACAGTGCGACGCATCCCCAGATCAACACCAAAACAACCGGGAAATTATATATTCCTGTCATTTTGCAATTGACTTTTAGCAGTCAAAAAGATAAACTGCCAAACATGCCGAGTTCCAAACAAAAACTTCAAAATGATGATGAAAAAGTCGTCTTCTCACAGGATTCAGCCGTCCAAGATGGT
>CAZWYZ010000048.1:0-415 GCA_964638785.1 uncultured Pseudomonadales bacterium
TGGGAGTTGAGAGAGTGGATAGTACACTGCTGAGAAGGGAGCAAATAAGAATCCCATTGTCCAGGCTACCGTCTGCACCTTTTGTCCCCAGTAGATGATGATCGAGGATCCTAAAAATCCCATGATCCATCCTGACATTAATAGTGATGCAACGAACGGAATGAGATACCACCCAAGTGTAAAGATATTGGTTGCGTACAAAAAGTAGACTGCAATGACGCAAACAGTAATCGTGATACACATCTTAATAACGGATAAAATAATCGCCGATGCAATCCACTCAGATAATGTCAGTGGTGTCGAGAAAAGATTGACTAAGTTTTGGTTCCAAAACTCCTCCAGTAAATTCACCGAGATCTCATAGTTCCCTCGCCAGATGATTTGCCAAAAGACCAGTGCAGTAAGCAATATCGCA